>NZ_CP133777.1:957856-1277142 GCF_034347385.1 Actimicrobium sp. CCC2.4 | reverse complement strand
CGCCCGGCTGATTCCTCTCCTCCTTTTTTCCCTGCTTTTGGATATCCATGAAAATCATTTCCTCGATCGACGATTTGCGCGACCAGTTGCGCGGCCAGTTGCGTACTGCCTTCGTTCCCACGATGGGCAATCTGCATGACGGCCATCTGTCGCTGATCAGGCTGGCCAGGAAACATGGTGATCCGGTGGTCGCATCGATCTTCGTGAATCGGCTGCAGTTCGGGCCGAACGAAGACTTCGACAAGTACCCGCGTACCTTCCAGTCGGATGTCGAGAAGCTCGAAAAAGAAGGCGTCTACGTGCTGTTCGCGCCGACCGAAAAAGACCTCTACCCCGAGCCGCAGGAATTTCGCGTGCAGCCGCCCGATGATCTGGGCAATACGCTGGAAGGTGAGTTCCGGCCGGGGTTTTTTACAGGTGTCACCACCGTCGTGCTGAAGCTGTTTTCGTGCGTGCAGCCGAGCGTGGCCGTATTCGGCAAGAAGGATTACCAGCAGCTGATGATCGTGCGGAACATGTCACGCCAGTTCGCACTGCCGACCACCATCATCGCTGCCGAGACCTTTCGCGCCGACGATGGGCTGGCACTGTCGTCGCGCAATATGTACCTGTCGGAACAGGAACGTGCCACCGCGCCGCAGTTGTATCAGGCACTCAATGCGATGGCCGCCGAAGTGCGCGCCGGCCAGCATGACGTGGTTGCGCTGGAGCGCCACGCGATGGGTCTGCTGACGGCCAACGGCTGGCAGCCGGACTACATGTCGGTGCGCCGTCGCTCGGACCTACAGGCACCGAGCACCGACGAAATCGTGCGCGGCGAACCGCTGGTCGTGCTGGCCGCCGCCAGACTCGGTGCGACACGCCTGATCGATAACCTCGAAGTGTGACGATGCCGCGACTACTGATCGCGTTGTTGCTCGCCACATCAGGCGCGCTCGCCGGGGCCGCACCGGTGTCGGCCACCGATGATGCCGGCCACCCGATCCGGCTTGATGCACCGGCGCGCCGCATCATCAGCCTGGCACCGCACGTGACCGAATTGCTGTTTGCCGCCGGTGCCGGCGCGCGTCTGGTCGGGGTCAGCGATTACAGCGATTTCCCGCCGGCGGCCAAAATAATCGGTTCGGTCGGCGGTGCTGCGGCACTCGATATCGAGCGTATCGTGATGCTCAAGCCCGACCTGGTGGTGGCCTGGGGCAGCGGCAATTCGGCCTCGCAACTGGCACGCCTGCGCGCCCTCGGCATCGCGGTTTTCGACAGCGAACCACGCGATTTCGCGACGATCGCGTCGTCGCTGGAACGGCTGGCAACGCTGGCCGGCAGCGAAGCCACCGGCCACGCTGCGGCGCGCGATTTCCGGGTGCGACTGCAGACACTGACCAGTACCTACCAGCGGCGCGCGACCGTGCCGGTGTTCTACCAGATCTGGCGCGCGCCGCTGATGACGCTCAATGGACAGAGCATGGTGTCGTCAGCGATCCGGCTTTGCGGTGGTAACAACATCTTCGCGCAGCTACCGCAACTCGCCCCCGTGATCGGTGCCGAAGCGGTACTGCAAGCCAATCCCGAAGTCATCCTGACCGGCGGTGACGACGAGGCGGCTGCACTGGCCGACTGGCGTCGCTTTCCATCGTTGCTGGCCGTGCAGCGCAACAACCTGTTCGTCATCAATGCCGACTGGCTGGCCCGCAGCGGCCCGCGTCTGCTCGACGGCACCGAGCTGCTGTGCCGCCAGCTCGACAGCGCGCGCCGCAAACGTCCCTCCTAAGCGACTCCCGATAAAAGGACCACCATGCTGATCGTCATCTACCTGTTACTGATGCTGCTCAGTCTGGTGCTATGGATCTGGCTGATCCGACGCATATGGCGCGTCAGTCCGGCTGCAGCAGGTGCCTCGTTCTTTTTGTTGCTTCCGGGTATTTACTGGAGCTGGAAACTCTGGAATGATCCGGTAGCGCGCATTCGACTACCAGCTATCGCTAATCTGGTCATTACCGTGATCCTGCTGGCCATGAGCTATCAGATCGGTGACACCGCCGTGCAAGATTTTCTGCAGCGCGCAGCCGCGCCACAAGCGCAGTCGGGACCACCGCATACCGACATGAACGTCTGGTGCAGGGAAAAATACGGCACGCACTTCGACACCAGCCGCAGCGCCTGTACAGCCCGGAATCCGCCATCGGCGCAGTAAAAAACATAAAAAAGTTTCTGTCAGAGTCCCCGACCTGGCAGGAAAATATCGATCCCGTTGCAGGAGCTAATTGCCATGATCCCCTCCAAAATGACTGTTGCATCCCGGCTTGCGCTGGCCTTTTCGACCATCCTGTTGCTGCTGCTGTGTGCGGCCGGCATCGGCATCTGGTCGCTGCAAGGCGTCGGCGAGATCGCCGGCAAAATGATGTCCACGACGATGGTCAAGGCCGGGCTGGTGCAGGAATGGCATGCGGCGACCCATCTGAACGGTGCGCGTCTGATCACGGTATTAAGCGGTAATGACGCTGCCATACAAAAGAAAACTGAAGCGGACATCAAGGCCACGTCAGCCCGCATCAGCGAAATCCAGAAGCAGCTCGAGACGCTGAAAAATGAGACCGAGGCACCGGTCTATACCGAAATCGGCGAGCGCCGCAGCGCCTACATCAAAGCCCGTACTACCGCCTTCAGTGCAAAAAAAGAAGGCAATGACGAGGCCACCAAAGCCGCAATCGGCGGCCAGCTCGAACCTGCGCTGGCGGCGTATCTGACCACGCTGGACAAACTGGCCAACCAGCAACGCGCCACGATCGACGACGCCAAGGCGGAAGTCGCCCGGCGCGGCCATTCCGGACAATTGCTGATCGCCGTGTTCACCGGCATTGCCTTGCTGGCCGGTCTCGCTTCCGCCATCCTGATCACGCGCGGCTTGCTGCGCCAGCTCGGTGGCGAGCCTGGCTATGCGATGCAAGTCACCGCCAATATCGCCGCCGGCGACCTGCACTCGCCCATCGACCTGCGTCCGGGCGACCAGTCCAGCCTGCTGTTTGCACTGAAAACCATGCGCGACCGGCTCGGCGAAATCGTCGGGCAGGTGCGTGTCGGTACCGACACGATCGCCAATGCCTCCGGCGAAATCGCCAGCGGTAACATGGACCTGTCGGCCCGTACCGAAGCCCAGGCCGGTTCGCTGGAACAGACCGCGTCATCAATGGAAGACCTGATTTCGACGGTGCGCCAGAATGCCGACAATGCCCGCCAGGCCAACAGTCTGGCCGCCAGTGCCTCGGCAGTGGCGGTGCGTGGCGGTGCGGTCGTGGCCGAAGTCGTCGGCACGATGACCTCGATCAATGACTCGTCGAAGAAGATCGTCGATATCATCGGCGTCATCGACAGCATCGCGTTCCAGACCAACATCCTCGCGCTCAATGCCGCCGTCGAAGCAGCCCGCGCCGGTGAACAGGGTCGCGGTTTTGCCGTCGTCGCGGCCGAAGTGCGCAGCCTGGCGCAGCGCTCGGCAACCGCCGCAAAAGAAATCAAGGGATTGATCAGCGATTCGGTCGACAAGGTCGATGCCGGCGCCCGGCTGGTCGATCAGGCCGGCGTGACGATGGATGAAATCGTCACCAGCGTGCAGCGTGTCACCGACATCATGGGCGAGATCTCGTCGGCCAGCGCCGAACAGACCCGTGGCATCGAGCAGATCAACATGGCCATCACCGAGATGGATGACGTCACTCAACAGAACGCAGCGCTGGTCGAACAAGCCGCTGCCGCCGCGCAAAGCATGCAAGACCAGGCCCATCATTTGTCGGACGTGGTCAGTATTTTCCGGCTGGACGGGACGAGTCCACCGCTGCAGGTCGCGGCCAGAAACGGCACGGTGGCTGCCGTACGCCTCCCCGTCGCCAGGAAAGCATTGATCGCACGGGCAGCAGGTGCTTCCTCGCTGGCGGTGAAGAAACCTACCGTTGCCAACGACGACTGGGAAGAATTTTAAAAGTCAGGCGCTGATCTGGTACGCAGCCGGTGCAATGCCCTGCGGTTATTGCACCCTACCCGAAGAGCCATCGTATCGCCCCCCGGACGTAGATACTGTTATGCCGGTCAACTGCCATGCAGCGCAGGATCGAAAGATTTTCCTGATTTGAGGACACCAAAGACGACATGAACAAGTTTTCGCATCATGGCGCCAATAATGAGCATGGGCGGTTTTCCGGAAGCGGCTAAGCGCGCGCGAAAGGATTTGCCCCATGCTGTTTTGTACAAGGTCACCATTGCTGGCATGTAAAGCGCCTTGCGCAAAAAGGAATGGCCGACTTTGGACATGCGGGGCTTGGCTTTGACGCTGCTGCCGGACTCGTGCTGGCGCGGATCAAGGCCAGCAAACGCGACCGCCTTTCTGGCGTTATCAAAGCGTTGGGTGTCGGCATAAAAGGCCAGCAGAACAGCAATGGTACGTTCGCCCAAGCCCGGAATACTATCAAGCAGAGCCTGCTTGTCCTTGAGGTCAGGATCGTCGTTCATATGATTCTTGATCATGGCACTAAGTTTCTTGATCTCGGTATCAAGCCAGGTGATATGCCCGGCGATGCCGTCTTGTACCGCGTCGCGTGCTACGTCAAGCCGGTTGCTCTCCTGGGTGCGCATGTTCTGCAGCGCGTCGAGGCGCAACACCATGGCGCGCAAGGCCTGTTCGGCGGGTGATGGCGCTTGCCAGGCGTCGGGGCAACGTTCGACGCAGAATGCCGCAATTAGCTGCGCATCGACGCGATCGGTCTTGGTGCGCACCATGCGGGAGGTGCCAAACGCCTTGATTTGAGCAGGATTGATGACGCTGACGACCATGTTCTGGCTAGCCAGATACTCTGCGACGGCTTCCCAGTAGACCCCGGTGGCTTCCATACACACATGAGGCAGCGTTGCGCCGTGCTTGTTGAGCCATAGGCTCAACGTCGTATAACCGGCGGGCGTATTGGCAACGACTTTGTTTCTGTATTTGCCATCAGGCATGCGCAGGGCGCAATCAAGTTTGGCTTTTGCGACATCGATTCCCAAATGATATTTGTGCATACAACATCCTCTCGTGATCTACCTTGTGAATGCGGGCTACCGGCAAGCCGGGCCAAAGATACTGTCCGATCTTCATGTGGAGGTGAGCGACTGCTGCAAAAATCTACGACACTGGCGCGAAGCCAAAGGGTGCAAACGGCATCCAGCCACTCGATCTTGAGGTGCCCCTCAAGAACTGCTACAGCTTTATCCCGGCAGTGCCGCGCCGGCATAACTTCAAAACTAAACCAACTTCAAAACTAAGACAACTTCAAAACTAAGACAACTTCAAAACCATAATACAAGGGTGCAATAACCAACGGGCATTGGCACCACATGCCCTGGCGAACGCCGGAAAACCTCATCAAAATCCGGACCACAGCGCTACCCCGCAATAAAGCTGCGCATCCCCTGCCCTTCCAGCACCCGGAAAGCGCAACCGAAAGCCGGCTCCAGCACCGCCGGCACCAGCACGGCGTCGACCGTGCCGCTCCAGCTACGATCCGCGCCCAGCACCAGCACATGGGTCGCAAAGCGCGCCGCCAGGTTGATGTCATGGCAGTTCATCACCACCGCATGCCGCTCGCTGAGCTGGCGCACCAGTGCCAGCATTGCCAGCTGGTGCGCCACATCCTGATGCGCGGTCGGCTCGTCAAGCAGCATGATCGCCGGTGCCTGTACCAGCAGCGTCGCCAGCGCGACGCGCTGGCGCTCGCCACCCGATAACTGCAGCACGTCACTACCGGCGCGACCGCCCAGATCGACGCTATCGAGCGCCGCACGGGCGGCAGCGATATCGGCATCGGTATCCCAGCCGCGCCCGATGCGATACGGCGTGCGACCGATCAGCAACGTTTCGAGCACCGACATCGAAAACGCATCGACATGTTGTTGCGGCATCAGCCCGCGCAAGCGTGCCAGCGCCAGCGCAGGAATCGCCGGCAACGCCACCTCGTCGATCAGCACCCGTCCGGTCGACGGTCGCAGCAAGCCGGCGATCGTATGCAGCAGGCTGGTTTTGCCGACGCCATTGCGCCCGAGCACACACCAGAACTGGCCAGCACTGACTTGCCAGTCGAGCGCGCGGATCAGGGTTCGCCCGCCGATGGTGATGCTGACATGTTCAGCCCGCAGGGAATTCACGCCCGCCCCCGCTGCAGCAGGAACAGAAATACCGGCACGCCGACCAGCGCGGTGATCACGCCGACCGGTAGCTGGGTCGGCGCGACGATGGCGCGCGCCAGCAAATCGGCCAGCACCAGCGCGATGCCGCCACCGAGCGCACAGGCCGGCAACAGCAGTCGCTGGTCATTGCCCAACAGCAGTCGCAATGCATGCGGTACGACCAGCCCGACAAAACCGATTGTGCCGGCCACGGCCACCGCCGCCGCCGTTGCCACCGAGGCCACCAGCAAAGTCAGCGCACGCAGGCGCAGCACCGGCACGCCCAGCAACTGCGCGGCAGCATCGCCATGCGCGAGCACATTGAGCCGTGCCGCATTGGCGCACGACCAGATCACTGCCAGCAACAGCGCGATGCAGGCCGGCGCGTACAGCAAATTATTATCAAGGTCACCCATCAGCCAGAAGATCATCCCGCGCAAGCGCGCGTCCGGCGCCAGGGTCAGCAACAAGGTCATGCAAGCACCAAAACCGGCGGCAATCATCACGCCGGTCAGGATCAAACGAATTCCGGAAACACTTCCCGACAAGCGCAACAACGCGCCCCGGGCCAAACCAAACAGCAAGCCGGTCGCCAGCAGCGCACCGGCCAGCGCACCGACATGTGCGCTCCAGGCCAGCAGCGCGGCAGGTGCCAGCAACATCGCGGTCATCGCGCCGGCGGCCGCACCGCCGGACACGCCCAGCACATACGGATCGGCCAGCGGATTGCGCAGCAAGACCTGCATCAACGCACCGGCCAGCGCCAGCAAGCCACCCACCGCGAACGCCGACAGCGCGCGCGGCAGGCGCAAGGCCCAGACAATATCGGCCGAGCCGGCAAAGCAGCCCGTGCTGCCGCAGGCGACCGCTGCCCCCAGCGCGAGGGCAGCGGTCGCCGCCATCGACAACAGGATCAGCCAGGCGCGCTGCGAGCCGCTATTCACTGCTGCCTCATTGCTGCCAGCGCAAGCCGGCAAACACACCACGTGGTGGCTGGTTGTAGCCATAGATCGTCTGATAATCGCGGTCGAACAGGTTGTCGACCCGGGCGAACAGCGAGACCGATTTCGACAACGCGTAACGCGCGTTCAGGTTGGCCAGCACATAGCCGCCAAGTGAGCGGCTGCCGTCGTTGCGGTTACCGCTGTACTGGACGTCGGCACCGACCCGCAATGCGCCAAAGGCTTGCGCTGCCGAGACCGACGCCAGCGTGCGGGCACGGCGGATCAGAATCTGCTTGGTCGCATCGTCGACCGGCTCTTGCAATGTCAGGCTGGTTTTCAGGTCGACGCTGGCGAGCTTGCCGCTGGCACTGAGTTCGACACCCTGATTACTGGCCTGGGCAATGTTGAAGGTCGGGCAGCCGAACGGATAGGCACCGCTAAAGCAGTTATCCGGATCGATGCCGAACTGGTCTTTGGTGCGGGTCTTGAATACCGTGGCGCGCACCAGTGTGCCGGCGAGCGCGTATTGCGCACCGAGCTCGACCGAGCGTGAGGTCTCGGGCTTGAGCTTGGCATTGCCATTGTCGGGGTCATAGACTTGCGCCAGTGTCGGTGCATTGAAAGCGGTCGACGCGCTGGCGATCAGCTTGAGCGCCGGTGTCAGTGCATAGCCATAGCCAAGATAGCCGGTGGTCTTCGAACCGGAGCCGTCGACCTGATCGTGGCGCACGTTGGCTTGCAGCAGATGGGCATCGGCCTTGCCGCTGATACCGGCGTAGACGCTGGAGGTCGAGCGTGAAGGTGCGTTGCGCGTGATGGCAAAGCCGTCGTCGTTGCTGACGTCGGCTTTTTCATGGCCCAGGTCAGCGCCGGCGATCAATATCCAGTCCGGCGTAAGCGAGATCTCATTATTCCATTGCAGCAGATTGGCCGTACTGTCGTACCGGCTGTCGTAGCCGAAGGCACTGATCGAGATATTGCGGTTGCTCAGACGAGTCTGTGACAAGGTCAGGTTCGACACCCATGACGACGACAATTTGTCGCGCGAAAATAGCGCCAGCGATTGCTGCTTCGATGTGCCCTTGTTGATGTCGGTCGGCGCACCGAAGCCGCCACCGTCATAGGTGAAATTGCCTTCGTTGGCATACAGGCGGATACCGGCTTCGTGTCCTTTGGCCCATTGCTGCGACAACGATACCGAGGCGCTGGTGTTGTCGTAGCCGTTCTTGTCCGGATTTTCATTCGGAAATTGGGTGTGATTCATCGCTGAAAACCCATCAGTGCGGAAGCGCGCTGCGGTCACTGCATAGCGCGTGCCGTCGCTCTGGCCGGCGATGTCGCCGGTGACATTGATGGTGCCGCGCGAACCCGCTTCGACAGTGGCACCGATGACTGGTGTGCGGTCGCCGCGCCGGGTAAAAATCTGGATCACGCCGCCAATGGCACCCGAACCATAAATCGCCGAGACGTTACCGCGTACGATTTCGATGTGGTCGATCTGCTCCGGCAGGATGTGCTCGAGCGCCGCCGATCCCGAGAAGCCTTCGCGCCGCACCGGCACGCCGTCAATCAGGATCAAGGTCTGGCTGGGCGAAGCACCGCGCAGGAAAAACGAGGCCAGTTGTCCCGGTCCGCCGCTCTGGGTAAATTGCAGGCCGGCTTCATTGCGCAGCAGTGTCAGCACATCGATCGCCTGGCTGTTGCGGATGGTATCGCTGGAGATGACCGTGGTGTGCGGCAAGGCATCAGCCTGGCTCTGTTCGATACGGGCTGCGGTCACGACGACCGGTGGCATGCTGGTGTCGGCGAGCGCGCCGGCGGCGACAGAAACCAGAGAGACAAAGGTCAGCGCCCGTGCAGAAGCACGGGAGGTGGGGCGGTAAAAAGTGGGCATGGAAGGCAATCAAACAAGGGAGCACTACGCCAGCTTCCCCGCAGGCGCGGTTAATCAGAAATGCAGCAAACCGGACTTCTCCGATGCTGCGTTTCCACCTGTCCTGGCCGGTATCCGGGCTCCCAAGTCGAACCGCATCACCTTCCCATGCAGCGTTGCACAGTGGTGTTGACATGCGGCCGGCAGAAATCAGTTCTGCGCTTGTTTACCGTTGCGGGGGCAGCACACGCTTGTCCGTGATGAACGCGTGTTTCCCGTTTAACTGCGCATCGGAGACGACGCGCGGGCACCAAAACGCCGCCAGTGTAGTCGTTTGCCGAGAGCAGCGTCAATCAACGCCTGTCAGACGGTCGTGTGGACAAAAAACTGTGATTGCTCAAATGTAAGTTTTTTGTGCCAGTTCCGTTCCTTGGCGCACCGGTTTTTGGGTATCATCGGGGACATTCATGCCTGGCGGGGGACCCTCTGTCACGCATGACAGTCCCGATGCCCGCAGCGCCAGGCGCTGCCGCAAACGGCTCGACACACAACCAATCAGGGAAGTACCGGCCATGTCAGATGATTTCGATGCGCTGTTTGAAGAAGTAGCCGCACAACGGACCGCCACCCTTGCCGACCCGGAACCGGAAGCGACAACCGCACCGGCCACCACCGCGGCAAAGACCACGCAACAGCAGGAACAACAGCAGGAACAACAGCAGGAACAACAGCAGGAACACGAAGCCACACCCGCCAGAACTTCCGACAATCCGATGTTCGAACGCCTGGGCGGTATTGTCCGGCTGTTGCACGACTCGCTGCGTGAACTGGGCTATGACCGCACATTGCACGCTGCTACATCGCAGATCACCGATGCCCAGGACCGCCTCGAATACATCGCCACGCTGACCGAGCAGGCGGCTAACAAGGTCCTCAATACCATCGACGAAGGCATGCCGGCGCAAGACGCCCTGGCCAAGCAGGCCCGCGACATGGATAGCCGCTGGACCCAGCTGTACGACGGCAAGCTCAGCGTCGACGAATTCAAAGTGCTGGCTGCCGACTCGCGCAGCTTTGCCGGTACCGTCCTGACCAACACCGATACCGAAAAAGCCCGCCTGCTTGAAATCATGATGGCGCAGGACTTCCAGGACATCACCGGCCAGCTCATCAAGAAAATCGTCGTCATCACCCAGAAAGTCGAAATCGAGCTGGCGCAACTGCTGCGCGACAACGCGCCGCCGGAACTGCTCAAGGAACGCCGCGATGAAAAAGAAACCGACTTGATGCAAGGCCCGGCCATTGTCGGTGTCGCCATGCAGCAGGACGATGTCGATAGTCTTCTGGATGGATTGGGCTTCTGATGGAAGACATGCTGAAGGATTTCGTGATCGAGGCGCTGGAACTGGCGACCAACGTGGAAGAGCACCTGCTGACGCTGGAGCGACGGCCGAACGACAAGGAAACTCTGAACGCGGTCTTCCGGTCATTCCACACGATCAAGGGCGGTGCCGGATTCATGAGCCTGCCGGCGATGGTCTCGGCCTGCCACTTGACAGAAAATTTGTTTGACGCCTTGCGTACCGGTGCCGCACCGGTGACGCCACTGGCCATCGAGGCAGCGCTGCAAGCCAGCGGTTTCGTAGCCGACCAGCTCACTGAACTGGCTAATGGTGCGCGTCCCGAGAGCCTGTCAGCGATGCCCGCCGCACTCGAAAATATCCTGACCCAGGCCATTGAAGGCAAAGCCATGGCCGACGTTGCACCGGTTGCGCCCCTGGTTGCAGTCACGGCGGCCGCTGCCATCGCCGTCGCGGCGACCACCAGTAATGGCGCGCTGGACTGGGAAGCGCTCTACGCCGCCGTCGTGCCCGGTGCTGCACCGGTCGTCGCAGCCGTGCATGTTCCTGCCGTCGCCGCGGTCGCCATGGCGGCCGCTGCCGCTGCCATCGCCACTACCGCCGCACCGGCTGCCGGCGAAAAGCCGATGGTAGCCTCGATCAAGGAAGACAGCATTCGCGTCGATGCCGTCAAGCTCGATGCACTGCTTGAAGTGGCCGGCGAATCGGTGCAGGCAGCCAATCAAGCCAGCGTGCTGCTGGAAAAACTCCAGCAATTCAAGTTCGATGGTGCCGCCGCCGCGCTGATGGTCAGCCTGACCGAAACCCTCAATCGCGCGTCGCGCTATTCGACCGAACTGCAACGCGCGACGTTGTCGACGCGGATGCAGCCGGTCGGTCGCCTGTTCCAGAAATTCCCGCGCCTGGTGCGCGAACTGGCCAAGGATCTCGGCAAGGATGTCGAACTGGTCATCGAAGGCGCCGAGACCGAAGTCGACCGCGTCGTGGTCGACAGCCTCTACGACCCGCTGGTCCACATGCTGCGCAATGCGCTCGATCACGGCATCGAAAGTGCCGTCGACCGGGCCGCACTCGGCAAGCCGTCGCGCGCCATCATTTCGCTGAAAGCCTGGCAGGAAGCCAACAGCGTCATGATCGTACTGGGCGACGACGGCAAGGGACTCAATGCGGCCGAACTGCGTCGTAAGGCGGTCTCGAAGGGCCTCATCAGCGACAGCGCCGCGCACACCGATCAGGAAGCTTATCAATTGGTGTTTCTGCCTGGCTTCTCGACCAAAGAGGTGGCGTCCAGCGTATCGGGTCGTGGCGTCGGCATGGATGTCGTCAAGACTGCCGTCGAAAAACATCGCGGTGCCATCAGCATCGATTCGGCACTCGGCGGTGGTACAAGGTTCTCGATCCGCCTGCCGATCGAGTTGTCCATCGTGCCGACCATGCTGGTCCGTACCGCCGACGCCGCACTGGCAATGCCGATGGCAGTCGTGCAGCGGGTCGTCGAGTTACCCGAAACCTACATGGAAGTCGGTGGTGCGCCGGTCCTGCGTGACCAGGGACAACCGCTGCCGGTGCGTTCGCTGGCCGCCATCCTCGGCTATACGCCAGGTCCGGAGCGCGTCGGCATCGTCATCGCGGCACCGAGCCCGTACATTCTCGCCGTCGAAAAAGTCGAAGGCACGGCCGAGATGGTCATCAAGCCACTGACTGCGCTGTCGGTGCAGGGCATCACTGGCACGGCCCGCTCGGCCGAAGGCGAACTGGTACTTGTGGTCGGTCTGTCGTTTCTGCTCGATGGCTGCAAGATGGGCGGCAGGCTCGCAGCCTGATTGACGTCCGGCATGGCGCGACACGGGTGTGGTGATGCACCTGTGTCGCACCATGCGATCAATACAGTTCGCCGCGTCAGGCTTTCACTTCGGAACGCGGCGCAGCGCCGGCGTTCTGGCGCTGCGGTTGCGGTGCTTGCGACTGCCCTTGCGGCTGTTCACGGCGTGACGCCGACTGCTCTCCCTTTTGCTCCCTCTGCCCGTCCTCGCCAGCCTCGCTGATCTCCAGCCGCACGCCGTGCTGGCGGGCATGCAGCGGCACGACGATCTCCAGCACGCCATCGCGCATGCTGGCGCGGGCCGATTGCGGATCGACTCCTTCGGGCAGCGGAATCGAGCGCGAAAAACGGCCTTGCATCCGCTCGGTACGATGATAGCCATCGACTTGCCGGCTACTCTCCGCATGCCGTTCGCCTTCGATCGTCAACTTGTCTTCGTGCATCTGCAAGTGCACATCGTCACGCGTTAATCCAGGCAAATCGGCACAGATGACGATCTCGTTGCCGCGATGCGAGACATCGACAGTCGGTGTCCAGTGCGGCGTTGCCGGCAGCGACCGCTGGCCGGTGCCGGCCAATGGTCCCTGCATCAGCCGGCTGGCATACTGATCCATGTCCTCGGTCAATTTGCGCATCATCACGAGCGGCTCTTCCCAGGCATTGAATACATTCGGCAACCACTGCCGGGGTGAGGCAAAGGATTTTTGCAGCATGCTGGCTTCCTGTTCCAGCATGCGCACCGGCATCTGCCCGAACGCCGTCGATAGCTGCGACAGCAACTGTGCCGGTTGCGTCCACGCTTGCGCAAGCGGCGTTGGCATGGTGCCGGAAGGGGATGTCCCCGAAGACGGTGATCGTGACTGACCGGCCTCGCTACTAAATTGCATCGAACCGTTTTGCTCTGTCATGTTGCTCTCCAAAATAAAAAGAAATGAACGAAAGTGCCGCGGATGGCTGCTTGCAAAGGTGATGGCCAGCTCCATCGATGCCATCAATGGAAAGCATCAATCACGCGAAGTGCCGACTCAATTCACCGTCGTTGGTGTCACGAGAATGCAAGCAAAACGAAGTGTGCTGCTTGTAAGCGACACAGTGCGGACTAGGTGCACAAGGATTGCGCCAGCACAAACAAAACTACCACCGCCGCTCTAAGCTCCCGCAGTCACTTACGGCACAGCCCCGTTTTCCGAAAGCGAATCCCGCATGCGTCCACTGCGCATCCTCACCTGGCAGGCACACGGCAACTACCTGCATGCGCTTAGCCAGCTGCCGCACCAGTTCTATCTGATGACCGACCGGGATAGTCCCGGCCACGGCTGGCCATCACGCAGCAACATCCGTCCACTACCGGCCAGCAAGGCCAATGCAGGGCAGTTCGACTGCATCCTGTTTCACCGTCGGGAACACTATCTGGACGAGCAACATCGCTATCTGACAGAGGCACAGCGACGCCTGCCACGCATCTATGTCGAACATGCCGCGCCCGGCAAGCACGCCGGCGGCAGGCGCCATCCGGTCGACGATCCGGACGTGCTGCTGGTGCATGTGACTGCCTACAACGCTCTGATGTGGGATAACGGCCAGCAAACCATCCGTATCATCGACCAGGGCGTGATGCCCTCACCCGGTAGCGAATACGGTGGCGACCGTCCCTGCGGCGTGATGCTTGGCAACACCCTCTGGTCGCATTCCAGCCGGCGTTCCGGTAATGATATTTACCGGCGGCTATGCCAGCGCATCCCCCTGGAAGTCATCCCCACGCGCTGCCGGGCTTTTGCCGGAGACGATTACCCGCTATGTCGACTGCCGGCCTCGGCAACGCGCTATCGCTTCCTGTTCCATCCCGGGCACGACCACACTCTGGATCCCGGCGTCATTGCCGGCATGATGAGTGGCATGCCGGTCATCGGTCTGGCCACCGGCGCGATGGCCAGCGTGATCCAGAACGGCATATCGGGTTACGTCGACACCGATATCGACAAACTCGCGGCCCACATGCAGGAACTGCTGGACAACCCGCCCTATGCCTTTGCACTCGGACGCGGTGCGCAACGACGCGCCCGCGAATGTTTCGGGATGCCGCGCTTTCTGGCCGACTGGAATGCCGCGCTGGACTCCGTGACCGACTTGCGGGCTAAGCCCTGCACGGACTGAGTACAATAGAAAACTTGTCGACCACTCATTGATTGCGCTCATGAACCAACTCGAACAACTCAAGCAATTCACCACCATCGTCGCCGACACCGGCGATTTTCAGAGTATCGCCAGCTTCGCGCCGCAGGACGCCACGACTAACCCGTCGCTGATCCTGAAAGCAGTTCAAAAAGACACCTACCGCCACCTGCTCGAGCAGGCCGTGCGCGATCACGCCGACAAGTCCACTGCCGGCATCGTCGACCATCTGCTGGTGGCATTCGGCGGCGAAATCCTCAAGCTCATTCCCGGGCGCGTCTCGACCGAAACCGATGCCCGCCTGTCGTTCGACACCCCCGGCATCGTTGCCAAGGGCCGTCACCTGATCGCCTTGTATGAAGCCGCCGGCATCCCGCGCGAGCGCGTGCTCATCAAGATCGCCTCGACCTGGGAAGGCATACGCGCCGCCGACATCCTCGAACGCGACCAGATCCGCTGCAATATGACGCTCTTGTTTTCGCTGCCGCAAGCCATCGCTTGTGCCGATGCGGGCGCACGGTTGATCTCGCCATTCGTCGGACGCATCTACGACTGGTACAAGAAATCCACCGGGCTGGAATACAGCGGCGCCGACGATCCGGGCGTGCAGTCGGTCAAGCGCATCTACAACTACTATCGCAAGTTCGGCTATGCCACTGAAGTGATGGGGGCGAGCTTTCGGAACACGTCACAGATCCTCGAACTGGCGGGTTGCGATCTGCTGACGATCAGCCCGGAACTGCTGCAAAAGCTGGCCGACAGCAGCGCCACCGTCGAACGCCAGCTCAGCCCGGCACTGGCCCAAGCGGCCGACCTGCACCAGCTCACGCTCGATGAAAACGCCTTCCGTCTGATGTGCAACGACGATGCGATGGCCACCGAGAAACTGGCCGAAGGCATCCGTGCGTTCTGCGCGGATTCGGTCAAGCTCGATGGCATGGTCGAGGCCTTGCGCAACGCCTGACCGGCCGGCAGTCCTCAGGGCTTGCTGAACTTCAGGATAAAGTCATCCTTCGGCTGCAGCGGCTCCGGGGTATTGCGATCGCGCGGATCGGCCGGATTGCGCAGAAAACCGGCTTCGGCCACGAAGACAAACCCGGCCGCTTCGATTTCGCGACGCAGGAATTGCTCATCAATCCTGTGCAAGGTGCCGGCTTCGGAAATTCCGGTGCCGGCACGTCCGGCATGGTCAGCAATCACATAGGTCCCACCCGGTTTGAGCGCCGTGAACACGGCCCGGTTCATCGCTGCGCGATCGACGCCCATATGGCCGAGATCGTGATAATTGAACATCAGCGTGACCAGATCAAGTTGCTGTCCGGCCGCAGCAGGAACCGGATTCTCGAAGGGCTGCACCACAGCCATCAGATTGCCCAGCCCCGCTTTTCTGGCACGTTCGGCCAGCGCGACCGGTGACGGCACCGACGCAGGCCGGGGTGCACTGACGACCACCGGTGCGCTGCCGCCTTCAGGCGCGGCCGGTGCGACTGCGGCAGGATTGCGTGGCGCACTCTGGCCATAGACCCGACCCGCCGGACCCACTGCGCGCGCCAGCAACTCCGAGGTATAGCCACCGCCGGCACTGAGGTCCAGCGCCATCATGCCGGGATGGATCGCCAGAAATTCCAGCAGTTGCGCCGGCTTGCGGCGTGCATCATTGGTTCGATCGGCATCACTGCGATCCGGGCCGGCGACCAAGCTTGCGATCTGCTCTGCAGACAAGGCCGGTGTGGTGCGCGCTACCGGCGCGGTGCCGGCACATCCCGACAAGGTCAGGACCGCAGCGCAAAAGAGGATGGCAGTGCGGCGCGCGGCGGTGTTCGCGGAGCTCGGTGCGGATCGATACATGGGTTTCTCCCGGGTGAAGTGATGGCCAATGTAACGCAGATTTCCGCGCTCGTTTTTGCGGACCGTGCGGCAGTCTTCCCCCGCAACCTACCTCTAGTAGAGCGGTAAATTATTACTACCGACAGGTAGTGCGATACTAGTCCGCATCACCCCTGTCGATGACAACGACAATCCATCCATGCCTCACGCCAGGAGAACCTCCCGCCCATGTCCCACTTCAACGCCCGCAGCCTGATCCTCGCCACCGTCCTCGCCATCGGCATCCCGACCGCCGTCCAGGCCCAGTATGTCGGTCCCTCCAGCCAGAAAGTCACCGTGACCGTTGCGGACATCCTGAAGAATCCGGTCGACGACCAGGAAGTGATGCTGCGTGGCGTGCTGCTGAAAAAAATCAGCAAGGAAAAATATATTTTTTCCGACGGGAAAAACGAAATCCGCGTCGAGATCGACGATCGCGATTTCCCGACCCAGGCCATCGATGAAACCACCCGCATCGAAATTCGCGGCGAAGTCGAAAAGGATTTCATGGAGTCGCCGGAAATCGACGTGAAGATGATCAGCATCTTGCGCTAGCAACCCGCGCACGACGGGCAACAAAAAAGGGTTATCCGCCTGAGCGGATAACCCTTTTTGTTTTCCTGCCAATTCTTGGTGCTGATGAGGCGAATCGAACACCCGACCTACTGATTACGAATCAGTTGCTCTACCAACTGAGCTACATCAGCGAAGTGTCGTATTCTAGCAAAGTTTCACTGCGAAATACCAGCCCACTTTGCATTTACCCGGCGAACCACGGAGGAATCCCTTCATCCAGGGTTCGCACCGGACCAATTACTGCTTGTACTTACTCCTTGTGATACGCGGTCACCCGCTCGACTTCATTCTTCGACCCCAGGAATACCGGCACCCGCTGATGCAGTTTTTCCGGCTGGATATCGAGGATGCGGCCGTGGCCGTCGGTGGCGGCACCGCCGGCTTGCTCGACGATGAAGGCCATCGGATTGGCTTCGTACATCAGGCGTAATTTACCCGGCTTGCTCGGATCACGCACATCGGCCGGATACATGAAGATACCGCCGCGGCACAGGATGCGATGCACGTCGGCGACCATCGAGGCGATCCAGCGCATGTTGAAATCCGCTTCGCGCGGGCCGCTGGTGCCGGCCAGCATTTCATTGACGTAGCGCGTGACCGGCGGATGCCAGTGGCGGGCGTTCGAGGCGTTGATCGCGTATTCGCGGGTATCGGCCGGGATCTGGATATTGCTCTGTGTGAGTACCCATGAACCCATCTCGCGATCGAGCGTGAAACAGTTGACGCCATTGCCGGTGGTCAGCACCAGCACGGTCTGCGGACCATACACGGCGTAACCGGCGGCGACTTGCTGCGCGCCCGGTTGCAGGAAATCCTGCTCGGTCGGTGCGGCCATGCCGTCGGGTGCTTTCAGCACAGAAAAAATCGTGCCGATCGAAACGTTCACGTCGATGTTGCTCGAGCCATCGAGCGGGTCGAACAGCAGCATGTACTCGCCCATCGGATAGCGGTTCGGAATCAGGTGGATGGTTTCCATTTCTTCGGATGCCATCGCGGCCAGATGACCACCCCACTCGTTGGCTTCGAGCAGGATTTCATTGCTGATGATGTCGAGCTTTTTTTGTACTTCGCCCTGTACGTTTTCGATGTTGGCGCTACCGAGCACATCGCCCAGCGCGCCCTTGCCGACTGCGTGGCTGATGGTCTTGCAGGCGCGTGCGACGACTTCGATCAGCAGCCGCAATTCGGCCGGGATAGTGTTGTGGTTGCGTTGCTCTTCAACCAGGTGCTGGGTCAGGCTGATACGTTTCATGATGGTCTCTTTGCTTTCGGTTCAGTTGGCAAGTGCCTTGTTGATCACTTCCATTACATCGGTCGAGAGAGCTGCCGAGCCGGCAACCTGCTTGAGTGCTTGCTGCATCAGTGGCTGGCGTGCCGGGGCAAATTTGCGCCACCGGTCGAGCGAACGCGCAAGGCGGGCCGCGACTTGCGGATTGATGCCATTGAGCGCGATGACCTGCTCGGCCCAGAACGCATAGCCGCTGCCATCACTGGCATGGAATTGCGCCGGATTGCCATTGCAAAAACTGAACACCAGGCTGCGTGCGCGGTTCGGATTTTTCAGGGTAAAGGCCGGGTGCTGCATCAGGGCGCGAACCGCAGCGACATCGGTGCCACGCGCCATCGCCTGCAGCGTGAACCACTTGTCGATAACCAGCGGATCGGCTTCGAACTCCTGATAGAAACCGGCCAGTGCCGCATCCCGCCCTGGTGCGCCGGTATTGATCAGCACCGCCAGCGCCGCCAGCCGGTCGGTCATGTTGCCGGCGGCGTCGTATTGCGTTTGCGCCAGTGCATGGACCGCGGCATCGTCGAGTTCCGCCAACAGCGACAGCGCGACATTCTTCAACGCGCGCTTGCCCGACGAGATCGCATCGGGCTGGTAGGCACCCGGCGTCAGGTTGTCGGCATAGGCGGCTTCGAGGTCGGTGCGCAAAGTCGTTGCCAGCGCCACGCGCAAGGCTTGACGCGCGCGATGGATGGCTTGCGGGTCAATCACGGCCAGCGCTTCGGCAATCATGGTTTCGGAGGGCAGCGTCAGGATCACTTCGCGAAACGAGGCACCGAGCTCGCGGTCGTTGAGCGTGGCGCGCAAGGCCTCGGCCAGCAAGCTGTCGGCGTTGGCGGCGCTATCGCTGACCAGTGCCAGCAAGCGGCGCGTCGCCAGTCGCTGGCCGGCTTCCCAGCGATTGAAGGCATCGCTGTCGTGGGCCATCAGGAAGGCCAGTTCGTCATCGCTGTAATCGACGCTCAGCACCACCGGTGCTGAGAAATCACGCAGTATCGATGGCACCGGTTGCTCCGTCACGCCGGTAAAAATGAAAGTCTGTTCCGCCTCGGTAAGTTCGAGCACGACGGTATGCTGCGGCGTCGTGCTGACGGCCGCACTGCCCTGCAAGAGCAGCGTCATGTCGTCGCCCTTGCTGTTTAGCAGGCCAACCGCCACCGGAATATGGAACGGCAGCTTGTCGGGCTGGCCGGGCGTGGCAGCGCAGTGCTGGGCCAGCGTGATCGCATAGGTGCCGGCGGCCGCATCGTAGCGGGTGCTGACGCTGACTTGCGGCGTGCCTGCCTGGCTGTACCAGCGCTCGAACTGGCTCAGGTCGCGTCCGTTGGCATCGACCATCGCGGCACGGAAATCATTGCAGGTGACGGCCTGGCCATCGTGCCGCTCGAAGTACAGGTCCATGCCTTTGCGGAAGCCGTCGCGACCGAACAGGGTCTGGTACATGCGGACCACTTCAGCACCCTTTTCGTAGATCGTGACGGTATAGAAATTGTTGATCTCGAGATACGAATCAGGCCGCACCGAGTGCGCCATCGGACCGGCATCTTCCGGAAACTGGGCCTGCCGCAACACGCGCACATCCTCGATGCGCTTGACCGCACGACCCGATTCGGAGCCAACCAGATCGGCCGAAAATTCCTGGTCACGGAAGACCGTCAGGCCTTCCTTGAGCGAGAGCTGGAACCAGTCGCGGCAAGTCACGCGGTTGCCGGTCCAGTTATGAAAATATTCATGGCCGACCACTGATTCGATGTTGGCGTAATCGACATCGGTCGCGATGCGCGGATTGGCCAGCACGAACTTGGTGTTGAAGACGTTGAGGCCCTTGTTCTCCATTGCACCCATGTTGAAGTCGCCGACGGCGACGATCATGAAGCGGTCCAGATCCAGCTCCAGCCCGAAGCGCTCTTCGTCCCAGGTAATGCTGTTCTTCAGCGAATCCATCGCGTGCTGGGTCTTGTCGAGGTTGCCGGGTTCGACCCAGACTTGCAGCAGGACGTCGCGACCCGACTTGAGCCGCATGGTTTCTTCCTGGCAGACCAGCTTGCCGGCCACCAGCGCAAACAGATAGGAAGGTTTCTTGAACGGGTCTTCCCACAGCGCAAAATGGCGGCCATCGTCGAGGTCGCCCTGATCGATCAGGTTGCCATTCGACAGCAGCACCGGATAGGCAGCCTTGTCGGCGCGCAGCGTCACGGTGTATTTGGCCATCACGTCGGGACGATCAGGGAAGTAGGTAATCTTGCGGAAGCCTTCTGCTTCGCACTGGGTAAAGAAATTGCCGCTCGAAACGTACAGGCCCATCAGCGAGGTATTGTGCTGCGGCGCGAGGGCGGTCTCGATCTCGAGCGTGGCCTGGTCCGGCGCGTTGGCGATGCGCAGCGTGCCATCGAGGAGCTGGTAAGCCTGCTCGTCGAGTCGCTTGCCGTTCATGCTGATATTGACCAGCTTCAGTTCATCGCCGGATAGGGTAATCGTGTGGTCGTCACTGGCAACATTGCGGGTAAGCTGGATGCGGGTGGTGACGCGCGTCTCGACTGGATCGAGATCGAACCCCATGTCGACGGTATCGACAAAATAAGCGGGCGGTGTGTACTGCTCGCGAAAGATGGTGGGGGGATTTTCAGTACGCATGGGATGGTAATCTTCTCGACGTTTAACGCAACGTGGCATTTTACAAGGATCGGAGCCAGGCATGAGAATTGTGTCAACAGGTTTGCTGTGCGCTTTAGTGTTGTTGACCGCAGCGTGCACAAAAGAGCAGCAGAACAAGATCAGCCGGTCAGTACAAAACTGGACCGGCACCAACGGCGTGCTGGAGTTCTATGCCGGCGACAAGCTGGTGCGTCGCTTCATTGGTATCGACAAGATCACCACCGCGATGGGCACCGATGACAACAAGCCGCGCGCCTATCGCTTCGGCTATGGCGTGCTCGATGAAAACCTGAACATGATCGCCGACCCCGGCGAGAAAAAAGTGTATTTCGAGATCAGTGATTTCGGCTCGAATTACATTTTTTTCGAGAACCCGCGCTAACCGTGGCGAGCGCTGCAGGCAGCATTTCCCAAAACGCGCTAGCCTGATCGCCATTGTCCAAGGAGATCACTATGAAACGCCTCACCCTGCCCCTGCTGGCAGTGCTGCTCGTGATGCTGGCCGGTTGTGCCAGCACCGTGCGCAGCAATGTCACCGTCTTCAGTGACTGGCCAGCCGATCTGCCCAACCGCACCTATGTCTTCGAACGCACTCGGGCCCAGGACAAGGACCTCGAATACCTGACCTATGAAAACCTCGTGCGCAATGACGTGCGCCGGCTTGGCCTGAACGAAGCCGAAACCGGCACCGGCAACGCGCCTAGCCTGAAGATCACGCTGTCCTATAACGTCGATGTGGTCGATGTCCGCACCGTGCAACCGGTCTACGGCGATCCGTTCTTTTATGGCGGCGGATTTTATTCGCGACGCCATTTCGGCTTTGGCTACGATCCGTTTTTCCGCGGACCACCGGTCATCGATTACCAGGAACGCATCTACCAACTCCATCGCCGGCAACTACACGTGCTGATCGCGCGCCATGCCGATGGCAAGAGTCTGTACGACGTGCGCGTCAACAGCCAGGGCGAGAATCCGTCGCTGCCCGCCGTGATGCCGTACATGGTGCACAGCGCCTTCGCCGACTTTCCGGGCAAAAATGGCATGGCACGCACCATCGACCTGAAGATGGCGCAGTGACGTAAGCTGACTTTACTGCTCTAGTGCCGCCGCCAGTGCACGGGTCACCACCGACCCGTGCGGCAAGACCTCCGCGCCCTGCTCGCGCAAGGCAGAGGCCAATTCACCGGCAGTAAACACAAAGGATTCTTCACTGTGCCGGCTGCTGAACACGAAGCGCGTGCGCAGCCGACTGATCCAGGCCAGCCGGAACGTACCGGCATTGCCATTGCTGCGCACAAACCGGACCCAACTGCCCGGCTCGATGCTGTCGACCACATGCACGAACTGATCAAGCGGTACGTCGTGCATTTCGCGGGCGCGTCGGTTGAGCCGGCGCTCGCTGGCCTTTTGGGCCACATTGACCGCCAGCTCGATGCGATGACGCGGTGAGCGCTCGGCCGGCAAGCGCACGATGGCAGCATGGCGTTCGGCCAGATTCGAAAAAAACGTCACTCGCTCCGGCGCATCCCATTTAACCGCATTGAGCCAGGCATTGATCAGCGACAGCAGGGCCGGCAACTTGCTGACCAGCTCCTTGCGTTCTTGCGGACTGACCTTGGGACGTACGCTCCAGATCAGGTCATCCATCGCCTGCAAGGCTTTGTCGAGCGCTTCCGGCTTGCGTGCCGCAACGCTGTGGGCAAGCACCAGAATGTGGATCCATTGGGTTTCCAGGAAGACTTCGACGAAACCCGCTACCTCGCCGCTCTCGATGCGCCGGGCAATATCGTTCCCGGCCAGCTCGCGCGCCTGCTGCATGTTTTCCTGGCGTCGTGCTTCATCGATACGTGGTCGCAATGCACTATGCTCGGTCTCCTGTTCGGCCAGCAGATACGCTTCGAGGTCGGCGACGACCGTGCTGTACATGCCGATCTGCTGATCGAATTCACGTTGCACTCGCTCGACAATCTGCTCGATGAGCCGGTACAGCGGATCATCGGCGAACGCATCGTGCTGCAAGCCGCGCCCCGATGCAGCCAGCTGGTCGAGCAAGCGCCGCGGCGGACAGGCCGGACTGAAAAAAAAATCCTTGTCGACCAGCGCGGTCCTGAGCAGCGGCACCTGCAAGCGCCGGAGCAATTGCTTGACGTGCTCCGGAATGGTCGAATCACCGAATACGAAGTCAAACATACGGGCCAGTAATTCAATCGCATTGTGGTCGGCCGGTGTCAGCGCATCGGCTGGTGCCTGCCGTATCGCCTCACGCAAGCTCGCCACCGGCGCTGCCTGGCGCAAGTCATCGAGATAGCCGAGCAGGGTCGCGCAGGGACCGGCTGCACTTGCAGCGACCGGTTCGCCATCGACCTGATTGAGCCACTCTTCGAGTTTGTGCCGCAGCGCGGCGTCAGCCACTCCGGCCGGCGCTGGCGACGGCCGTGACGACTGGCGACTGCGGTAATCATCGAGCAAGTCCGGCACGATACCGCGGGCGATCAGCGCCCCATTGAGGGCTGTCAGTAACGGCGCAAAATCGATCAGGACCTCAGGACGCAGCAGGCGCAAGACCAGCCGGTGCGACTGGTCCGACCCATCGAAGCGGCACCAGGCATCGTGCACGGCCCGCGCGAACACGGCCGGTCGAAACGGATTATGGGCAATGCTGATGACATCGCGCTGCAGCAGCCGGCCCAGCCGGATATTGAGTGCGACCAGCGCGGCCGAATTCTCCAGCTCGACGGCCTGGGACAGGTTGCCGATCAGAACCCGGCTTTCCATTTCCTCGAGGCTAACCAGCCTCAAGTCGGGCGCAGTTTGTAGCGTGCCGGACAACGGCGTCTGGTCGAGCGCGGCGATTTCGCCGAGCCACGCCTGCGAGAGCTGGTCGAGCACGCCACGCTGCAACTGACCGGCGTTTTTTCCGAGGTAATTCCAGGCATGGAAACTGAGCCTGGCTTCGTTGGGCAACACGCTTTGGTCAGAGAGCCGGAACATCGCGTCAGCCAGGCGTTCGATGAAGCCTGGCAGCTGCGCAGTGACTTCGGCAAGGGCGACGGGGACCAGACTCTCGATCACCCGCAGCCGGCTCGCAGCGGGCTGCGAGGAGGAGCAATGAACCACTTCAGGAGCGTGGCTGGCCGGATGGTCGGACATGGCGTCGGGTCTTCATGGTGGCGTATCGTGGAATGCAACGGACCCGCCGGACACCACGGGAAGGTGTCGGCAGGGCCGTCAAATTCTAAGAGTGTTCAACCACCGGGTTACTGCGCTAGCGCAACAAGTGCTGCAGAGACAGAGCTTCGCAACGCCAATTACACCGCATTGATACCTGACACCGTTTGCCCAGGTCCTGTCAGAGGCACCCCGCACATCATCACCAATCAGGAAAAGTACGCCTGCGATCCGAATGTAATGCCGACGATCATGATCACCGCAATCGCCAGTACGATCAGCAGCCGTCCGAACTTGGGCGAGCCATCGGATCCGTCCGGCTGCTGTTCGTCGGGATGGTCCATCGGGTTGGGCCGCGGATCTTTCGGGGGAGTGACGTTCATGCAGTCCTCATGGAATCAGAATGGTGGAGCCGGTCGTCTTGCGCGCTTCGAGGTCACGGTGGGCGCTGGCGGCGTCTGCCAGCCGATAGCGCTGATTGATCTCGATGCTGACCTTGCCGCTCTCGACCATACCGAACAGTTCGGCGGCCATGGCTTCGAGGTCTTCGCGTTTGGCGGCGTGCGAAAACAGCGTCGGGCGCGTGATGAACAGCGAGCCGCGCGAGACCAGTTCGTTAAGCGTGAACGGCGGCACCGGACCGGAGGCGCTGCCGTAGCTGACCATCAGGCCGAGCGGCGACAGGCAATCAAGCGACTGGGTAAAGGTATCCGCACCGATCGAATCGTAGACCACCGGCACGCCGGCACCGTTGGTGATTTCCTTGACGCGCTCGACAAAGTTTTCAGTGTTGTAGTTGATCACGTGGGTGCAGCCGTGGGCTTTCGCCAGCGCGCCTTTTTCGTCCGAACCGACGGTGCCGATCATCGTCACGCCAAGCGCTCTGGCCCATTGACAGGCGATCAGGCCGACACCACCGGCAGCGGCGTGGAACAGGATGGTTTCGCCGCCGCGCAGCGGGAAGGTGCGACGGAACAGGTATTGCACGGTCATGCCCTGCAACATCATCGCAGCCGCAGTATCAAGACCGATGGCATCCGGCACCCGAACCAGAATGGCTGCCGGCATCACGCGCACATCGGCGTAGGCACCGGTCGGCCGGCCGGCATAAGCAACGCGGTCGCCGACTTTCAGGTGGGTCACGCCGGCGCCAAGGGCTTCGATCACGCCGGCACCTTCCATGCCGATACCGGCTGGCAGCGGCTGCGGATACAGGCCGGTGCGGAAGTACACGTCGATGAAGTTCAGGCCGCAGGCTTCCTGGCGCACGCGCGCTTCACCCGGACCCGGATCACCGACCTCGACGTCGACGTATTCCAGTACTTCCGGCCCGCCGGTCCTGAAGATGCGAATTGCTTTTGCCATGCTGATGCTCCTGATTATTTTTATGTTGGTCGAGGGTGAAACTGAACGAGCGATACCGTATCACGCTTTTTTGCGGGACAACAGGTAGATCCCGGCCAGCACCAGACCGGTACCGGCCAGTTGGAAACCGGTGATCGGCTCGTCAAGGATCATCGCTCCCAGAAACAGCGTCGAGACCGGACCGACCATGCCGGCCTGCGACGCGGTGCCGGCACCGATGCGCGCCACCGCGAACATCGTCATCAGCACCGGCAGCACCGTACAGAAAAACGCATTGAACAGCGACAGCCAGTAGACCTCCATCGGCTGTACCAGCATGCCGGCCGGACGCAGCAAAAAGAACTGGCCGATGCAGGCCGCGCTCGAGACGCACATCGCATACGACACCAGCCGCAGCACGCCAACCCGCCGCACCATTTCGCCGGAAGCCAGCAGATACAGCGAGTACGATACGGCCGCACCGAGTACCAGCGACGCGCCAAGCAGCACGTTGGCACCGCCGGTTCGGGCATCGTGCACAAACACCAGCAGCATGCCGACGTACGAAATGAGCAGCGCGCCCCACTCGAGCGGGGTAATTTTTTTCTTCAGGAAGAGTGCTGAAATCAGCAGCACGAACGAGGGCGTCAAAAACAGGATCAGCCGTTCCAGGCCGGCGCTGATGTATTGCAGGCCAAGGAAATCAAGAAAGCTCGACAGGTAATAACCCAGCAGACCGAGCACTACGATGCGTGCCCGCTCGGCATTCGACAGGGCTGGCTCGGACCGCATTTTCCAGAACGCGATGACCAGAAAAAACGGTAGCGAGAACAGCATTCGGAAGGCGATCAACGTGACAGCATCGACGTTGTAGCGATAGATCAGCTTGGCCACGATGGCCTTGGTCGAGAACAGGATCGCGCCGGTCACGGCGATGGCCAGGCCGATCAGGAAGGTCTTGCGGGCAGTACTATCCGGCAGTGTCGTCATCCGCTTATTGCTTGTCGGGCTTAATCAGATGACCCAGCTTGGCAGCCTTGGTATCGAGGTAACGGGTATTGA
Organism: Actimicrobium sp. CCC2.4; assembly: GCF_034347385.1. Taxonomy (NCBI): domain Bacteria; kingdom Pseudomonadati; phylum Pseudomonadota; class Betaproteobacteria; order Burkholderiales; family Oxalobacteraceae; genus Actimicrobium; species Actimicrobium sp. CCC2.4. The sequence continues at coordinate 1,250,822 of NZ_CP133777.1, read as the reverse complement.
AAGTGGTGCGTTCGACCAGCAGCGGAATACGTTCGGCGACGTCGATGCCGAGGACGGCCAGCGCATTGATCTTGCGCGGATTGTTGGTCATCAGGCGCAGCGACGTGATGCCCAGATGGGCCAGCATCGGCAGCACCAGGCTGTAATTGCGCTGGTCCGGCAGAAAGCCCAGTGCCTGGTTGGCTTCGACGGTATCAGCACCGCCATCCTGCAAATGATAGGCGCGCAACTTGTTGACCAGGCCGATGCCGCGCCCTTCCTGGCGCAGGTACAGCAGCACGCCACGGCCTTCGTCGGCAATCTTCTTCAGTGCTGCTTCAAGCTGGGCGCCGCAATCGCAGCGTTGGCTGAACAGCGCATCGCCGGTCAGGCATTCCGAATGCATCCGTGCCAGCACCGGGGCACCATCGCCGACATCGCCCAGCGCCATCGCCAGATGTTCCTTGCCGGTGGCGGCTTCCGTGAAGGCATGCAGGCGGAAGGTCGCCCAGGGTGTCGGCAGCTCGCAGGTGGTGGCGTATTCCAGCACGGCTTGGGGCAAGGCGCTGGTGGACTGGTCGAACTTATTTTGCGACATGGCACTTCTCACGGAGGGCAACTTCAATCAAAAAGCAAAGGCATCCGGCGACCGTTTCGGGTTGCACCGGATACTTAACAACCCGCAAGGATATCAGGCCAGCGCTAATCCGTTGCCGTCCACATCAGTTACCTGCCCTGTGATCGACACGACGAATAAAATAATTCCCGCCTTCAGCATGAATAATCACAGCACCGCCCACCGGCGCAGCAGATTGTTATAACAGCCGGTCAGCGAAATCAGGGTGCCGTGATCATCGCCGAGCTCCTGGCGCAGACGCTGGATATTCATGTCCAGGTCAAACAGCAGGCTGCGTTCGCCATCGTCCTTGACCATGCTTTGTACCCAGAAAAAAGAGGCCAGCCTCACGCCGCGCCGCACCGGATTAACCCTGTGCAAGCTGGTCGAGGGATAAAGTATCAAGTGACCCGCCGGTAACTTGACCGACTGCGCGCCATAGGTATCCTCGATCACCAGCTCACCACCGTCATAACTGGCGGGATCGCTTAAAAACAGGGTGGCCGACAGATCAGTACGAATGCGACCGGATGAACCGGCGACCGGACGAATAGCGTTATCGACATGGGTACCGAAACCGTGTCCTGCTTCATACCGGTTGAACAAGGGCGGAAATACCTTATCTGCCAGCGCGGCAGAATGAAACAAAAAACTGCGTTGCAGCGCATCGAGAACCACTTCGCCCAGCTGGCGTGCCAGACCACTTTGTTCGGCTAATTGCTGGTTATGTTTTACCCGTGATGATTGATAGCCGGCGGTCTGCTTGCCATCCTCCCAGGGAGCACTGGCAAGTGCTCCCTGGAGCCGGGCCAGTTCGTCGGGATTGAGTAGGTCAGGAATAGGCAGGATCATGGTTAAAACGCAAACTGCGCCGCTAAAGTGGCCGAGCGTCCCGGACCCGGGATGCTTTGACCGCTGGCGAGCTCGTAGGTATACGTTTTGTTGGCGACGTTATAAATATTGAGACGTAACGTGGTGCTGGCATTGACCCGGTAAGAAGCCACCGCATCGCCGACCCAGTAAGGTGCTGCCGTTATCGTGAAGTTGTCGCGGTCATCACCACGAATATTGCTGTTGCGTGCATCCATATACTGAACGCCGCCGCCAACGGTCAGCTTGGGTGTCAGTTGATATGTGGTCCAGGCACTGATGCTGTGACGCGGCATGTTGTCGAGTCGCTGGCCGACTTCAAATGCGGTGTTGGACCGCGTTACTTGACCATCCAGATAGGTATAGCCGCCAAACACATTCCAATTGGAATTGATGCGACCGGCAACGCTCAACTCCAGTCCGTTGACACGCTGGATACCATCGAGCACGAGCGGTGGTTCGCCCGGTAATCCAGGCGTGCGGGCATTGGTCTTTTCGGTCCGGAAAATCGCTGCATTGAGATCGAGCTGATTGTTCAGCACCGCCCACTTGCTGCCAAGCTCGACGCTCCGGCTTTTTTCAGGGGCGACGCGAAAGCTGCTCTCCGCAATCGGCACATTGTTATTGCCACCCGCAAGCTGCACCAGGTCAGCGCGCCCTGACGTATCGAACGACGTGCCGTAGCCGGCATACAGACTGAGCTGCGGCACCGGCTTGTAGACCAGGCCAAGACTGCCGCTGGTCTGCTTGTCCACATGCGCCAGATTGCTGACATAACCAGGCAAGCGACCGCTGTCGTCGATGCCACGCACGCTGGTCTTGACGTAGTCGTAGCGCAAGCCGCCGTTCAATTCCCATTGCGGCGTGAGCTTCATCGTATCGAACACATAAATTGCTGCCTGATCGGTGTCGAGCTGTGCCCTGGTACCGTTATAAGGCAAGGCTGTCGCCGCACGCGCAACCGGATCAAAGAGACTCGTGGTGGATCCGTTGGTGTCCAGCCGCCGCCGGTTTTCTGATTTTTGCCGGGAAAATTCAGTCCCTACCACCAGCGTATTGGCCACCCTTCCGGTATTGAACTTGACGGTCAGATCGGTTTGATTGATGAGCACCTGATCAATCTGGTCACGTGGTTTCTGGTTGCCCACCACACGCGTGTCCGCATCGATCGTCGTCAGATTCCCGGGGGCGTACCGTGGCGAGGAAAACACCGAATCGTTGTGCGTGCGCGTGACACGCAACTGGTTATGCAAGGACACGCTTTCGTTAAATTCGTGGACGATTTTTACGCTGCCCTGGTCCGACGTCAGGCGCTGGTAATCAGTGGTGTAGCCATAAAAATGACGCGTATCGACGGGTGCAATCCGGCCCTCGAAACCCGAGCCGGCCAATGAAAAATTACGCGAATTCGGGATACCCGAATCGGCCAGATTATCCTGCTCCGTATGCAGGAATCCCAGCGTCACGCGCGTCGCCGTACCCAATCCGAAGGCCAGCGTCGGCGCGACACCCCAGCGCCGGTTGCTGACCTGATCACGTCCGGCCTGATCGGCTTCATGGGCCATCAAATTCAAGCGCAAGGCAGCGCCGGGCCAGGTCTCTATCGGCGCATTGAGATCAACCGTCAGACGTTTGAGGTCGTCGGTGCCGGCACTGACTTCGATTTCACGGAAGGCATTCATGCGGGGCGCCTTGCTGACCTGGTTGATCGTGCCGCCGGTGGAACCGCGCCCGGCGAAAGCCGATGATGGGCCCTTCGTGACTTCAATCTGTTCAATGAAAAAGGGATCGCGAAAATAGTTGCCGACATCGCGGACACCATCAATCAGGATATCGTCGCGCGCAGAAAATCCGCGAATTTTCAGTTGATCGCCGGAGGGCGGATTGCCTTCACCGGCTTGCATGCTGATGCCGGTGATATTGCGCAACGCATCCCGCAAGCTCTTGACGCCCTGCTCTGCCATCAATTGATCGGGAATGACCGTGATGGTTTGCGGCAAATCAGCGAGCGGACGGGTGTATTTCGGGGAAGACAATGCACCGCCGACGTAAGGCGGCAGCGAGGTACCTTCTACCAACACTTCAACCAGTTCGGTCTGCGCTGCAGCGCCAGTGGCGTACAGCAAACTAACACTTGCAAACGCCTGCAAAAAGGCAAGATGAAAACGGCTAAATGGCAAAGCAGGAAGTGATTTCAAAGGACAACACCCTCAATGACGATCCCGCACGCAACATTGCGCTTGATGACCGGCCCGGAAATGCGGCATCCCAAATGATAGTAATTCCTATTGGCGTCAGTCAATCGCGTTTCAGCGAAGCAGGTCCCGCATCCTTATCATCCATCGCACAAAAAAAACAAAACCCAGTCGCAGCTTGGGTTTCAAGGAAATTGTCGAATGTTTTTCATTAGATATCAGCAGGGATCGTCCTGCTTTAACAGGCATGGAAAGATGTTTTTACCTTACTCAACCGGCTGAAACTGGCTGTGATCGAAGACCAGACCGACCGCGCTACCTGCAGCCAGCAAGTGCGCCGGGCTGCGATTTAGCGTGTCGACCATGAGCGCGCAACCCTGCGTCGTGACGTGATAACGGATCACGTTGCCGAGCAACTGGTGGTGCCGCACGACGGCCGGACAGCCACCTGCAGCAGCGCTGCCAGCAGCTTCCAATGAGATCGATTCGGGGCGGATCGCGAGCTGACCGTCGATCTCCAGGCCGAGCAGCACGCGCGCTTGCGACGCATCAAGCAAGTTGACATTGCCGATGAAGCGCGCCACGAAGGCAGTTGCCGGCCGCGCATAAATCGTCTCGGCGGCACCCTGCTGGACGATGCGCCCGCCGTCCATGACAACGATGCGGTCCGACAGGATCAGCGCTTCTTCCTGATCGTGCGTGACGAAGATCGTGGTCAGTTTCAGTTGCTGCTGGATGCGGCGGATTTCTTCCTGCAGCATTTTGCGGATGCGCGCATCGAGTGCCGACAACGGCTCGTCGAGCAGCAGAATGCGCGGCCGCACGACCAGCGCCCGGGCCAGCGCCACCCGCTGGCGCTGGCCGCCCGAGAGCTGGTGCACCAGCTTGTATTCGTGGCCGCCCAGTTCGACCAGCGCGATGATGGCCTCGGTGCGCTGCGCGACTACATCGGCAGGCAGGCGCTGCATTTTCAGGCCGAAACCGATATTGCCGAGCACGGTCAGGTTCGGAAACAGCGCATAACTCTGGAACACCATGCCGATGCCGCGCTGCTGCGGCGCGACCGTCGTGATGTCGCTGCCGGCGACATGGATGCGACCCTGATCGGGAGCAGTCAGTCCGGCAATGCAGCGCAGCAGCGTTGACTTGCCGCAGCCGCTGGGGCCGAGCAGCGTGACCAGTTCGCCTTCGGCGACATCGAGGGCTATGTGGTCCAGCACGGTGGTCTTGCCGAAGGTCTTTGACAGACCGGTGACACGTAAATAATCCAAGCAAACTCCTATCGGGCTAGCCGGGTGGCAATCCAGGTCACGACCAGCGTGAACAGGAAATACGTCATCACGACCGCGCTGGTGAAATGGCCGCTGGTCGAACGCATCGTGTACAGATACACATTGAGGGTCTCGAACCGGCCGCCGACGAGCATGTTGGCAAACACGAATTCGCCCAGTAAAAACGAAAACGACAGGAATAGCGCTGCCATCAGTGCCTTGCGGATATTGGGCAGCACCACGCGCAAAAAAGCCTGCGGCGTGCTCGCACCCAGCAGGTGCGCGGCATCCATCAGGTCACGCACATTGAGTCCTTGCAAACTGCTGGCCAGCGCCCGGTAAATGAACGGCAGCACGATCGTGAAGTAGCAACCGACCAGCACCCACGGCGTACCGATCAGCGGCAAGGGCCCGTCGGCATACAGTTGCAGCAGACCGACCGACGACACCACTGGCGGCACCGCGAACTGCAGCAGGATCAGCAGGTTCATCCAGCGATCCAGCCGCGGAAAATAATAGAACACGACAAAGGCGGCCGGCACGATCAGCACCGTCGCCAGCACCAGCGTAGCCACCGACACCAGCAGCGAATGGCCGAACGCGACCAGAAAACGCGGCTCGCGCAGCAGCGCCAGATACCAGTCGAACGTCAGGCCGTCCGGCAGCACGGTCGCGCCCCAGCGCTGCGACAGCGAATACAGCAGCGTCGCCAGAATCGGCATGCCGAGCAGGATCACCAGGCTCGCCACGACCATGCGGTGGTAAGTATTAGTGCGCATGGTGACTCCGTTTGAGTAGCCACTGATTGACACTAACCATCAGCACCATCAGCGCGATCAGCAGCACCGCCAGCGCTGCCGCCAGATTCGGCTCCAGGAAAATATCACCGGCCACCAGACTGGCAATGCGGATCGTCACCAGGTTGTAGTTCGAGGTCATCAGTGCATAGGCGCTGGCATACGCGCCCATCGCATTGGCAAACAGCAGGATGAAGGTGCCGAGCACCGCCGGCAGCAGCACCGGCAAACCGATCAGTTGCCAGTAGCGCAGCCGTGATGCACCGAGCAGCGCGGCGCTGGCCTGCCAGTCATCATCGAGCGCGTCGAAGGCCGGATACAGCAGCAGGATCGCCAGCGGAATCTGGAAATACGTATAGATCAGCGTCAGTCCGCCGCGCGAATACAGGCTGAACTCGCCGAGCCAGCCCCACTCGCGCAACAGCAGCGTGGCCGCGCCATTGGCACCGAGAATGATGATGAAGGCGAACGCCAGCGGCACGCCACTGAGGTTGCTGGCCATGTTGGTGAAGGCCACCGTAATATCGCGCACGCTGCCATCGACGCGCCGGATCGAGGCCGCGCCAACCAGTCCGATCAGCAGGCCGGCCAGGCTGGAGCCGGTGGCAATCCACAGGCTGTTGCCGAAGGCCTGCCGATAAAAACTGGCGCCGAGAATCTCGATGAAATTGCCGAATGACCAGGCGTCCTCGACGCGCACGCTATTGAACAGTACCCAGCCCGCCGGTGCCAGTGAAAACAAGCCGGACACCAGCAGCAGCGGCACCAGCAGCAAGGCTGGTCGCCAGTGCGTGCGCAGGCTGGCGATCATGCAGACAGCAGCGCCGGATTGCTTGCCTTGTCGTGCGCTGCCCCGAGCAGGTCGGCCAGCACGCCGCACAGTTCGACCTGACGCGGCCGTGCCAGCGGATCGTGACTGAAGCCACTGCCCATCACGAACAGCGGCACTTGCCGCTCTTCGGGCAGCACGCCGCGATGGGTGTGGTCGCGGTTCATGCCATGGTCGCTGGTGACGACGACCTGATAACCGGCCGCCAGCCAGCCCGGCAATTGCGTCGACAGCGCATTGTCAAAGCTGCGCGCGGCATTGCGGTACTGGCCGCTGTCGCCACCGTGGCGATGACCGGCGTCATCGGTATTCATCGGATGGATCAGCAAAAAATCCGGGTCGTGCCGGCGGCGCAGGATCTCGGCGTCCAGCAGCAGGTGGTCATCCGGATAGCTGTCGGCGTGATAGAACACGCCGTGTTGAATCGGCAGGCTGTCATCGTCAGTGAAGCGGTCGCGCACCGCCTCGTACGGCGAGCGGTTGTACAGTTCGCTGATCCAGTGATAGGCCGCTGCGGCCGTCGTGCCACCGGCCGCGCGCGCCAGATGAAAGATGCTGTCATGGTGCGATAGCCGCGTGACCTGGTTGTGCACCACGCCACTGTCGACCGGCCGCACGCCGGTCAGGATGCATTCGTAAAGCGGACGCGACAGCGACGGCAGTTCGCATTCCATCCGGTACAGGCTGGCCTGCCCGGCCTCGCACAGTCCCTGCAGGAAGCCCATGCCGTCATAAGCCGACTGCCAGGCAAGTCCGTCGATCAGGACGAGGATGACTTTGTTGTTCATGTCGGGCTCACTTGTTGAACATCATGACTTGCTCCTGCCACTGGCGCGGGATGGCGCGGGTGGTTTTTTCCCATGCCGCGAAATCCTGGATCGGCTTGGCGTTCTGGTATTGCGCCGCCGGCAGCATCTTGTCCTGTACGTCTTTCGGCATCACGACATTGCTGCGGATCGGGCGGGCATGACCGCGCGCCAGATTGATCTGGCCTTCGTCACTGAAAATCAATTCGCGCATCAGCTTGGCCGCGTTCGGATGTTTGGCGTGCTTGTTGATGATGGTCGTGTAACCGGCCACCAGCGAACCATCCTGCGGAATCGAGACCGTGAACTGGCTGGCATCGATCTTGTCGCGGTAGCTGAGTGCATTGAAATCCCACAGCAAAGCGACTTCGACTTCGCCTTTTTCCATGTTGGCGATGCTCGGATTGGTCAGCGACAGCCGTCCCTGACGGGCCAGTTCGGCGAACAGCTTGTAGGCCGGTGCGAGGTTTTTTTCATTGCCGCCAAACGCCAGCGCGGCGGCCAGCACGGCGCTGTTGGCTTGCGAGGCGACGCCGACTTCACCGACCGTCACGCGGTAAGTCCCGGACAGCAGATCTTTCCAGTTCTTCGGCGGATTTTTGACCAGCTTGTTGTTGCTGATGAAGGCCATCGTACCGGTGTAGGCCAGCATCCAGTGACCGTCGCCGTCCTTGGCCCAGACCGGGATCTCGTTCCAGGTCGACGGCTTGTACGCTTGCGTGACGCCCTTGGCCACGGCGATCGGTCCGAACGAATGGCCGACATCGCCGATGTCGGCCGAGGCATTGCTTTTCTCGGCATCGAACTTGGCGATTTCCTGCGCCGAACTCATGTCGGTGTCCTGATGCGTGATGCCGTATTTGGACTCCATCGCGGCCCACGACTGTTTCCAATTGGCCCAGTCGGGCGGCATGCCGACGCTGTTGACGGTGCCTTCTTTTTTGGCAGCGGCGATTAGTGCATCGAGTGGTTGCTGGGCCGTGGCGGCGGCGCTGGCGACCAGCAAGGCAGTCGCTGCCAGTGTCATGCGTAGTGTGCGTTTCATGTCATTTCTCCGTGCGCGCGGCGCGCTTGAAATCAAACAGGTTCATCAGGTCGCCAAGCGCCGGCTGGTTCAGCGGCACGTAGGGATTGCGCGGATCGCTGACCGGGTTCGGCAGATTGTCGCGGCTGCGGGATGACAGCGGCAGCATCTTCCAGTTGCGCTCGATGAATTTGAGGATGGAGGCGTGGCTGTAATAGGTGTGATCGACATGACCGCGTTTCGAGAACGGCGACACCGCGATCAGCGGGATGCGCGTGCCATCGCCGAAGAAGTCGATCGCCTGCACGTAACCGGAATCGTAATAGCCGCCACCTTCATCGAAGGTGACCAGCACGACGGTGTTTTTCCACAGCGCCGGATTGGCCTTGACGCGCGTGATGACGTCCTGCGCCAACGCATCGAAACTGGTTTCCATCGCATAGCCGGGGTGGCCCGAGATGCTGTCGTAAGGCGCGATGTAGCTCACCGCCGGGAAGGTCTTCGCATCCTTGACATCGACATAGAACTGCTGCAGGTCATGCAACTTGTGGCGGTCGGGACCGGTCATCGTCGACGTAAAAAAGGTCGGCGTATCGCACATCGCGCAGTATTCCTTGTCGGTCTTGACGCCATCGTTGCGCCCGCCCGAATACCATTTCCACGATACGCCGGCAGCCGTCAGGCCGTCACCGATATGCGGGATGGTTTGCGGCGGCAGCAGGAACTTGTCCGGTGCGACCGGCAGCAAATCCCCCGCTGGCGAATACGCCGGGTCCATGTTGTTGACCATGTAGTAGGTCTCGGGTGCGCAGTTGCCATCATTGAAAGCCTTGTACGGCAAGGCTTTCAGGTGATTGCGGATACCGGCCACGCCGGGCAGCGCCATATCGTCGCAGCGGATGTAAGTGCCGCCGCGATAGCCGTCTTCGGTGTACCAGTTATTGGTGCCGGGCTGGGCATCGGGATTCTCGATCAGCTTGGCTGCCGGCATGGCGGGCTTGCCATCGGCAGTGAAGAACGAGACATCGCCAGTGGCCAGCGCCAGGTAATTGACGGTGGTGCCACCCATGATCGGCTGATGGTAGTTATCGGCGATTGCATAGGTGTCGGCCAGGTGCTTGAAGTACGGCGCGTCGCCGGTCGACATGTTGTAGAAGCCCATCGCCACGCCGCCCTGAAAGGTCGGCTTGCCCGGACCCAGCGGCAGCCACGGATTGCTCGGTCCCAGGCCGGTGGTTTCGGCGACCCAGACGAACAGGTCGTTCTTGCCGCCATTGGTCTGCTGCCACATCTGATAAAAACGGTGGATCGGGTCGCCGGTATGGGCACCGTAACCGGTATGTTTGGTGATCTGGAACGGGCCGTTCGGCATCGTCTTCGGGAAGCGCGCATCCGGAATATCCTGGCGCTGGCCGAACGCGCCGAGGGCGTAAGGTTGCGGCAACGTCGGATAGGTCCCGACGGTTTTTGGTGTCGGGGTATAGGCGCCGAAATTTTCGGCGGTCTTTTGTGCGGCATCGGCATAGCGCGGACCCGGCGAACCATCGGCCTTGATGATGCCTTTCGACAGCAGATTCGCAATGGTCTGGCCGCGCTTTGGTTGATAGGCACCGAACATATTGTCGAAGGTACGGTTTTCACCGACCAGCACAATCACGTGTTCGATCGGGGTGGTGGTGGTGGTGGTGGTTTGGGCGAGCACGGCGGCCGGCCAGCCCAGCACGCCCAGCAGCATCATCGGTACGGTCAATTTCATTGGAACACCTTCGGAAAACACTGCGGGGAGCCGCGTCATCCGCAATACGGATGCCGTGCCCCCCTGATCAATCAAGCCTGCCGGCGCGTTGCCGCGCCGGGGCGTATGGACAACCTCGCCAACTTAGATCTTGCCGCCTATCGTCAGGAACATTTGACGTGGTGCACCTACCAGCAAGGTCTGGCTGGTACCCGTCGGATCGGAGTTCGAGAAGCCGTTGCTGCCGATCGTGCTGAAGTAATCTTTGTTGAGCAGGTTGTCGACGTTGAACTGGATCGTCACATCCTTGAGCCCGCCAACCGATTTCAGCTTGTAGCCAGCCGACAGATTCATCAGCCAGAAATTCGGTACCGAGGCGTCATTGAGGTAGGTGTAATACCGCTTGTCGGTGAACTTGGCGTTGGTGCGGGCAAACCAGTGCTCGTTCTCGTACGACAGCTCGGTGTTGAACATCAGGCGTGGTGCATCAACGACTTGTTTGCCGCTGGTGGCCACGACGCCGTTATTCAAATAGTCGGACTTGTACTTCGAATCGTTGTAGGTCAGCGAATTGAACAGCGACCATTGCGGTGCCAGTTTCAGTTCGGCGGCTGCTTCGATGCCGTTGGTGACGACCTTGCCGACGTTGGCGAAGGTGGAGGCGCAACCGACGATCGCAGGACAGTTGGCGATACCCAACTGGCGATCCTTGAACTCGGTATGGTAAGCCGCGATCGAACCGCTGATCTGGGCGCGCTTGAAGCGGTAACCGGCTTCCAGCGAGGTCGAGGTTTCCGGCTTCAGGGAGGTACTGCTGGCATTGAACGAGGTCTGCGATTGCGAGAACACGCCGCCGATCCCCGGCGAGAATGCACGCATGTTTTCTGCCAGCGACGTAAACAGCTCGTCATCGCGGGTCACGGCAAAGTTCAGACCGACTTGCGGCAGGAAGGATTTTTGCGCAACGACCGAACCGGCGGCGCGGGTACCGATGACCGAGGCCGAATCAATCGCCACTTTCGGTGACTTGAAACCGAAGTTCAGCTTGAGCTTGTCATCCATCATCGACACGGTGTCCTGGGCGTAGAACTGGGTCGTCGTGGTGATGTAGTTTTGCTTGAAGTCGGTACGGAACGGATTCGACAGGTACGAATTCGTGTCACGGTTATCGACCACGGCGTAGAAGTTACGGGTCACGTCATGCAGGCTGCGCTCGGCCCAGAAACCACCGTTGATGGTGTGATTACCGAAGTCCCAGGTCAGGTCGCTGATGACACCGTCACGGCCGATCGAATACTCGGTGGTGCGGATCGAAATCGGCATCGCGGCAGAAGTGGCGACATACGGGGTGTACCAGTGACCCTGGCCGGCATTGCGATGATGGTAGAGCGTGGTCTTGAGGACGGTTGACTCGGACAATTTCACGTCCAGCGTGGCACCGGCCAGATCATCCTTGCGCAGGCCGCTGGCCTGGTAGTAGGCGTCATCAATGCTGGTTTCACCAGCCGTGTAGACACCGCGTGCGGCATTGACGGCTTGCTGGAAATTAGGCGCGTAGTTATCCCATTTGTAGCCCAGGCGCCTGGTCATTTCGAGCGACATGTCCTGGTAATCGATTTCTTTGCGGTCCGAGTGATTGTAGAAAACCGACAGCTTGTTATCGCCAAAACGCTGCACAAGTTTGCTGTTGAACTGGTCGAGGTCTTGCGCGCCTTCGCCTTTCCATTTATCCGAACGATGGCGCGTGATGCTGACGGCGATCTTGGTGTCCGATGGCAGCATGCCGGTATCGAAACGGGCAAAGGTGCGGTAGGTGCTGTTGCTGCCGAAGGTCTGGGCAAAGGTGCCGCCCATGGTGTCGCTCGGATCCATCGACAGGAACTGGACGGTGCCGCCCAGGTTGCTGGTGGAGGCCGTGCCGACGGCACCCGAACCCTGTGACAGGTTCACGGTGCGGATGTTTTCGGACGAGATCGCGCGGCTGATGTGCAAGCCGTTGTTGTTACCGTAGCTCATGTCGCCAAGCGGAATACCGTCGAGCGTGAAGCCCATCTGGTTCTGGTTAAAACCGCGCACGCTGAAGCGGGTCGACCATTCGTAGGCACCGAACGGATCGGCTGACTGGAAGCTCACGCCCGGCAATTTTTCCAGGGTCTTCAGCGGGCTGGCGCCTGGTACGGCTTTGGCCAGATCAGCGCTGGTGAGCTTTTGCAACTGGCGGGTTTGACCCTGGCCAAATACGGTGATCACTTCGGGAGCGGCTTCCTGGGCATGGGCCGACAGGGCCAGGGCTTGCAGGACCATCAAGGTCAAAGGTTTGAATCGGAAGGAATGGGCCACGGGATATCTCTCGTCAGGATGATGCATCAGGTCGTTGCGAACAACGTCGGGGAGCTTTATTTCCATCACCAAAAGTTGGAAATGGAAACATTGGGGCGGAGTGTAGCCACCGCTTGTTACCACCAGATGACATCATTACTTACCGAAAATAGGTATTTCCCGTGCCTCTTCGAGGCGGAAACGGCAGCGACGAATCTGCTTCGTCGCTGCCGCTTTTACTGGTATTGCTGCCCGTGCTGAAAAGTCAGGCCGGCACCAGCTCCTCGATGGTGCTGCGGGTTTGTGCCAGTGCCTTGGCAACCGCTTCGTCGCCCATTGCCAGGCCTTCGCTGTGAACAAAGGTAATGTCATCGAGCCCCATGAAACCAAGCACCGCGCGCAGATAGGTTTCATGGAAATCCATGCCTTGCGCCGGACCGCTGCTGTAGACCCCGCCTCGCGCTGTAAATACATAGACTTTCTTGCCGGTCAGCAGACCTACCGGCCCGTTGGCGGTGTACTGAAACGTCTGGCCGGCGCGGGCAACGTGATCGATCCAGGCCTTCAGCGACGAGCTCACCGAAAAGTTGTACATCGGCGCGCCGATGACGATCACGTCAGCGGCTTTCAGCTCGCTTACCAGCGTATCCGACAAGTTGGCATCGGCGGCTTGCTGCGCGCTGCGGGCGTCGGCCGGCGTGAAAAACGCGCCCAGCACCTGTTCCGTCAGATGCGGCAATGGCGTGCCGGCGACATCGCGTTCAACCACGACGATCGCAGGATCAGCGGCCTGCAAGCGGGTGACGAATTCGGCCGTGACGTCGCGTGAAATTGATCCGGTCGTGCGGGCGCTGCTGTTGATATGAAGAAGAGTAGTCATGTGATTTTCCTGAAAGTGAATTGAACGGAGTCGGGGTCGGCTTTAGTGCGCGATACGACCCATGCGACCTTGCTGGTAATCCTGCATTGCCTGCTGCAACTGCTGCTGCGTATTCATGACGAACGGGCCGTAGCGCACGATAGGTGCATCGAGCGGATCGCCGCCCAGCAGCAGCACATCGAGCATGGTGTCGCCGGCTTCCAGCAGGGCTTTGCCGGTGGCCTCGAACTGGATCAGCTGCCCCGGCGCGCCGGCTTGCCGCTCGCTGCCGAACACACCCTTGCCGGACACCACGTAGGCCGCCGCTTCGGCGACGCCATCAAGCGCAATCCCGGCACGGGCACCGGGCTGCAAGCTCAGATGCATCAGCCATGGATTGCCAAAACTGGCGACCGGTCCGGTGCGCCCGCCAAGCACGCCGGCAATCAGCCGGTACTGCACGCTGCCGTCGGCGTCGGTCCAGTTGGGGATCTGTGCGGCATCGAAGGCCTGGTATTGCGGCTCATCCATCTTGTGATCAGCCGGCAAGTTAATCCACAGCTGCGTGCCGTGCACCAGACCGCCATCGCGCAGCAAGGCTTCATCGGGACTTTCGTCATGGACGATGCCGCGACCGGCGCGCATCCATTGCGCACCACCGGCCTGCATCGTACTGACGTTGCCAAGGCTGTCGCGGTGGCGCATGCCGCCGCCGCCAAAAAAATACGTCAGTGTTTCGATCCCGGCATGCGGATGGTCCGGTGCGCCCATGGCCTTGCCAGGGGCGTAGTCGACCGGACCGAAATGGTCAACAAAAATGAACGGGCCGACCGCCTCGAGACCGGCGGCCGGGATCGCGCGCTGGACTTCAAAACCAGCGCCTTCGATGACGCGCTGGGCCTGGGTGATGCGGCTGATTTTACGGAGGGGTACAGACATGATGGCTTCCTGTCGAATCGGGTTATTCAATAAGCTGGCCTTCATCATAGGCAAGAATTACTATCGACGAAACCCCGAGAATCTTCATCATTAGCATCGATAAAATCACCATGCGCGAACCCGGCTCTCCTACTCTTGATCAATTACGTGTCTTCGTCGCGGTCGTCGATACCGGCAGTTTTTCCCGTGCCGCGCGTGACCTGCACCGCACCCAGTCGGTGGTCAGCTACACCATCGCCAACCTGGAAGCACAATTAAATTGCACGCTATTTGATCGCACCAAACGCAAACCGGCACTGACCGAAGCCGGCCAGTTGCTGCTGGCCGATGCGCGCAGCGTGGCGCTCAAGGTCGATGCGATGCGGGCGCGTGCCAAGACCTTGTCCGAGGGACTCGAAGGTGAGGTATCGCTGGCAGTCGACGTGATGTTTCCGACCGCGACGCTGGTACGTATCCTCGAGTGCTTCCAGGTCCAGTTCCCGACAGTCGCGCTGCGCTTGCGCATAGAAGCGCTGGGCGCGGTCACGCAACTGGTACTCGATGGCGTGACGCGGCTGGGCGTATCGGGCTGGATGATCGGTTCACCGGATGCAATCGAACGCCATGCGCTGGGCAGCGTGCGGCTGATCCCGGTGGTCGCACCCGGCCATCCGCTGGCGCACGCGGTCGCGCCGATTCCGACGGCCATCGCCCGCGAGCACACGCAGCTGGTGCTGACCGACCGCAGTGCGCTGACCACCGGAAAGGATTTCGGCGTGTTCGCGATGCGCGACTGGCGGCTTGGCGATCTCGGTGCCAAGCATGCGTTGCTGCGCGGCGGGCTCGGTTGGGGCCACATGCCCGAAGCGATGGTCGAGGCCGACCTCGCCAATGGCCAACTGGTGCGGCTGGAGCTGGCCGAGATGCATCCGCCCATCTATCCGCTGTATCTGATCCACCGCGCCGACCAGCCGCCCGGGCAGGCCACCCGCTGGTTGATCCAGCAATTGCGCGAGCAGGCACCGGAAGTGGCGATGCCGTCGTAAGCACCCGTGTGCCCTGCCGGGCAGCGCGCTCGCGGCCGGCCGGATTTTGTTATAGTCCGCTCCCGCCCCGCCTGACTGCCCCCGATACCATGCCCAAGTTCACCCTCCTGCTGCAGCACTATGGCTTGCTGCTGGTGTTCGCCAACGTCCTGCTCGAACAGATGGGATTGCCGATTCCGGCCTATCCGATCCTGATCGTCGCCGGCGCGCTGGCGATGCTGGGCGACTTCAGCTGGCAGGCCTGCCTGCTGGTGAGCGTCGCTGCCTGCCTGATCACGGACTTGAGCTGGCATGCCGCCGGCAAGTATTTCGGCAAGCGCATCCTCGGCCTGTTGTGTCGTATTTCGCTGTCGCCGGACAATTGCGTCAGCCACACCGAAGACATTTTCCGGCGCTGGGGACCGAAGTCCCTGCTGGTCAGCAAATTCATTCCTGGCTTCAATACAATTGCGCCGCCGCTGGCAGGCGCGATGAGAACACCGCGCGGCAGGTTCCTTTTTTTCAGCGTCAGCGGCACGCTGCTGTGGGCCGGCAGCGGACTGGCCATCGGGGCGATTTTTCACAAGAGCATCGACAAGGTGCTCGATGTGCTGAGTACGATGGGCATGACGGCGCTGGTGGTGATCGGCTCGCTGCTGGGCTTGTTCATGCTCTACAAATATGTCGAGCGACGCCGCCTGATGCGCTCGCTGTACATGGCGCGGATTTCAGTGAACCAGTTGCGCACGCTGATCGATGACGGCCTCGACCCGGTCATTGTCGACGCCCGCAGCAAGACCGCCCAGGCGCTCGAAGCGGCGATTCCCGGCGCGATCCTGTACGGCCATGACGACCACGCGGCCACCTTCGCCAGCGTGCCACGCGACCGCGACATCATCATTTATTGCAGCTGCCCGAACGAGGCATCGGCTGCGGCCATTGCGCGCAAATTGATCAATCATGGTTTCGTCAAGGTGCGGCCGCTGGTCGGCGGACTCGATGCGTGGAATGCGTGGGATGTGCCGGAGGACGGGATGGTGCTGACGGCGGTATTGCCGGTGCAGGTTTGAGGCTCACGCGAGATGAGACAGCGGCGGTATTGGCGACGGTACCCGGGACATTCGGTGCAATGCCCTGCGGTTATTGCACCGGCTCACCACCAAACTCAGGCCGGCAACCAAGCCGATTCGAGGACTTCTGCGATCGCCCAGGGGCAACTCTCGGGAAATTTGTCAAAGCCGATTCCGGTTTCCTTGCTAGCGAATGTTTTGGCACGCCCCCATACCATCTCCATCCAGCGTGCATCGTCAAGCTTGGTGCGCAGGCTGGGCACATCGTCGAGATGGAATAGCACCTGGCGTTTTTGCTCCCTGATCGTTGCCGACCAGCTGGAACCGCGGAAGTCGGCCTGAAATTCCCATTTCAGCAAATGGGCAAACAGCACCGCAAGACGACTGGCCAGCTCGCGCTGTTCGCTTTTACCGACGTCTTCAATCTCCTCTGCAATGTTTTCCAGATCAAGCTTGTCGAATTGACCCGAGCGGATCAGCCGCGCCTGTTCAATCGACCAAGCCGCTACGTCCGTCGTGTAGGAGGTGTTGTTCACGGTGGCTCCCGAGTAGTCATCAAAAATATCAGGCTAGCATGAAATCCAGCACAGATCACCCCTAGTCTGGCGTTCCTCGCGCATCCTGACTTGAGAAAGAATAAGGCCTCATCCGATGAACAACAGCTGTCCGGAAATACAAAAAGCCCACGAACGTATTCGTGGGCTTTTTGGGTATTCGTGGTAGGCCGTGCGGGATTCGAACCTGCGACCAACGGATTAAAAGTCCGCTGCTCTACCAGCTGAGCTAACGACCCGAAAACCGGCAATTCATGCCGGACCGAATTCTAACGCCTATCGGGACGATAAAACAACCTAACTGCAATATTCATTGCGTTCAGCGCTTGCCGCTTTTCAGAATCGAGCCGAGCACGCCGCGGATAATTTCGCGGCCGACCTGTGAACCGATGACCCGCACTGCGGATTTCATCATCGATTCGACCAGGCTGTCGGTGCGCCTTGCCGGCCCGCCGCTGCCGGTTGCGCTACCCAGCACGTCACGGAATTGATCGCCGATCGAGCGGCCTGCCGGCGCGGCCGGTTCACCCGGAACCGGCACCGGCGCCGCAGGACTGGCCAGCACCCGCCCCTTGATTTTTTCGTAGGCCGATTCACGATCCACGGTTTTTTCGTAGACGCCAACGACGACCGAGCCGGCCATCAAGGCGCGTCGCTCGTCATCGCTGACCGGCCCGATCTGCGATGCGGGTGGCACGATAAAACCACGCTCGACCATGGTCGGCCGGCCTTTGTCATCGAGAAATGAAATCAGCGCTTCGCCGACTTCAAGCTCGCCGATGACGCTGGCGACATCGAGCGCCGGATTGGCGCGGAAGGTTTCGGCCGCGGCCTGCACCGCTTTCTGATCGCGCGGCGTGTAGGCGCGCAGCGCGTGCTGGACGCGGTTGCCGAGCTGGCCGAGCACGCTGTCGGGAATGTCGAGCGGGTTCTGCGTCACAAAGTACACGCCGACTCCTTTCGAGCGGATCAGCCGCACGACCTGTTCGATTTTCTGCAACAGCGCTTTCGGGGCATCGGCAAACAGCAAGTGGGCTTCGTCGAAAAAGAACGCCAGCTTCGGCTTGTCGAGGTCGCCCACTTCGGGCAGGTGTTCGTACAGCTCCGACAGCATCCACAGCAGGAAGGTCGAATACAGCTGCGGCGCATTCATCAGCCGGTCGGCAGCGAGAATGTTGACGACGCCTTTGCCGGCGGCATCGGTTTGCAGCAGGTCGTCGATGTTGAGCATCGGCTCGCCAAAGAAGCGGTCGCCGCCCTGCTCGTCGATACCGACCAGGCCGCGCTGGATCGCACCGATGCTGGCCGCCGAGATGTTGCCGTACTCGGTCTGGAAGCTCGCCGCGCTCTCGCCGACTTGCTGCAGCATCGCGCGCAAATCCTTGATGTCGAGCAGCAGCAAACCCTGGTCATCGGCGATCTTGAAGACCAGTTGCAGCACGCCTTGCTGGGTGTCATTCAGGTTGAGCATGCGCGCCAGCAGCAGCGGTCCGAGATCGGAAATCGTGGCACGCACCGGATGGCCTTTTTCGCCGTAGACATCCCAGAACGTAACCGGTACGGCGGCCCATTTCAGCTCGGACAATTCCAGCAAGCTCATGCGCGCGGTGATGCGCTCGCTGGCAATACCGGGCTTGGCCATGCCGGACAGGTCGCCTTTGACATCGGCCATGAAGACCGGCACACCAATGTCGGACAGGGCTTGCGCCATCGCTTGCAGCGTGACAGTCTTGCCGGTACCGGTAGCACCGGTGATGCAGCCGTGGCGGTTGGCCAGACGCGGCAACAGGCAGAGTTCAAGCGCGCGGTTCTTCGCAATCAGGAGGGGAGTTGGCATGATCGTGGGGCTTTCTCAAGGGTTTCAGGCAGGGTCAGCGTGCTAAAATTGTAGATTGATTTTGCGGCGACCATGCGGGAATTTTGAGTCGCCCGCGATCTCCGACCACTCTATTCGCAAGGAAATATCGTCATGGCAGGACACAGCAAATGGGCCAACATCAAGCACAAGAAGGCCGCCACCGATGCCAAGCGCGGCAAGGTCTGGACCCGTCTGATCAAAGAAATCACGGTCGGCTCGCGCCTCGGTGGCGGCGACATCGCTACCAACCCGCGCCTGCGACTGGCCGTTGAAAAAGCCGCCGATGCCAACATGCCGAAAGATAACGTTCAGCGCGCCATCGCGCGCGGCACCGGCGGTCTCGATGGCGCCAACTACGAAGAAGTCCGCTACGAAGGCTATGGCATCCACGGTGCCGCCATCATCGTCGAATGCATGACCGATAACCGGGTCCGTACCGTCGCCGAAGTCCGCCATGCGTTTTCCAAGTTCGGCGGCAACATGGGTGCCGAAGGGTCGGTGGCGTTCCTGTTCCAGCATTGCGGCCAGTTCCTGTTTGCCCCCGGTACCAGCGAAGACAAATTGATGGAAGCGGCCCTCGAAGCCGGTGCCGAAGACGTGCTGACCGATGACGAAGGCGGTCTCGAAGTGCTGTGCGCGGTGCATGATTACAGTGCCGTCAAGCAGGCGCTGGAAGCGGCCGGCTTCAAGGCCGAAGTCGCCGACGTGGTCATGAAATCCGAGACCGAAACCGTGTTCAGCGGTGACGATGCGATCCGCATGCAAAAGCTGCTGGACGCCCTCGAAGATCTTGACGATGTCCAGCAGGTCTATAGCAACGCGGTCATCGACGCCTGAATTCCAGACCAGGGCACCCGCCCTGTTTTGCCAACACTCTTACTGCAGCGAAGTCTCACATGAAAATTCTGGTAGTCGGCTCAGGTGGCCGCGAACATGCACTGGCCTGGAAACTTGCCCAATCCGAACGATTGCAACTGGTCTATGTTGCTCCCGGCAATGGCGGTACCGCGCAGGATGGCCGGCTGGTCAATCTGCCGATCACCGATCCGGCCGCGCTGGCGCAATTTGCCATCGATGAACATATTGCGCTGACCGTGGTCGGCCCGGAAGTCCCGCTGGCCGCCGGCATCGTCAATCTGTTCCGCGAGCGCGGCCTGAAGATTTTCGGCCCGACCAAAGAAGCCGCGCAGCTCGAAAGCTCGAAGGACTTTGCCAAGACCTTCATGCAGCGGCACGGTATCCCGACCGCACGCAGCCAGACTTTTTCGGACAGCGCCGGTGCCCATGCGTTCATTGATGCGCAAGGTGCACCGATCGTCATCAAGGCCGATGGCCTGGCCGCTGGCAAGGGTGTCGTGGTAGCACTGGACCTGGCCGAAGCGCATGCCGCGGTCGACATGATGCTGTCCGATAACAAGCTCGGCGATGCCGGTGCCCGCGTCGTCATCGAAGAATTTCTCAGCGGCGAAGAAGCCAGCTTTATTGTCATGGTCGATGGCAAGAATATCCTCGCACTGGCCACCAGCCAGGATCACAAGCGTCTGCAGGATAACGATGCCGGCCCGAACACCGGCGGCATGGGCGCGTATTCACCCGCGCCCATCGTGACGCCGGAACTGCATGCGCGCGTGATGCGAGAGATCATCGTCCCGACCGTGCAAGGCATGGCCAAGGATGGCATCCCGTTCACCGGCTTTTTGTATGCGGGCCTGATGATCGATGAGCACGGCGGCGTCAAGACGCTGGAGTTCAATTGCCGCATGGGCGATCCGGAAACCCAGCCCATTATGGCGCGCCTCAAAACCGATCTGGTCGGCGTGATGGAGCATGCCGTCAATGGCACGCTCGACGCCGTCGAACTCGAGTGGGACCGGCGCGTCGCGCTCGGCGTGGTGATGGCTGCAGCCGGTTATCCGGATGCGCCACGCAAGGGCGACATCATCAGCGGGATTCCCGCCGAGACCGACGATTGCGTCACGTTCCATGCCGGCACGGCACTCGACAATGGCCAGTTGACGGTCACCGGCGGGCGCGTGCTGTGTGTGGTCGGTCTGGGGGACAGTGTCAAGATGGCGCAACGTCAGGCTTATCTGGCACTCGACCAGATCCATTTCGATGGCGCCCAGTTCCGCCGCGATATCGGCTGGCGGGCGCTCAAGCGGCACGGCTAAGGCAAGGTTCATGCAAGGTTAAGACCCGTCGGCAAGGTACAATCCGTTCTCGATTATTTATCCTTTCCACGGAATGTCCCTCGCCATCACAACCGCCTCCACCATCAAGACCTACCTGCTCGATTTGCAGGAACGCATCGTCAGCGCACTGGCGGCAATCGACGGCCAGCCGTTTTCGACCGATGCGTGGCAACGTCCCGAAGGCGGCGGCGGTATCTCGCGCATCATCGAAGACGGCAATGTATTCGAACGCGGCGGGGTCGGTTTTTCGCATGTGACCGGCAAAAACCTGCCGCCGTCGGCAGCGGCCAACCGCCCCGAGATCGCCGGTCGCGAATGGGAAGCGATGGGCGTCTCGCTGGTGCTGCATCCGCGCAATCCGCTGGCACCAACGGTGCACATGAACGTGCGTTTCTTCATGGCGACGGCCCCCGGCGAAGCGCCGGTCTGGTGGTTCGGCGGCGGCATGGACCTGACGCCGTATTACGGTTTCGAAGACGATGCGCGGCATTTTCACCAAACCTGTTTCGATGCGCTGGCACCGTTCGGCGAGGACCTGCATCCGCGCTTCAAAAAGTGGTGCGACGAGTATTTTTTCCTGAAGCACCGGCAGGAACCGCGCGGCATCGGCGGGATTTTCTTTGATGATTTCCATGCGCTGGGCCTGGACCGCAGCAGCGCGATGATGCAAAGCGTCGGCGACTCTTTCCTGGCTGCCTACCTGCCCATCCTGCAGCGCCGCAAGGATTTGCCCTTCGACGAAACCCAGCGCGATTTCCAGGCCTACCGGCGCGGACGGTATGTCGAGTTCAACCTGGTGTATGATCGCGGCACTTTGTTTGGCCTGCAGTCGGGTGGACGGACCGAATCGATCCTGATGTCGATGCCGCCCGTGGTCAAATGGCGCTACAACTGGACACCGCTTCCCGGCACGGCAGAGGCGGCGTTATACGAACAATTCCTGGTGCAGCGGGACTGGCTGGCGTGAGTCGCCACTGCATCGCCATCCTCGGAGGCAGTTTCGATCCGGTACACAGCGGTCACGTCGCGCTGGCGCACCATTTTGTCGACTTGCTGAAACCGGATGAGTTACGCATCCTGCCTGCTGGCAATCCCTGGCAAAAACATGGCCTCGAAGCTTCCGGCGCGCAGCGCGTCGCGATGCTGGAACGGGCATTTCAGCAGCAAGACGTGCCTGTACTGATCGACCAGCGCGAATTGCAAAGCACCGATCCGACGTTCACCATCGATACCCTGCGGGCACTGCGTGCCGAACTGGGCCCGGCGGTGTCGCTGGTGTTTCTGATGGGGGCGGATCAGTTGCAGCATCTCGATACCTGGAATGGCTGGCGCGAGCTGTTTGATTTTGCCCATGTGTGCGCGGCAGCACGCCCGGGGTTTGCACTCGATGGCCCGCAAGTACCGGACGAGGTCCGGCAAGCATTCGAACACCGCGCTGGCACGCCAGCGCAAATCCGTACCACGCCGCAAGGCAAGACGTTTCTCGCCCCGAACCTGGCGGTGGATATTTCCGCTACTGAAATTCGTGCCGCCCTGCGTCAGGGGAAACAACCCGACACGCTGGTCCCGCACGCGGTGCTGGACTACATTCAACAACATCATCTCTATAAAAGCTAAATGGATATCAAACAATTGCAAGCCCTCGTCATCGATGCACTGGAAGACGTCAAGGCCCAAGAAATCAAGGTCTTCGACACAGTCCATCTGACCAGCCTGTTCGACCGCATCGTGGTCGCCTCGGGTACCTCGAACCGTCAGACCAAGGCACTGGCTGCCTCGGTGCGCGACAAGGTCAAGGACAACGGCGGCACCATCCTCAGCGTCGAAGGCGAGACCACCGGCGAATGGGTACTGGTCGATCTGGGCGACATGATCGTCCACATCATGCAGCCTGCCATCCGCGCGTACTACCGCCTCGAAGAAATCTGGGGCGAAAAAGAAGTCAAGTTCGGCTCCGCCGTCCGTATCTCGAAGCGCACTGCGTCGGAGCCGGAAGACGAGGCCCCGAAGAAAGCCGGCCGTCATCTGACCGCCAGCCAGACCACGCTCGACGATGCGCCGAAAAAAGCCACCCGCAAGCCGGCCGCTAAAGCCGAAGACGGATCAGTGCGCGCCAAGAAGGTGCCTGCTGCCAAGAAGCCAGTCGGCAAGACCATCAAGATCGCCGTCACCAAGAGCGCCACGGCTGCCGCTGCGGTCAAGAAAGATCGCATCATCAAGGAAAAGAAAATCGTCGCCGAGCGCGGTATTCCGGTCAAACGCGCACGCGCTCCTGCCAAACCAAAAGCTGCCGAATAAGGGCGGCGCGCGATGCAGCTGATCATCGCGGCGGTCGGGCACAAAATGCCCGCGTGGATAGAAACCGGTTTCGGCGAGTATGCCAAGCGCATGCCGCCGGAGTGCCGGTTGCAGCTCAAGGAAATCAAACCGGTCGAGCGCTCCAGCAGCAAAACCGCCGGGACCGCGATGGCGCTCGAACGCACCCGCATCGAAGCCGTGCTGCCGAAAGGCACACGCATTATTGCGCTCGATGAACACGGGCGCGACCTCACTTCCGTACAACTCTCGCAGCAACTGACCAGCTGGCAACAGGATGGGCGCGATGTCGCCTTCATCATCGGCGGTGCTGACGGGCTCGACCCGCACTTCAAGGCCAATGCCGACATGCTGTTGCGCATTTCCAGCCTGACACTGCCGCATGGCATGGTGCGCGTGGTGCTGGCCGAGCAGTTGTACCGGGCCTGGTCGATCACGCAAAACCATCCGTATCACCGGGTCTGAACGGCATGCGCCCTAACGATCAAAAAATCTACCTTGCCTCGAAAAGCCCGCGCCGGCGCGAACTGCTGCGCCAGATCGGCGTTGATTTCGAACTGCTGCTGTTGCGCGACCGGAGCGGGCGCGTGGCTGATGTCACCGAGCTGGTGATGCCGGGCGAAGCCGCTGCCGACTATGTCCATCGTGTCACGCGTGAAAAAGCCGATGCCGCAATGCGGCTCATCGTGGCGCGGCATTTGCCGATGCGCCCCGTGCTCAGTGCCGATACCACCGTGGTGCTGGACCAGGACATCCTCGGCAAGCCGGCCAACCAGGCCGAGGCCAGCGCGATGCTGCGTCGCTTGTCAGGTCGCACACATCAGGTTCTCACCAGCGTGGCACTGCGCTGCGATGATGCGATCTGGCAAATCACGCAGTGTTCTGATGTCACTTTCGCCGCTTTGCCGGAAGAAACAATACGGGCATACTGTGCCGGGATGGAACCCTATGACAAGGCCGGCGGCTACGGCATTCAGGGCACCGCGGCGAGTTTCATTGTGCATGTGGCGGGCAGTTATTCCGGCATCATGGGCTTGCCGCTTTTCGACACTGCACAACTCCTCAGACAAGCCGGATTGCGATTGCCATGAACGAAGACATACTGATCAATATCACCCCGCAGGAAACCCGTGTCGCGCTGATCCTGCAAGGTGCGGTGCAGGAACTGCACATCGAACGCACGCTGTCGCGCGGCATGGCCGGCAATATTTATCTGGGTAAGGTTGCACGGGTCCTGCCCGGCATGCAATCTGCCTTCATCGACATCGGACTGGAGCGGGCTGCCTTCCTGCATGTTGCTGATATCTGGGAAGCACGCAGTCACGACGGGCCGGCCACACCGATGCTGCCGATCGAAAAATTGCTATTCGACGGCATGGCCGTCACGGTCCAGGTGATCAAGGATCCGATCGGCACCAAGGGTGCGCGGCTATCGACGCAAATTTCGATTGCCGGTCGCATGCTGGTGTACCTGCCGCAGGATTCGCATATCGGCATTTCGCAGCGCATCGAAAAGGAATCCGAACGCGAAGCGCTGCGCGGCAAAGTGCAGAAGCTATTGCCACCCGAAGAAAAAGGTGGCTTCATCATCCGCACGATGGCCGAGGATGCGTCCGAAGCAGACCTGCAGATGGATATCGATTACTTGCGCAAGACCTGGTCGACCATCGCCGCCAGTGCCAAAAGCAAGCCGCCGACCTCACTGCTGCATCAGGACCTGAGCCTGGCGCAACGCGTGCTGCGCGACTTCGTCGGCGACGACACATCAACCATCCAGGTCGATTCGCGCGAAAACTTTTTGATGCTGCAGCAGTTCGGTACCAGCTACACGCCGTCGGTACTGACCCGCCTGAGCCATTACACCGGCGAGCGGCCGCTGTTCGATCTGTACGGCGTCGAAGAAGAAATCCAGCGTGCGCTGGGCCGGCGCGTCGACCTGAAATCCGGCGGCTACCTGATCGTCGACCAGACCGAAGCGATGACCACCATCGACGTCAATACCGGCAGCTACGTCAACGGCCGCAACTTCGACGACACCATCTTCAAGACCAACCTCGAAGCTGCCCATGCGATTGCGCGCCAGCTGCGTCTGCGTAATCTGGGCGGCATCATCATCCTCGATTTCATTGACATGGAAAACGCCGAGCATCGCGGCAGTGTACTCAGCGAATTGCACAAGGCGCTGGCGCGCGATCGCACCAAGATGTCGGTGTCGGGATTCTCAGCACTGGGGCTGGTCGAGATGACGCGCAAGCGCACCCGCGAATCACTGGCACGCATCCTGTGCGAAACCTGCCCGGCCTGCAGCGGTCGCGGCCAGGTCAAGACCGCCCGCACCATCTGCTACGAAATCCTGCGCGAACTGCTGCGCGAAGCCAAGCAATTCAACCCGCGCGAGTTCCGCATCCTGGCCTCGCAAATCGTCGTCGACATGTTCCTCGAAGAAGAATCACAGCATCTGGCCATGCTGGGCGACTTCATCGGCAAGCCGATTTCGCTGCAGGTCGAAACGGTGTATCAGCAGGAGCAGTACGATATTATTTTGATGTAGGGCAACATTTAGACTGACAGTTACCTACCAGCATCAGATAATACCGAACCGGTAGTTCCATGCTGCCGGTAACTACATTCAGGATATCCTCATGTCTGCATCAAACACCACGTTCAGCAAGCTCGGCATCGGCATCAAGCTGTCTTTTGCGACCTTCATTCTCACGGCGGTGATCTTCGCCATCTATGCATGGTCCCTCGGCGCGGCGAACGCGCGACTGACGGAGCAGCGTGCCACCGCCGAAATCGGTATCCAGACCAAAGCTGTCATTGACATGATCGACATGTTCGACCATGCGGTTACCGATGAAGCCGTGCGCGCCGGCAAGCTGTTCGCCAGTAATTTTCCTGCCCCGTTTTCGCTCGACCTCAGCCGCAATATCGATGTGAACGGCAAGCCGACACCGGCATTGCGCAACGGTGAAACCGATCTGAATATGGATTTCACGATCCCGGACAAATTCACCGCCACCAGCGGCGTCCCGGCGACCATCTTCGTCAAGAGCGGTAGCGATTTCATGCGTATCTCGACCTCGCTCAAAAAAGAAAACGGTGATCGTGCGATCGGCACAGCGCTGGACCGCACGCATCCTGCGTATGCATTGCTCACTGCCGGCCAGTCGTATTCCGGCATTGCCACCTTGTTCGGCAAGGATTACATCACCAGCTACGATCCGATCCGCGATGCCTCCGGCAATGTGATCGGCGTGCTGTTCGTCGGCGTCAACATTGTCGAACCCATGAAATCGCTGAAAGAAAAAATCAGCTCCATCAAGGTCGGCACAACCGGTTATTTCTATGTCCTCAATGCCAAACCCGGTGCCGACCTCGGCAAGGTGATTGTCCATCCAACCGTGCAGGGCAAAAATATGATGGAAACCAAGGACAGTGCAGGACGCCTGTTTGCCAAAGACATGCTCGAGATGAAAAAAGGCGAGATCCGCTATTCGTGGATGAATGCCGAAGCAGGCGACACCACACCCGCCGAAAAAATCGTCGCATTTGATATCTATCCACGCTGGAACTGGATGGTCGCAGGCGGCTCCTACACCAGCGAATTCACAAAAGAGATTGCTGAATTACGCAACCGCTATGCGCTGTTTGGCGTGCTGGCCGTGCTGGCACTGGTTGGCCTGCTGTTCCTGCTGGTACGCAAGATGGTGACGCAGCCATTGCAACGCGCCACCGATGCCGCCCAGCGCCTCGCCACGGGTGACCTGACGGTGAGCGTGGTCGTGGACCGCAGCGACGAAATCGGCGTACTGCTCGACGCCATCAATGGCGTCAGCGCCGGCCTCGGCAAAGTGGTTGCACAGGTGCGGGACGCCGCCGGTCAGATCACGGTGTCGTCCAGCGAAATCGCTACCGGCACAGCGGATTTGTCGGCCCGTACCGAATCGCAAGCCAGTTCGCTGGAAGAAACCTCGAGCGCGATGGAGGAACTGGCCGCAACCGTCAAGCAGAATGCAGAGAACGCCCTGAGAGCCAACAAGCTGGTGCAGAGCGCCTCGGCTGTCGCACTGGAAGGCGGCCAGACTGTCACCGATGTGGTCTCGACGATGAGCGCGATCAAGCTCAGTTCCGGCAAGATCGTCGACATCATTGGCGTCATCGACGGCATCGCCTTCCAAACCAATATTCTGGCGCTCAATGCGGCGGTCGAAGCGGCCCGCGCCGGAGAGCAGGGTCGCGGCTTCGCGGTCGTCGCCTCGGAAGTACGCAGCCTGGCGCAGCGCTCGGCGGGTGCTGCGAAAGAAATCAAGGCCTTGATCGCCGACTCGGTCGACAAGGTCGATGCCGGCGGCAAACTGGTCGACGAGGCCGGCAAGACGATGCGCGCCATCGTCGAATCGGTCCAGAAAATCACCGTCATCATGTCCGAAATCACCGACGCCAGCAGCGAGCAAAGTACCGGCATCGAGCACGTCAATCAGGCCATCGTCGAGATCGACGAGATGACGCAGCAAAACGCGGCGTTAGTCGAGCAGGCCTCGGCGGCGGCGCTGAGCATGGAAGAACAGGCGCGCTTGCTGGTCGACCGGGTCGCCACCTTCCGTATCGATGCGAACGGGATGTCAACGCCGGCAACGCCACCTAAAAAAGCCGCCATCGTGGCTGTCAGAATCACACCGACGGCGAAAAAGCCGGGGCGAAAGCCAGTGCTCTGCCCGCTCCGCGCAAGCCGGCACCACCCGCGGCAACCGATGACTGGGAAGAGTTCTGACCTGACAGAAACCCTCACCATCCGCCTGTTTTACGCCGACCTCGAGTCGGCGTTTTTCATGGCCAATGGCGCTATCGGGGATGGCGCTTCCCCGATGGGTGCACAATGCACCAACGACGACCGGTGCATCCGTACGAGTGACACGCCCGTGCACCGGTCCAGAACAGGGAAGTCGATGATGCCTGACACATATCCAGGTCCATGTTGCAGCACACCGTACGCTGCACTTATTCAGGAGTACCGCGATGAAACAGCTTCCCGACTTGCGCCGCTGGCACGGCCGTATTGATGTTGAAGAAGGTCCTACCGGCGAGCGCTGGCACCAGCGCATGCAATGCGTCAATGCCGACACGGATCCGGCGATCGTCCTGCTCGGATTCTTGTGCGATGCCGGCATCCAGCGCAACCACGGCCGCACCGGTGCCTACAACGGACCGGCCGCCATCCGCGCCGTGCTGGGCAACATCCCGCTGCGCGGCAGCAACCGGGTCGCCGATGGTGGCGATGTCTGCTGCACCTGGAAGGCCAACGAGGATGGACTGGAAGTCGCGCAGAAGGAGCTGACAGCCGCCGTTGCCGCCTTGCTCGACCAACAGCACCGGCCCATCGTGCTCGGTGGCGGTCATGAAATGTCGGTCGGCTCGTTCGGCGGACTGGCGCAACACCTGTCGACCGGCAGCAACGCACCGCGTATCGGCATCCTCAATCTGGATACCCACTTCAATTTGCGCATGACTGAACGCGCCACTTCCGGCACGCCATTCCGCCAGATCGCCGATGACTGCAAAGAGCGCGGCTGGGACTTCAATTACTGCTGCCTCGGTATCAGCCGCTTTGCCAACACGCCGTCGCTGTTTGATCGCGCCGAAACGCTGGGCGTGCGCTGGCGCCTCGATGAGCAAATGACTGCGCTCGATGCCGATGCCATCCGCGACATGCTCGACGAATTTCTGGCCGGGGTCGATCATCTGTACTTCTCGATCGGGCTCGACGTCCTGCCGGCAGACACCGCACCGGGGGTCAGTGCACC
This sequence comes from Actimicrobium sp. CCC2.4, assembly GCF_034347385.1. NCBI lineage: Bacteria > Pseudomonadati > Pseudomonadota > Betaproteobacteria > Burkholderiales > Oxalobacteraceae > Actimicrobium > Actimicrobium sp. CCC2.4. The sequence goes on along the minus strand of NZ_CP133777.1, from coordinate 1,221,785 downwards.
GGCCGTGCGCGGCATCAGCCTCGATATGGTCGAGATGATCGTTGATATGGCTGCCGCCAGCGGTAAGTTGCGCGTGGCCGATATCGCCGAACTCAGTCCCGAGTACGACATTGACCATCGTACGGCCCGTTTGGCCGCACGCCTGGTGGCACGCCTGGCCTATGACTGGCGCGCCGCATGACGCGCCTGCAAGCCTTGCTGGGAATCGCCCTGCCGATCGTGCAAGCGCCGATGGCCGGGGTGCAAGGCAGCGCGCTGGCGATTGCGGTATCGAACGCCGGTGCGCTGGGCTCGCTGCCCTGTGCCATGTTGTCCGGCGATGGACTGCGCGGCGAGCTGCAATTGATGCGCTCGCAGACCAGCCTGCCGTACAACGTCAATTTCTTTTGCCACACGCCGGCGCAACCCGACATCTCCCGCGATGCTGCCTGGCACGCCGCCTTGCAGCCTTATTACGAAGCGTTCGGAATGGATATCAATGCACAGCCGGCCGGTCCCGGTCGCGCACCGTTCAGCGCCACTGTCGCCGATGTACTGGAAGAATTCCGTCCGCCTGTGGTGAGCTTCCATTTCGGGCTGCCCGAAGCGGCACTGCTGGCACGGGTCAAAAACTGGGGAGCAAAGGTCATTTCCACGGCAACCACGGTCGACGAAGCGCGCTGGCTGGAAGCCCATGGTGCCGATGCGATCATCGCGCAAGGACTCGAAGCCGGCGGCCATCGCGGCATGTTCCGCACCGATGACCTGAGCACGCAGAGCGGCACGTTCGCGCTGCTGCCGCAAGTCGTACACGCCGTGTCGCTGCCGGTGATCGCCGCCGGCGGTATCGCCGATGCAGCCGGCGTGGCCGCCGCGCTCGCACTGGGAGCCGCCGGCGTGCAGGTTGGCACCGCCTACCTGCTCTGCCCGGAAGCCACCACCAGCGCCATCCACCGCGCCGCCCTGCAGGATGAATCCGCGCGCCACACCGCACTGACCAACCTCTTCAGCGGCCGGCCGGCACGCGGCATCGTCAACCGGATCATGCGCGAACTGGGACCGATCGGCACCGTCGTACCCGGATTTCCGCTGGCGACCGCGGCCATCGCACCACTACGGGCACATGCCGAAAAAATGGGCAGCGGAGATTTCACGCCCTTGTGGGCGGGGCAGAATGTGGCGGGGTGCAGAGAGGTATCGGCGCGGGAATTGACCTTGGGACTGGCGACGATGGCGACTATACCGCGCCGATAATAATCGCTAAAGTAGCTATTATTGTTTTGAGCGGCTAGGAAAACCATGGACACCTACACGGCCAAAGAAGCCAAAAATCGACTAGGAGAAGTTTTTCGCGCGGCGTTGCGGGAGCCGGTCGTGATCACGCAGCATGGGAAACCCGCCATCTGCATCATGTCGATCGACAATTCACTGATACAAAGAGCCGCATCGTCGAACACGCAGGATGTCCTTGACGACATCAAGCACCGGATTTCATGCGAAGTACTAGCGTCGTTCCCGATAGGCATGATCAAAGACCGGTCCAGAGAAAATATCGCCCGTTGGCGTCGTAACGGTACGACGGGACTCGCCTATGAAGAGTGGCTGGACATCATCGACAGTGACGATGACGGCAAGTTGATTAACGCGATGGTGGGCCTGAACGAAAATAGCAACCGACTGCGGCAGTCCATCCCTTATGTCGGGATGCTGCACAAATCACTAGTCCGGGAATTAAATGAGAAAATCCGAAGTGGAACACGTACTGAGGGCGGCAGCAGCGATCGTCGGTGACAACGAATTCATCATCATCGGAAGTCAGTCACTGCATGGGAAATATCCCGACCTCGCCGGCTGATCAACGCAGAGACAATCCGATTGAGGCTGCGCGAAACACGCGTTTCATCAGAAAAGATGGCGTCGATGACTACACTGCTGGCGATACTGATTCGCCAGGCAGAGGGGGAAGCGCAGTAACTTGAATTAGATTGCACACAATTAAACGTGTTGTCAGTGTCCTGAAACCGGCGCTCTCGATCCTTTGGATCAAAACCCGCCCTGCCCCGAAAATAAGGTCATCGTCCTGCCGCCCACCCACACCCCACCCTGCGCATCCACGCTAATGTGAATACGGCCTGCACGACCGAGCCGGCCTCCCTGCGATGCGAAGTACGGTGCCTGCGCGCGACCGGTCGCCAGCAGCCACTGCGCCGTGGAGGCATTGAGGCTGCCGGTCACCGGATCTTCGCAGATGGCACCGTGATGGTCGGTCAGGAAGGCGCGCAATTCGAACGCCGCGTCGCTGCCCGCCGGATACGGGCCGACCACGCCCAGATCAAGGCGCACCGGAGAATCCCGCTGCGGTTCCAGCGCCAGCACCGCCTCGGCCGACGCGAGCAACACCACCATCCATCCCGGTCCGTTATCGGCCCATTGCGCGTCAACAATGGCCGTGCGATCGATACGCAGGAAGCGCGCCATCTCCAGCAAGGCCGGCTCAGAAACCGGTCCGCTGCGGATGAGCGGCGGCGCGGCAAACGCCAGTGTCGAGTCGTCACGCCGGAGCGGGATCAGGCCGGCGCCGCATTGCTGGATGATCTCGTGTTCATGCCGGGGCTTGCCGCCATCCGACAGCCAGGCGTGGCAACTGCCCAGCGTCGGATGTCCGGCAAAAGGCAGTTCGCGATCGAGCGTAAAAATACGCAGACGATAGTCGGCAAGGGGATCATCGGGGGTCAGCAGGAACGCGGTTTCGGACAGGTTCAGCCATCGTGTGATGGCCTGCATCTGTTCGGTAGAGAGATCGTCGGCATCCGATACGACTGCCAGCGGATTACCGGTAAAAGGCTGCTCGCTGAACACGTCGACCAACTGGAAACGATGCGTCATCGACATGGGACAGCCTTTTCTGATGCGGCAGGTCGGGCGACCTGCCGTTAACTACTTCTATTCGACCTGCGTCTGATGCTCGCCATCCTGCCGCTCGCGCACAACACCGATGCGCGACACGGTCTCGCCGGCGTCGGTCAGCTGTGCCATTGCTGCATCGGCATCTTCCTTGGCAACGATCACGACCATGCCGATACCGCAATTGAAGACGCGATGCATCTCGGCATCGGCCACATTGCCATGCATCTGCAACCAGTTGAACAGCGGCGGCATGACCCAGGAATTTTTTTGTAGTACGACGGTCAAATGACTCTGCAACACGCGCGGTACATTTTCGACCAGTCCGCCGCCGGTGATGTGGACCATACCCTTGATCTCCATCGAGGCCATCAGTGCCAGCAGTGGCTTGACGTAAATACGGGTGGGGGCCATCAGCGTGTCGGCCAGCGTGCGACCGTGGAAATCGGCATCGAGGTCCGGCTTGGCCATCGCGATGATCTTGCGCACCAGCGAATAACCGTTCGAATGCGCGCCGCTCGATGCCAGTCCGAGCACCACGTCACCGGATTTGATTTTGCTGCCATCGATGATTTTTGATTTCTCGACCGCGCCGACAGCGAAGCCGGCCAGGTCGTATTCGCCATCCGGATACATGCTCGGCATCTCGGCGGTTTCGCCACCGATAAGGGCACAACCGGCTTGCTCGCAACCGAAGGCGATACCCTTGATGACATCGGTAGCAGTGGCCACATCGAGCTTGCCGCAGGCGAAATAATCGAGGAAGAACAGTGGCTCGGCACCTTGCACCAGGATATCGTTGACGCTCATCGCAACCAGGTCGATGCCCACGGTGTCGTGGCGATTGAGGTGGAAGGCCAGCTTGAGCTTGGTGCCGACGCCGTCGGTACCGGAGACCAGCACCGGCTCCTTGAACTTCTTGCTGACTTCGAACATGGCACCGAAACCGCCGATACCGGCCAGTACGCCTTCACGGGCGGTGCGTTTTGCGAAAGGCTTGATGGCTTCGACCAGCGCATCGCCGGCATCCATGTCAACACCCGCATCGCGGTAAGAAAGAGAAACGTTTGCAGGGGAACTCATGATGTGATTGGCAGCGGAGGCGGTAAAATAGGCGGTTGAAACAAAGGTCATTGCGAACCACGACCTTTGCAGAAGCCGCCATTTTATCAAACCGCGCCCCCGAGCTCCCAGTTCATGACAATTTCTTTCTACCAGGCTAGCTAGACCCCGATGGCAGTCACTCCTGACCCGACCCCTTACTGCCCGCCGATGCGCCAGATGCTGCTCGATTTGCCCGGCGAAAAACCGCAGAACCTCGACAATTTCGAACCCGGTCGCAATACCGAATTGCTGGCCCTGCTGAGCCAGCATGCGTATGGCGACAAGCTGCCGCTCAGTGCCCGCTTTGTGTATTGCTGGGGCGAAGCCGGTGCCGGCAAAAGCCATCTGCTGCATGCACTCAACACCACCGCCAGCACGCGTCTGATCGGCCCGGATTCGCCCGCCGCCAGCTTCATCCACTCGCCCGATATCGGGCTGTATCTGCTCGATGATTGCGACCGTCTGTCCGACGACCTGCAGATCGCCGCGTTCGGTCTGTTTAACCAGATCCGTGAATACGGCGGTGCCCTGATTTCCAGCGGTGCCTTGCCACCGGCCCGGCTGGACTTGCGCGAAGACTTGCGCACACGGCTGGGCTGGGGCCTGATTTATGAAGTCCATGGTCTGACTGACGATGAAAAAATCGCTGCCCTGACGCTGGCTGCCCGCACCCGCGGATTTGCGCTCGCAACCGGCGTGTTACCCTACCTCATCACCCACTTCCGGCGCGACATGCGCTCCCTTTCCGCAATGCTCGACGAACTGGATCAATACTCTCTCGAGACCAAACGGCCAGTCACCCTGCCGCTGCTGCGCGAACTCCTGCAACGTGAAAGCACTTTGTCACCATGAGCAATCTGGCCATCTTCGACCTCGACCATACGCTCCTGCCGCTCGACTCCGATTATGAGTGGGGCCAATTCATTTGCCGCATCGGCGCCGTCAATACCGAGGCCTTTGCCAAACGCAATGCGACCTTCTTCGCGCAATACCAGGACGGTACGCTGGACCCGGTCGAATATCTCGAATTCGCCTTCGGCACGCTGTCCGGTTTTCCGCGCGCGCAGCTCGATGCGTGGCACCAGCAGTTCATGCACGAAGTTATCGTGCCGGCGATCCGCCCCGTTGCACTGGCACTGGTCAGGCAACATCAGGATGCCGGTGACGAAACCCTGATCATTACCGCCACTAACCGCTTCATCACGGCACCAATCGCCCGGGCATTCGGCGTGGCCAACCTGATTGCCGCCGAGGCCGAGCACGATGACGCCGGCGAATTCACCGGCAAGTCGCGCGGCACGCCGCCGTTCGGTGCCGGCAAAGTCACCAACCTCGGCCTCTGGCTGGCGGCGACCGAGCGCCAGCTGGATGACTTCGATACCAGCTACTTTTACAGCGACTCGCAAAACGATATTCCGCTGTTGTCGCTGGTGACGCATCCGGTGGCGACCAATCCTAATGCCTTGCTGGCCGCGCATGCCCATGCGCAGGGCTGGCCTACCCTCGACCTGTTCGGTGTTCCTGCCCAATGATTACAAAATTCTTCCGCCGCATCCTGGGCAGCAAATCCAAACCAATTGACCGCAGCATTCCGGTCATGCTGAGTGCCAAAGAACATGGCATCGATCCGAAGCTGGTGTCATCGAATGCCATCCGTGTCACGCAAGGCCTGCAACAGGCCGGCTTCAAGGCCTTCCTGGTCGGTGGCGCGGTGCGCGACCTGCTGCTCGGGATCAAACCGAAAGACTTTGACATCGCCACCAATGCGACCCCTGAACAGGTGCGCAAGTTGTTCCGCCGCGCCTTCATCATCGGTCGCCGCTTCCAGATCGTGCATGTGATGTTCGGTCAGGATTTGCTCGAAGTGACAACCTTCCGCGGTGCCTCGGTGGACGCTGCACCGAAGGATGAGCATGGCCGCGTGCTGCGCGATAACACCTTCGGCGAGCAGCACGAAGATGCGATCCGGCGCGACTTCACGATCAATGCGATGTACTACGATCCTGATTCGCAAACGGTGCTCGATTACCACGGCGGCATGGCCGATATCCGCAACAAGACCTTGCGCATCATCGGCGTGCCGGAAGAGCGCTATCGCGAAGATCCGGTGCGTCTGCTGCGCGTGGTGCGCTTTGCGGCCAAGCTCGATTTCACGATCGATGCCGCCACCGCAGCGCCGATCAAGACGATGGCACCGCTGATCAACAACGTGCCGGCGGCGCGCGTGTTCGACGAAATGCTCAAGCTGCTGATGAGCGGTCACGCAATGGCCTGCCTGCACCATCTGCGCAAGGAAGGCCTGCATCACGGCCTGCTGCCGCTGCTCGACGTGGTGCTGGAACAACCGCTCGGCGAAAAGTTCGTCCGGCTCGCGCTAGCCAGCACCGACGCGCGCGTCAAGCAGGGTAAGCCGGTATCGCCGGGCTTCCTGTTTGCGTCCTTGCTGTGGCATCAGGTACTCGAAAAATGGACCGCCTATCAGGCCGCCGGCGAAGCCTCGATTCCGGCGCTGCATCTGGCCGCTGACGATGTGCTCGACAGCCAGACCGAAAAACTCTCGCTGCAACGCAAGATCGCCTCCGACATGCGCGACATCTGGGCGATGCAGCCGCGCTTCGAACGGCGCACCGGCAAGGCCCCGTACAAGCTGCTGGAAAACCTGCGCCTGCGTGCCGGCTATGACTTCCTGTTGCTGCGCTGTGCTTCCGGCGAAATCGATGCCGAGCTGGGCGAGTGGTGGACCGATTTCATGGAAGGCGACATCGGCGCGCGCGAGCAGTTGCAAACGCAGAAACCACGCAGTAGCGACACCAGCGGCGCACCCAAACGCGCCAAGCGCCGCAGCGGACGCGGCCGCGCCAAACCGGAAGGTGGTACCAGCGAAGGCGGCGAGTGACGATTGCCTATGTCGGTCTGGGTGCCAATCTTGGCAATGCGCGCGAGACCGTAGAACGCGCGCTGCTGGCCATCGATGCGCTACCGGCGACCCGACTGAAGGCGCAGTCAAGCCTGTTTCGTAGCGCGCCCATCGCGTCGACCGGGGACGATTATGTCAATGCCGTGGCGCAGATCGACACGAGCTTGACTGCGCCCGCCCTGCTGGCGCAATTGCAGCAGATAGAATTGGCCTTCGGACGGGAACGGCCGTATCCGAACGCGCCGCGTACGCTGGACCTCGATGTGCTGCTGTTCGGCAGCGAACAGCACCAGAGTGCAACGCTGACGGTGCCGCATCCGCGCCTGACGCAGCGCGCCTTCACGCTAATCCCGTTGTTGCAGCTTGATGCGCTGATCGGCATTCCCGGCTACGGGCCGGCACATACCTACGTCGATGGCGTCGCCGGGCAAGTCATACAAAAAATGTAGCGCCGGTTGTTCATGGTTGGTACCGTGCGGCTGGCTGTCTGTGACGTTGTGATGGGTGGACTTACTTCAAAAGATCATGAATTTCGATAAATACAATTACATCGTTGTTGAAGGTCCGATCGGTGTCGGCAAATCCTCCCTCGCACAAAAGCTCGGCGAGAATTTCGGTGCGCAACTGCTGCTCGAACGCCCCGAAGAGAATCCCTTCCTCGAACGTTTCTATCGCGATGCCGAACGCTACGCGCTGCCGACGCAGATGTTCTTTCTGTTCCAGCGCATGAACCAGTTGCGCGATCTGGCGCAAACAGATTTTTTCAATGCCTCGCTGGTATCCGATTTCCTGATCGACAAGGACCCGCTGTTTGCCCGCCTGACGCTGGGCGATGACGAGCTCAACCTGTACCAGCAGATGTACGACAACCTGCATCCGCAAGCACCGGTGCCGGACCTGGTGATCTATCTGCAAGCCGAGCCGGCCACCCTGATCGAACGCGTGCGCAAGCGTGGCGTGACCGTCGAAGCCGGCATCTCGGAAAACTATCTGACGCGCGTGTGCGAAAGCTACAGCCGTTTTTTCTATCACTACGACGCGGCGCCACTGCTCATCGTCAATGCCGACCACTTCAATCCGATCGAGCGCGACGAAGACTTCAACCAGCTGGTGATGCGCATCCGGAACATGCGCGGCAAGCGCGAGTTCTTTAACCTCGGGGAATGACGATGGCAGGATATCTGCAAGAAAACCAGAGCGCCGGTCGCAACAAGCCGGTCACTATCCACACGCTGGCAGCACTGCGCCAGGCCGGCGAAAAAATCACGATGCTGACCTGCTACGACGCCAGCTTTTCGGCACTGATGGATCGCTGCGGCATCGACATTATGCTGGTCGGCGATTCGCTCGGCATGGTCAGCCAGGGCCACGACTCGACCTTGCCGGTGACGGTGGCCGACATGGCTTACCACACCGCCTGCGTTGCACGCGGCAACCACACGGCGATGCTGATGGCCGACCTGCCCTTCGGCAGTTATGCCACGCCTGAGAGCGCCTATGCCAATGCGGTGTTGCTGATGCAGGCCGGCGCGCAGATCGTCAAGCTCGAAGGCGGCCACTGGCTGGTCGAAACGGTACGTTTCCTGACCGAGCGCGGCGTGCCGGTCTGCGCCCACCTCGGCCTGACACCGCAATCGGTGCATCAGCTCGGCGGCTACAAGGTGCAAGGCAAGTCGGTCGCCAGCGCCGACCAACTCAAATCCGATGCGCTCGCACTGCAAGCCGCCGGTGCTGCCGTGATGCTGTTCGAAGCCATTCCGGCGGCACTCGGCAAGGAAGCAACCACATTGCTGGCGATTCCGACCATAGGTATCGGAGCCGGTCCCGATTGTTCTGGCCAGGTGCTGGTGATGCATGACATGCTGGGAGCGTTTCCGGGTCGCAAGGCACGCTTCGTGAAAAACTTCATGGACGGACAAGGCAGTATCGATGGTGCCGTCAGCGCCTACATCAAGGCGGTCAAGGAAGGGACCTTCCCGGCTGCGGAACACTGCTTCTGAAACACCTGCCGATCCGCCGTCCATCACTCAGCGAAAGCGCGCCCGCCATGTCCGCTCAACCGGTTCCCGTCGTCAAGGCCAACAGCAAGTTCATCGACCTGCAGCAGGTGTTCACGTGGTTACTGGCTGACGGCATCGTCGAAAAAGCCGACGTCAAGGCGCGCTTCACCGCCGCACAAGGCATCCTGCGCAATGCCACGCTGACCATGCATCCGCTGACGGCCGTGGCGCAATCGAAGCTGACCTCGGCACTGCCACCGCACCGCGCGCTAACGCTGGACATGCTCACCGAGTGGATGGCCGGCAAGGTCAACTTGCCGTTCTATCGCATCGACCCGCTGAAAATCGACTTCACCAAAGTCGCCGACGTGATGTCGGCCAGCTACGCGGCGCGCTTCCATATCCTGCCAATCGAACTGACGGCGACCGAACTGATTGTCGCGACGGCCGAGCCGTTTTCGGTCGACTGGCTGGCCGAGATCGCCAAGATTACCCGGCGCAGCGTGCGACTGGTGGTCGCCAGCCCGCTCGATATTGCGCAGTACACTGCACAATTTTTCACGCTGGCCAAATCCATCAAGGGGGCCCACAAACTCAACGGCCAGGACATCGCCACGCGCCACAATTTCGAGCAGCTGGTCGAACTCGGGCAAGGCAACCGGCAGGTCGATGCCAACGACCAGCACATCATCAACATCGTCGACTGGCTGTGGCAATACGCGTTCGAACAGCGCGCCTCGGACATCCACCTCGAACCCAAGCGCGACTTCAGCGCGATCCGCTTCCGTATCGATGGCGTGCTGCACCAGGTCTACCAGGTGCCGGCCACGGTGATGATTGCGATGACTGCGCGCATCAAGCTGCTGGGTCGCATGGACGTCATCGAAAAACGCCGTCCGCTCGATGGCCGCATCAAGACCCGCACACCGCAAGGCCAGGAAATCGAGCTGCGCCTGTCCACGCTGCCGACCGTCTTCGGCGAAAAGCTGGTGATGCGGATTTTCGATCCCGAGGTGGTCGTCAAGACCTTGCCGGAGCTCGGCTTCCCGCCCGCCGATGCGCTGCGCTGGGACACGCTGACCAAGCGCGCGCACGGCATCATCCTCGTCACCGGTCCGACCGGCTCCGGCAAGACCACCACGCTCTACACCACGCTCAAGGCACTGGCGACGTCCGAGGTCAATGTCTGCACCGTCGAAGACCCGATCGAAATGGTCGAGCCGTCGTTTAACCAGATGCAGATCCAGCACGGCATCGACCTGACGTTTGCCGATGGCGTGCGCGCGCTGATGCGGCAGGATCCGGACATCATCATGGTCGGTGAAATCCGCGACCTCGAAACGGCCGAGATGGCCATTCAGGCTGCGCTCACCGGACATCTGGTGCTATCGACGCTGCACACCAACGACGCCCCGTCGGCGGTGATGCGCCTGCTCGAACTCGGCGTGCCGTACTACCTGCTTGAAAGCACGTTGATCGGCATCATGGCGCAGCGGCTGGTGCGGACCTTATGCAGCCATTGCAAGACACCCGATGGCGCACTGCAGGACGAAGTCTGGGCCAGCCTGACCGAAGGATTCAGCATTCCGAAACCCGCTGCGATCTATCGACCGGTCGGTTGTACCGAATGCCGCCATACCGGTTTTCGGGGCCGCACCGGACTGTACGAATTGCTGATGGTGTCGCAACCTTTCTCGAAACTGATCAAGGCTGAAAGCGACATCCACGCCTTGCGCCAGCAAAGCATCCACGACGGCATGCAACCGCTGCGCGTCGCCGGCGCCATGAAAATCATCGATGGCACCACGACGGCCGAAGAGGTGCTGAAGGTGACTTCGTCGCTGACCTGAGGCGCTCGCGTGCCGGCTATTACGCCAGCCCTGTCTACGAAGCGGTAAAACATCCTTACCAGCAAGTAGCGCTTGCCGGATAAACCACCTCCTTGTGCAGACCAGCCGTTACATACGCTCACAAAGCAAGCCGAAACCGGGTCAACGAGCCTCACTGGCTGGCGTTATTGACTGCACTGCAAGCCATCCCGGCTGCTGACTCTGCCAAGGAAATACAATGAACAAGTTAATCGCTACCCTGATCGCCGGTCTGTTTGCTTCGTCAGTTTTTGCTCAAGCTCCAGCCCCCCTTGCTGCCCCTGCAACACCGGCCGTCGTCAAGGCCGAAGCCAAAGCCGCCAAGGCAGATACCAAGGCAGTGAGCGCCGAAGTCAAGACCGATGCCAAAGCCGACGCGTCCGTCAACAAAGCCGTGACCAAGGCAGAAACCCAGAAAGCCAAGGCCCACACAAAGTCGGCAAAAGCCAAAGCTGAAGCAAAACATGATGTCGCCGCTGCCGCACCAGCAGACAAGACCAAAGCTGAAGCCAAGGCTGACATGACCAGCGCAAAAGCCGATGCCAAAGCTGAAAAAACCAGCATCAAGGCCGATGAAAAAGTCGGCATGACAAAGGTTGAAGCCGGTGCCGACAAGATGAAAGCAAAATCGGAAACCGCAGCAGTCAAGGCCGAAGGCAAAGCCGACGTGAAAGCAGCAACCGTTAAATAATCACCCGCTCTCTCCATAAAAAAGACAGGCAATGCCTGTCTTTTTTGTGGGCGAAGCAGAAAAATCTACTTCTTCATTGCCGGTGCATGCATGGATTTCATGTCGACCATTCCATCTTTGTTCTTTGGCATCGCATCAAACATTTTTTCATGGTGCTTCATGAATTCTTCCTTCGAAATCATGCCGTCGCCGTTGGCGTCCATGTCCTTCATCATCGCTGCGTGCTTGCCGCCTTTGTCGTGCTTCATCATCGGCTTGGCACCGTCGGCCGGCATCGGTGCCATCGGTGCTGCGGTGTGGCTGGCTGCAAACGCGGCGGAAGACAGGCAAAACAGTGCGCCGGTAACAAGCATCGTTGATAAGTTTTTCATGATGGTTCCTTGGTCGTAGTGAGTTTCGGAAAACGGAAGCTTCATCCTAACCGAAACCAGCCACCCGTCCATGCGTTGGCTCACTTAGCCCGCACGCTTCTCAATCGCTTGCGGCCGATTCAATTGCACGCAATGCATCTGCCACCGTCGGATACTGCAGCCGCACGCCGAGTTCCTGCTTCAATCGCCGGTTGCTCAACTGCCGTGATTCCGACATGAACGACAGCAGCATCGGCGACACCAGCTCACGCAATTCGGTGCGTGGCAGGCGCGGCGGTCTTGGCATGCCGAAGGCGTCGGCCACCGTATCGAAATACTCGCCCATCTTCATTGCCGAATCATCGACGGTGTGTACGACCCGGTTTGGCTGCAGCCGGAACAAGGTGGTGGCAATGATGCGCGCCAGATCATCGGCATGGATATGGTTGGTGTAGACGTCATCGGCGGCGACCAGCGCCGGCGTGCCCTTGCGCAAACGCTCCAGCGGCAAGCGGTCCGCGCCATAAATCCCGGGCACGCGCAGGATGCCAAGACGGCCATGCACGCGGCGGGCCCAGCGCCGTAAAACCTGCTCGGCATCGACCCGCCGTCTGGCACGGGCATTGACCGGATTGACCGGCCGGGTTTCATCGATCAGCGCGCCACCGCAATCGCCATACACGCCGCTGGTGCTGACATAAACGACAGTGGCTGCGTCGGGTAAAATGGAACACAAATTACGCGTACGCCGGTCGGTCGTGCCGTCGCTTTGCGGTGGTGCCAGATGCACGACATAGCGGGCCAGGCGGGATAGCCGGGCCAGGCTATCCGGTTCATCCAGATTGGCGACGATGGGTATCGCCCCTGCGGCACGCAATTCGGCGACCCGGCCAGGCTGGCTGGTCACGGCGAACACGCGAAAGCGTGCATGCAACAGTGGCAGCAGGCGCATGCCGACGTCGCCACAACCGATGATCAGCAAACGCGGCAAGCCGATTTTTTTCGTAGTCAGACTTTTATTCATGTTCAGGATTGTATGACTTTCCAGATTACCGTCGCTCCTAGCGGCCACCAGTTCAGCTGCGCTGCCGATGAAACCGTCCTGGCCGCGGCCATCCGCGCCGGCGTCGGCCTGCCGTATGGCTGCAAGAACGGCGCCTGCGGCAGTTGCAAAGGCAAGCTCCTCAGTGGCTCTGTCACTCACGGCACGCATCAGGCCAAGGCCTTGTCAGTCGCCGAAGAAGAAACCGGTGGCGCGCTATTTTGCTGCGCGACCCCGCACAGCGACTTGCAGATCGAAGTGCGCGAAGTCGCCGGCATCGGTGAGTTCCCGATCAAGAAATTGCCGTCGCGCGTGGCGAAGCTCGAACGCCTGACCGACGACGTGATGCTGCTGGCACTGCAATTGCCGGCCAGCGAGCGGCTGCAATACCGCGCCGGCCAATACATCGAATTCTTGCTCAAGGATGGCAAGCGCCGCAGTTACAGCATGGCCAACGCGCCGCATCTCGATGAACAGATCACGCTGCACATCCGTCATACACCTGGCGGCCTGTTCACCGATCCTGTGTTCAACACGATGAAAGAGCGCGACATCCTGCGCTTCGAAGGTCCCCACGGCACCTTTTTCCTGCGTGATGACTCCGCCAAGCCGATGGTACTGGTCGCCTCCGGCACCGGCTTTGCGCCTATCAAGGCCATCATCGAACAAGCCATCCACAAAAAAAGCGGTCGCCCGATGGCCTTGTACTGGGGCGGTCGCCGGCCGCAGGATTTGTACATGAATGCGCTGTGCGAAGAATGGGCCCGCACCGTACCCGGCTTCACTTATGTGCCGGTCGTATCGAATGCGCTGCCCGAAGACCACTGGCTGGGCCGCACCGATTTTGTCCACCGCGCCGTGATGGACGACATGCCCGACCTGAGCGGCCACCAGGTCTATGCCTGCGGCGTGCCGGTCATGGTCGATGCGGCCCAACGCGAGTTCGTGGCAGTCTGTCATTTGCCGGAAGACGAATTCTTCGCTGACGCGTTCACCAGCGAAGCCGATATCGCCGCCAATGCCACGGTCGCCGGATGAATTAAAAAAACGTTTTGACGCACTGCGACAAACGCCCTACCATCGGCTGCATGACACCCACCAAACCCAACGCGCGACGTCGACCCGGACTGCCTCAGTCAGGAAAGCCGCGCGGGTGATTGTTCACTAATCCCGATGCCACAGGCTAATCCTGTGGCTTTTTTTTCGTCTGCTTTTTTGTTTTGCCCTTATCTTTTGCGGAGCCGCTGAAAATGGAATTCAATCAATACGAAACCAATGCGCTGATGTTCATCACGAACCGTCCGCCGATTGTCTTTACCGAAGGCAGCGGCATGTGGCTCACCGACAGTACCGGCAAACGCTATCTCGATTACCTGCAGGGCTGGGCCGTCAACTGCCTGGGCCATGCGCCGCAATGCATCAGCGATGCACTGGTCGCGCAATCGAAAAAAGTGCTTAATCCGTCGCCTGCTTTTTTCAATGAGCCATCGATAGCGCTAGCGGCACGCCTGACCGCCAACTCGTGTTTTGACCGCGTGTTCTTTGCCAGCAGCGGTGCCGAAGCCAACGAAGGCGGGATCAAGCTGGCACGCAAATACGGCAAGAAATTCAAGAACGCCGCCGGCCAGAACCGCTTTGAAATCATCACCTTCGACCACAGCTTCCACGGTCGCACACTGGCCACGATGTCGGCCAGCGGCAAGCCGGGCTGGGACACGATGTATGCACCGCAAGTGTCGGGCTTTCCGAAAGCCGATCTCAACGACATCACCAGCGTCGAACGCCTGATCACCGATACCACCATCGGCGTGATGCTCGAACCGGTGCAAGGCGAAGGCGGCGTCATCCCGGCCACGCGCGAATTCATGCAGGCGCTGCGGGCGCTGACCAAAGAGCGCGGCATCCTGCTGATGGTCGATGAAGTTCAGAGCGGCATGGGTCGCACCGGTGAACTGTTCGGCTATCAGTTGTCGGGCATCGAGCCCGACATCATGACGCTGGGCAAAGGCATTGGCGGTGGCGTGCCATTGGCCGCACTGCTGTGCCGCGAAGAAATCGCCTGCTTCGAACCGGGCGATCAAGGTGGTACCTACAACGGCAATCCGCTGATGGCGGCGGTTGGCGTCGCCGTGGTCGATGCGATGCTGGCACCAGGTTTCCTGCCAACGGTGCGCGAACGCGGTGCCTATTTGCAGCAAGGCTTGCTGGCCTTGTGCGCCGAGCACGGCTTGCAGGGCGAGCGCGGCGAAGGCTTGCTGCGTGCGCTGATGCTGGGCAAGGACATCGGTCCGCAAATCGTCGAAGCGGCACGCAACATGGCGCCGGTCGGTCTGCTGCTGAACTCGCCACGCCCTGACCTGCTGCGCTTCATGCCGGCCCTCAATGTGACGCATGCCGAGATCGACCAGATGCTGGCCATGCTATCAACAGTGATGCGCGAACTCGGTCACTAAGCATGTACGTGCCGAAGCACTTCTGCGAGGACGATCCGGCGCTGCTGCTCGAAGTGATGCAGCGCTATGCGTTTGCCACGCTGGTGTCGACCGTGGACGGCAAGCCCTTTGCCACCCACGTGCCGGTGCTGGCGCGCCAGGTCGATGGTGCGCTGCAGATCGATGGTCACGTGGCGCGCGCCAATCCGCACTGGCAGGCGCTGCAGGACGATCCGACTGCGCTGGTGATTTTTCAGGGACCGCACACGTATATTTCGCCGACGCTGTATGTCGGCCAGAATCGCGTGCCGACCTGGAATTACATCGCGGTCCATGCCAGCGGTACGGCCGTTATTGAACACGACAGCGACGCCAAACTGGCGCTGCTGGCTGCGCTGGTGCAGCACACCGAACCGGGCTATCAGCCGCAGTTCGATCAGCTCGACAGCGGCTTGCGCACCGGCTTGCTCAAGGCCATCGTCGGCTTCACAATCCGGGTCGACCAGCTCGAAGGCAAGTTCAAGCTGGGCCAGCACAGGCTCGCCGAAGACCAGCCCGGCATGCAAGCCTGGCACGAAGCCGGCGGCGACAACGAACGCGCCATCGCGCGATGGATGCAGCGTCTCGGTCACTGGGATTGACCTGGCCGGAAAAATACCGCAGCCATAAAAAAGGCCCGCCAGTGCAACGCACTGACGGGCTCGATGTATTGCCACTAGCGTGATTACTTCTTCGGAATATACAAATCCGTAATCGTCCCCAGCGCCATTTCTGCAGCGAACATCGGCGTCTCCGACAAGGTCGGATGCGCATGAATGGTCAGCGCGATGTCTTCCAGATCAGCCCCCATCTCCATCGCCAGCACCAGCTCGGCCAGCAGTTCGCCGGCATTGACGCCCACGATACCGGCACCGATCAGACGCTTGGTAGCCGGATCCCACAACAGCTTGGTCGACCCCTCGTCACGGCCCACCGCCAGCGCGCGACCACTGGCCGCCCACGGGAAATTGACTTTCTCGAACGGGATGTTCTGCGCCTTGGCTTCGGTTTCGGTCACGCCCATCCATGCGATTTCCGGATCGGTGTAGGCCACTGATGGAATCGTCATCGCATCGAACTGGACCTTGTGGCCGGCAATCACTTCGGCGGCGACCTTGGCTTCGTTGGTGGCTTTGTGCGCCAGCATCGGATCGCCGCAAATGTCGCCGATCGCAAAGATGTTGGCGACGTTGGTGCGCTGCTGCTTGTCGACTGGAATAAAGCCGCGCTCGTTGACCACCACGCCGGCCTTGTCGGCACCGACTTCGCGGCCATTCGGACGGCGACCGACCGCCATCAATACCATGTCGAACAGTTGCGGCTCCTTCGGGGCATTGTCGCCTTCGAAGGTGGCCAGCAAGCCGTCGTCACGTGCTTCAAGCTTGGTGACCTTGGTCTTGAGATAAATCGCGTCGTAGCGTTTTTCGATGCGTTTGTGCAGCGGACGCACCATGTCGCGGTCGGCGGCCGGAATCAGTCCGTCGGCGAATTCGACGACGGTGATCTTGCTGCCCAGCGCGTCATACACGCAAGCCATTTCGAGACCGATGATGCCGCCGCCGATGACCAGCATCTTCTTCGGGATCTGGCGTAATTCAAGCGCGCCGGTCGAATCGATGACACGCGGGTCGTCGTACGGGAAGCCCGGGATAGTCGAGACGGCCGAACCGGCCGCGATGATCGCATTCTTGAATGCGATGACCTTGCTGCCCTCCTTGGTGTCGACAGTGACGGTGTTGGCCGAGCTGAACACGCCCTTGCCTTCGACGACTTGCACCTTGCGGGCCTTGGACAGGCTGGTGAGTCCGCCGGTGAGCTTCTTGATGATGCCGTCTTTCCAGCTGCGCAAGCTGTCGAGGTCGATTTCGGGCGACGACATCTTGATGCCGAAGTGCGACATCTCTTCGGCATCGGTGATGACCTTGGCCGCATGCAGCAAGGCTTTCGACGGGATGCAACCGACGTTCAGACAGACCCCGCCCAGCGTCGCATAGCGTTCGATCATCACGACTTTCTGGCCGAGATCGGCAGCGCGGAACGCGGCGGTATAACCGCCGGGACCGGCACCGAGGACCAGCGTGTCGCATTCGATGTCGGCCTTGCCGGCAAAGGCAGTAGCGGCCGGTGCGACAACTGCGGGTGCGGGTGCCGGGGCAGCTGCAGCAGGAGCAGGTGCAGGTGCAGGTGCAGGTGCAGGTGCCGCCGCCGGAGCAGCTTCAGTCGCCTCCGCCGATTCCAGCACCAGCATCAGCGATCCCATTGCGACTTTGTCGCCGACCTTGATTTTCAATTCCTTGATGACGCCGGCATGGCTGGATGGAATTTCCATGCTGGCCTTGTCGGACTCGACCGTGATCAACGACTGGTCGACCTTGATGGTGTCGCCGGCCTTGACCAGCAACTCGATGATTTCCACTTCCTTGAAGTCGCCAATGTCGGGGACTTTCACTTCAATCAGACTCATTCATGTCTCCAGGTTCGTCACCCGCGCAGGCGCGGGCCGGGTTGCATTCGTGGCGTGCGGCTTTATAGCAGCCTTACAGCAACGTCAAGCGCAGGTCGGCCAATGCCTCGGACAAGTACACCGAGAAGCGCGCACCCATTGCGCCATCGACGACGCGGTGATCGTACGACAGTGACATGCCCATCATCAGGCGCGGCTGGAATTGCTTGCCATCCCAGACCGGCTTGATCGACGCTTTCGACAGCCCGAGGATGGCCACTTCCGGCGCATTGATGATAGGCGTGAACATCGTCCCGCCTATGCCACCCAGCGATGAAATCGTGAACGTCGCGCCCTGCATGTCGGCGCCCTTGAGCTTGCCGTCGCGCGCTTGTGCGGACAGTTCGCCCATCTCGGTGGCGATTTGCGCGATGCCTTTTTTATCGACATCCTTGATGACCGGGACCATCAGGCCGTTCGGGGTGTCGGCTGCGAAACCGATGTTGTAGTACTGCTTGAGGATCAGGTTTTCACCGGTCGCGTCGAGCGACGAATTGAAGGCCGGGAATTTTTTCAGCGCAGCGACGCTGGCCTTGATGACGAAGGCCAGCATCGTCAGCTTGACGCCGGATTTAGCCAGCGCCGTATTCGACGACTTGCGGAAATCTTCGAGGTCAGTGACATCGGCTTCATCGAATTGCGTGACATGCGGAATCATCACCCAGTTGCGATGCAGGTTAGGGCCGCTGAGCTTTTTGATGCGCGACAGCGGCTGCACTTCGGTCGCACCGAACTTGGTGAAATCCAGCGATGGCCATGGCAGCAAATCCATGCCGGCACCGGAACCATTGCGTGGCACCGACGACGCTGCGGTAGCGCCACCGGCCAGTGCGGCCTTGACGAAGTTCTGCACGTCTTCGTGCAGGATGCGGCCCTTCGGACCGGTACCACCAACCTTGACCAGATCGACGCCGAGTTCGCGGGCGAATTTGCGGATCGAGGGCGAGGCGTGGGCTGGTTTGCCGCTGGCCGCTGGAGCCTGAATCGCTGGAGCTGGAGCTGGAGCTGGAGCTGGAGCCGCTGCAGCCGGAGTTGCCTCAGTTTTCGCTTCGGCTTTCGCTTCGGTTTTGTCGACGACAGCCGCCGGCGCTGGTGCCTCTGCAGCAGCGGGCTTTGCTTCTGCAGCTGCCGGCTCGGCCGCCGCATCGGATGCTTCCAGGGTCAGCAACGGCGAACCCATTGCCACCTTGTCGCCGACCTTGACCTTGATTTCCTTGATCACGCCAGCGCCGCTGGACGGGATTTCCATGCTGGCCTTGTCCGATTCGACCGTGATCAGCGACTGGTCGACCTTGATCGTGTCGCCTACTTTCACCAGCAGTTCGATGATTTCGACTTCCTTGAAATCGCCGATATCCGGGACTTTGATTTCACTCACACTCATGTCGTTGCTCCGTATTTTTTATAGGCAGCGACCGCGCAGTACACTGCGCGGTCGCTGCGGTAGGGATGGGATTCGTTGAATTACTGGGTAACCGGATTCGGCTTCTCCGGATTGATCCCGTATTTCACGATCGCCTGTTCGACGATGGCCTGTTCGATGGCGCCTTCATCAGCCAGCGATTTGAGTGCGGCAACGGTCACGTAGTAGCGATTGACCTCAAAGAACTCACGCAGCTTGGCACGCGAATCCGAACGGCCGAAACCGTCGGTGCCAAGCACCTTGTAGCTGCGACCCTTCGGCACGAACGCCCGCACCTGCTCGGCAAACGTGCGCATGTAATCGGTCGAGACAACGATCGGACCCTTGGTGTCCTGCAGGCATTGCGTGATATGCGCAGCGCGGGCCGGCTCGGTCGGGTGCAGCATGTTCCAGCGCTCGACATCCTGGCCATCGCGGGCCAGCAAGGTGAACGACGGGGCCGACCAGACATCGGCACCGATGCCCCAGTCATCCTGCAGCAAGTCGACTGCCGCGATGACTTCACGCAGGATGGTGCCCGAGCCCATCAGTTGCACACGCAACTTGGTATCGGCCTGGCCTTCCTGCAGCAAATACAGGCCTTTCAGGATGCCGGCTTCCTGGCCGTCCTTGATGCCCGGATGGCTGTAGTTTTCATTCATCAGGGTGATGTAATAGAACACATCTTCCTGCTCTTCGATCATGCGCTTGAGGCCATCGTGCAGGATGACGGCGACTTCGTGGGCAAAGGTCGGGTCATATGGCAGGCAGTTCGGGATCGTCGAGGCCAGCACATGGCTGTGGCCGTCTTCGTGCTGCAAGCCTTCGCCATTCAAGGTCGTCCGGCCGGCGGTGCCGCCCATCAGGAATCCGCGTGAACGCATGTCGCCGGCGGCCCAGGCCAGGTCGCCGACGCGCTGCAGCCCGAACATCGAATAGAAGGTATAGAACGGCACCATGATGCGGTTGTTGGTCGAGTACGAAGTAGCCGCAGCAATCCACGAACTCATTGCACCGGCTTCGTTGATGCCCTCTTGCAGGATCTGGCCGGCCTTGTCTTCGCGGTAATAGCTGACCTGATCCTTGTCGACCGGCTCGTACAGCTGGCCTTGCTGGTTGAAGATACCGATCTGGCGGAACAAGCCCTCCATGCCGAAGGTACGCGCTTCATCGACCAGGATAGGCACCACGCGCGGACCGAGGGTCGCGTCGCGCAGCAGGATAGAAATCATCCGCACGTAGGCTTGCGTAGTCGAGATTTCACGCCCTTCGGCAGTCGGATCGAGCACTGCCTTGAAGGCCGACAGCTCGGGTACTTTGATGGTCTCGTCGGCTTGCATACGGCGTTGTGGCAGGTAACCGCCGAGTGCCTTGCGACGCTCGTGCAGGTACTTCATTTCAGGTGCGTCCTCCGATGGCTTGAAGAATGGCACGTCGGCCAGTTCGTCATCCGGAATCGGAATCGCGAAGCGGTCGCGCATTTCGCGGATGGATTCATCGTCGAGCTTCTTGGTCTGGTGCGCGGTGTTGCGCGCCTCGCCGGATTTGCCCATGCCGAAACCCTTGACGGTCTTGACCAGCAATACGGTCGGCTGGCCCTTGGCTTCCTGGGCGATCTTGAACGCAGCGTAAATCTTGTGCGGATCGTGACCGCCACGGGTCAGGCGCCAGATATCGTCGTCGGTCATGTTGGCGACCATCTCGAGCAATTTCGGATGCTTGCCGAAGAAATTCTTGCGCACGTAAGCGCCGTCCTTGGCCTTGTAGTTCTGGTATTCGCCGTCGACGGTTTCCATCATCACCTGTTGCAGGATGCCTTCCTTGTCCTTGGCCAGCAGCTCATCCCAGCCCGGGCCCCAGATCACCTTGACGACATTCCAGCCGGCGCCACGGAAATCGGCTTCGAGTTCCTGGATGATCTTGCCATTGCCACGCACCGGACCATCGAGACGCTGCAGGTTGCAGTTGACCACCATCACGAGGTTGTCGAGCATCTCGCGCCCGGCCATGCCGATCGCACCCATCGATTCCGGCTCATCCATCTCGCCATCGCCGCAAAAGACCCAGACCTTGCGGTTATCGGTCTTGGCGATTTCACGGGCATGCAGGTATTTGAGGAAACGGGCCTGGTAGATCGCCATCAGCGGACCAAGGCCCATCGAGACGGTCGGAAATTGCCAGAACTCCGGCATCAGTTTCGGATGCGGATACGAGGACAGGCCCTTGCCATCGACTTCACGGCGGAAGTTCAGCATCTGTTCTTCGGTCAGCCGGCCTTCGAGGAAAGCGCGGGCATAGATGCCGGGCGAAGAGTGACCCTGAATGTAGAGCAGGTCGCCGCCATGGTCTTCGGTCGGGGCATGCCAGAAATGGTTGAAGCCGATGCCGAGCATGTTGGCCAGCGACGCAAAGCTGGAAATGTGACCGCCGAGGTCGCCATCGGCGCGGTTGGTCTTGACCACCATCGCCATCGCATTCCAGCGCATCCATGAGCGCAGGCGCTCTTCGAATTCGAGATTGCCGGGACAGTGGGCACCGAGGTCATTCGGGATCGTGTTGACGTAAGCGGTATTGCTGGAAAACGGGATATGGGCACCGCGACGGCGGGCCAGGTCAACCATGCGCTCCATCAGGTAGTGCGCGCGTTCGGGACCTTCGTTTTCGATCACGGCTTCGAGGGCATCAAGCCACTCTTGCGTTTCGATGACATCGGGATCGGTGGCGGCTTGCGCCAGGACTTGGTCGAGCTGAGCGGACATGCATGTCTCCTGGTTTTTTTACCTGCATCGAACGGACTTCGCTGCCAGGCATTCTGCAACAAATCGGATACGGCGCGCATTTGTTGATACGGATTTTATCAGCACTTTTTGGCTTTTTCAAATAGTGGATGCTTTTCTCATAATGCGGAATAATGCTGCGAAGCGTCATTTATATCGGGCAAGTTTTCGGCGGCAGCAGACAAACGCAACTCAGCAAGCGCCTGCCTGTCCGACGCGACCGGGCTTTATAATCGCGTCTTTATTTCAGCCGGAATCCATCACCATGCCAGCCCAATTGATCAGCGGAACCCAGCTCTCCCACCAACTGCGCGCCGATGTCGCCACCCGCGCCGCCGCGCTGACCGCCGCCGGCAAACAACCCGGCCTGGCCGTGATCCTGGTCGGCGAAGATCCGGCCAGCCAGGTCTACGTGCGCAACAAGGTCAAGGCCTGCGCCGATACCGGCATCCAGTCCATGCTGGAAAAATATCCGGCAACGCTCCCGGAAGCCGACCTGCTGAGCCGCATCGCCGCCCTCAATGCCGATCCCTCCGTCCACGGCATCCTGGTGCAGATGCCGCTGCCGAAGCATATCGATCCGGCCAAGGTCATCGATGCGATTTCGACCCGCAAGGACGTCGATGGTTTCTCGGTCCAGAGTGCCGGCGAACTGATGGCCGGTTTGCCGGGCTTTCGTCCGTGCACGCCGTTCGGCTGCATGAAAATGATCGAGAGCACCGGCGTGACTATCAAGGGCAAGCATGCGGTGGTCATCGGCCGCAGCAATACGGTCGGCAAACCGATGGCGCTGCTGCTCTTGCAAGCCAATGCAACTGTCACCATCTGTCATAGCAGTACACCGGATCTGGCTTATCACACGCGCCAGGCCGACATCGTGGTGGCGGCCGTCGGCAAGCGCAATACGCTGACAGCCGACATGGTCAAGCCCGGCGCCATCGTTATCGACGTTGGCATGAACCGCGACGATGACGGCAAGCTGTGCGGCGATGTGGACACTGCCGGCGTACAGGAAATTGCCGGCTGGATCTCGCCTGTACCAGGCGGTGTTGGCCCGATGACGATCACGATGTTGCTCGTCAATACCCTCGAATCTGCTGAAGGAAACTGAACCTATGACCACTTCTATTGCTGCTAACGCCGTTGCCAACCCGCTGCTGGACTTCTCTGACCTGCCACGCTTCGACCTGATCACGCCGGCCGATGTGACGCCGGCAATCGATCTACTGATCGCCGAATGCAGCACCGTGATTACGCAACTGGAAGCACCGATGGAGTCGGTCACCTGGAATAACTTCGTCGAACCGCTCGACCTGGCCACCGAAAAGCTGGCCCGCGCCTGGGGCATCGTCGGTCATCTCAATGGCGTGATGGATACGCCTGCACTGCGTGCCGTGTACAACGAGAACCAGCCCAAGGTCACTGAATTCTGGACTGCGCTCGGACAGAACCTGGCGCTGTTCGACAAGTACAAGGCGCTGCGCGATGACGCCGATTTTGCCGGTCTGTCGGCCACGCGCCAGAAAATCATCGACAACGCGATCCGCGATTTCCGCCTGAGCGGTGCCGAACTGAGTGATGACCTGAAGCCGCGCTTTGCCGCCATCCAGGAAAAGCATGCCGAAATCTCGACGCGCTTTTCAGAGAACGTGCTCGATGCGACCAATGACTATGCGTTGCTGGTTGAGACCGAAGCCGAACTGGCCGGCTTGCCGGATGATGTGAAAGAAGCCGCTCGCGCTGCCGCCGACAAAGACGGCAAGGCCGGCTACAAGTTCACGCTGCATTTCCCGTCGTTCTTCCCTATCCTGCAATACGCCGACAACCGCGCATTGCGCGAACAGGTGTACCGCGCTAACGTGACCAAGGCTTCCGAGCTCGGCGTCAAACCCGAGTGGGACAACACCCAAAACATCATCGACCTGCTGGCATTGCGCAAGGAAGAAGCGCAATTGCTCGGCTACGCGAGCTACGCCGAAGTCTCGCTGGCAGCCAAGATGGCCGACACGCCGCAGCAAGTTAGCGACTTCCTGCGTGACCTCGGCCAGCGCGCGCGGCCATTCGCGGAGCAGGACCTGAAGGAATTGCGCAGCTTCGCCGCAACCGAACTCGGGCTGACCGAGATGGCATCTTGGGATGTCGCCTACGCCTCCGAAAAACTGCGCGAGCAGCGCTATGCGTTTTCCGAGCAGGAAGTGAAGCAGTATTTTCCGCAGACCAAGGTCACCGAAGGCCTGTTCCGGCTGGTGCAAAACCTGTACACCGTCGAGATCAAGGCCGATACCGCGCCGGCCTGGCATCCGGATGTGAAGTTCTTCCGCATCGAACGTGACGGCAAGCTGATCGGCCAGTTCTATCTCGATTTTTATGCCCGCAGCGGCAAACGCGGCGGTGCCTGGATGGATGATGCACGCGGTCGTCGCTTGCATGGCACGCAAGTGCAAACACCGGTGGCTTACCTGACCTGCAATTTCACCGAGCCGACTACCGTCGACGGCAAGGTCAAGCCCGCCTTGTTCACGCATGATGAGGTGATCACGCTGTTCCATGAATTCGGTCACGGTTTGCATCACATGCTGACTCAGGTCGACGAAATCGGCGTGTCCGGGATTTCCGGCGTCGAGTGGGATGCCGTCGAACTGCCATCACAATTTATGGAAAACTTTTGCTGGGAATGGGATGTGCTGCAGCACATGACTGCGCGGGTCGATACCGGCGCGGCGCTGCCCCGCGAGCTGTTCGACAAGATGATGGCCGCCAAGAATTTCCAGTCCGGCATGCAGACCTTGCGCCAAGTCGAGTTTTCATTGCTCGACATGCTGCTGCATGACGACTTCGACGCCTCCGGCAGCGACGCTGTCGCCACCCTGATCGCCAGCGTGCGCGAACAGGTCGCGGTGCTGGTTCCGCCTGACTTCAACCGCTTCCAGAACGCGTTCAGCCACATCTTTGCCGGTGGGTATGCTGCGGGTTACTATAGCTACAAGTGGGCTGAAGTCCTGTCCGCCGACGCCTACGGAGCCTTCGAAGAAGCCCGTGCAGCCGATGGCGACAAGGGTTACAGCGAAGCCGGCAAGCGCTTCCTGCGCGAGGTGCTGGCAGTCGGCGGTTCCCGTCCCGCACTGGATTCATTCAAGGCCTTCCGTGGCCGCGAACCCAACATTGATGCGCTGCTGCGACACAGCGGCATGGCACCGGTAGCGAGCTGAAACAAGGAGGCACCACCATGCACCATCTGCAAAAAATCCTGACCGTCGCGCTGATGGCCGGCGCATTCGCGAGCAGCGGCGCGCTGGCACAGCAAATGTACAAGTGGACTGGTGCCGACGGCAAGATCAACTACACCGACACGCCGCCGCCGGCGACGGCGCGCCGCTCCGAGTCACAAGGCGCGCCGGTTGCCGCCACCGACGCCACTGCCCTGCCCTACGAACTGGCGCGCGCCGCGAAAAATTTCCCTGTCGTGCTCTACACCATGAAAGCTTGCGTGCCGTGTGACAGTGGCCGTGTCTATTTGTCCAGACGCGGTATTCCGTTCACTGAAAAAACCGTCACCAGCGCCGCCGATACCGACCGCATGAAGCAGGCCGGTGGCGACGGCACGATGCCGATGCTGCTGGTCGGACGCTCAAAACAGACCGGGTTCGAAAGCGGTGCCTGGGACGCCATGCTGACGGTTGCCGCCTATCCGGCGAACAGCCAATTGCCATCGGGCTATCGCAATCCGCCTGCCAGTGCTGCCGCGCCGGTCACTGACAAGGGGCAGGCCGAAGCGGTCGACGTGATCAACCCGCCAAGCCGTCGCCCGCTGCCGTCAACACCCGCCGGAAAGCCGGATTCCGGCTTTCGTTTCTGATGCTGCTGCCATGACCCGTGTCGATTTTCATAGCAATATCCCGGACAAGATCAGCTACGTCTGCCGGCTGGTGCGCAAGGCTCGCCACGCGCATTCGCGTATTGTGCTGATGGGCGAGCCGCAGCAGCTGGCCGCGCTGGATGCCGCGCTCTGGACTTTTTCCGAGCATGACTTTGTGCCGCACGTGATGGCCGGTGATGCACTGGCGATCGATACGCCGGTGATCCTCGCGACCACCGATGCCGACGCCGACGCGTTACCGCACCATCAGGTGCTGATCAATCTGACCAGCCAGCCGCCTCCGACCTTTGCCCGCTTCGAACGCCTGTTTGAAATCGTCGCCACCGATGCTGCAGATATTGCCAGCGGCCGCGATCGTTACCGCTTTTATCAGCAGCGCGGATATGCGTTGACGCATTTTATTGCCGACAAATGAGGTACCCGCGATGAGCCACAACGACGCCGATAGCGGCATCCCGCTGCTCACTGAAGTCCTGCCGCTAGAGCAAGAACGCATGCATGACGCTGACTTGCTTGCGCCGCCTTTGCTGCTGCTGGAAGCAAGCGTACCGGTACTGAGCAGCACCGCTGCGCAAGAACCGCACTGGAGCGAGCAAGACCTGGCCCGCCTCGAGGCTGAAATCAGCGATCGCATCACGCGCCAGGTACTGACCCGGATCGACAGAGTGCTGGAACAGCGAGTCCGTGACAGCCTGGCCGACGTGCTGCAGGTCGCCGTCGGCGGGCTGGCGCAGGAGATCCGCGATGGTCTTCAGCAGACGATCGAAGAGCTCATCCGCCGCGCCGTATCCCAGGAAGTGTCGCGTTTGAAAACGACAAATAACTAACGATCTTTTTTGTTTTATCGACACGGATTATTATTTTAATTTGATAAATAAATAATCCAACCCTGTAATTGCCGGCCTGAACAGACCAGAACTTTCTACAATCGAGGTATCGAAAATTGGAGATAGCCATGAAAGTCATCGTATTGGGATCAGGGATCATCGGCACCGCCTCAGCGTGGTTTTTGAACAAGTCAGGGCACGAAGTGACGGTCATCGACCGCCAGCCAGGCGCGGCACAGGAAACCAGCTTTGCCAATGGCTGCCAGATTTCGGTATCGCATGCCGAACCGTGGGCCAATCCTTCCGCTCCGATGAAAGTACTCAAGTGGCTGGGCAAGGAAGACGCGCCGCTGCTGTACCGCTTCCGGCCCGAATGGCTGCAATGGCGCTGGGCCATCAACTTCCTGCGTGAATGCACGCCGGCCCGCACCGCTGATAACATCCGCCAGATCGTTGCCATCAGTGAGTACAGCCGCCAGACCCTGCAATCGCTGCGCGCCGAAACCGGTGTCGACTACGATTGCCTGACCCGCGGCATCCTGCATTTTTACACCGACAAAAAAGACTTCGAAGAATCGCTGCCGGCAGCCAAGCTGATGTGCGACCTCGGTTGCCAGCGTGACTCGATCAGCGCCGATGAAGTCGTGCGCATCGAACCGGCGCTGGCCAGCATCCGTGACAAGATCGTCGGCGGCGATTTCACTGCCAGCGACGAGTCCGGCGACATCTACAAGTTCACCACTGGCCTCGCCAAAAAAGCCGAAGAAGCCGGTGTCAAGTTCCAGTTCAATACACAGATCACGCGCCTGATCACCGAGGGCAGCGGTGCCTCCGCCAAAGTCACCGGCGTTGAAATCATCAATGAATCCGGTCGTCATGAAGTCCTGCATGCGGATATCTTCGTGATGGCGATGGGCAGTTTTTCGGTGCCTATTCTCAAGCCGCTTGGTATCGACCTCATGGTCTATCCGGGCAAAGGCTATTCGGCCACCTACAAGGTAATCAATCCGGATCTGGCACCGTCGGTATCGCTGACCGACGATGGCTACAAGCTGGTGGTGTCGCGCCTTGGCGACCGTCTGCGCGTGGCGGGCACCTGCGAACTCAATGGCTACACCCGCGAACTCAATACCGCCCGCTGCGAAGCCATCACGCGCCGTACCCAGGAACTGTTCCCCGGCGCCTGCGACTATGACAATCCAACTTACTGGACCGGTTTGCGGCCACTGACGCCATCGAACGTGCCGTACATCGGCAAGACCAAGTTCAGCAACCTGTATCTCAATACCGGCCACGGCACGCTGGGCTGGACCATGGGTTGCGGTTCCGGTCGCGCGATTGCCGACATCATTTGCGGTCGCCAGCCGGACGTTGATTTTGCCTTCACCGGCATGCCGCGCCAGCCTGCCCGTGCCGGCGTGAAAGGCTCACCGGTTCAAGTCTGACCAGTCCCTGCGCTTGCCCGATGAACGAGACCGTAAGGTCTCGTTTTTTTTCGCCTGGATGTCTCGCTAGCCGGCGGCCAGCATCAACGCCAACGCTTCCTTGCAACGAGTGGCAATGCATCGGGATCTAATCCGGCT
Organism: Actimicrobium sp. CCC2.4; assembly: GCF_034347385.1. NCBI lineage: Bacteria > Pseudomonadati > Pseudomonadota > Betaproteobacteria > Burkholderiales > Oxalobacteraceae > Actimicrobium > Actimicrobium sp. CCC2.4. The sequence continues at coordinate 1,193,490 of NZ_CP133777.1, read as the reverse complement.
CGCCGGAAAATCCCGTCCCACCCAGCTTCATTTCACTGCGCTTGTATTTCAGGTTGCCGTGTTGGCGACGCAGCGCAGTTCCCGCAGCATGACCAGCAATCTGAAATCGGTCTATTGCCGGCGTTCAGATCGCGTCGCAAACATGGCTCGGGCCTCGCCGATACAATTCGCAATTTTTACCAAAAAATCATCACATTCAATGATGTTAACAATTATTTTTGTTGAATTTAATCTTTTTTAGGCCTGTAATCGCGCTGGATCACTTGACGACCGGCGAGTGCACAGCAATACTCCAAGAAAATTTTTCAAGCATTAATCATGTTGATGCCGTCTCGGCATGGGGGGTAGTCACGTGCCGAATTCCCGCGATTGCACTGTCAGTTCAGCCGACACCAATAAGTCGATCCAGTCTCCCTCTGTCCCTTTAACGCAGCGCTTCTTTTCAGGCCAAAAACAATGAATCATACTTATCGTCTTGTATGGAACCGTAGTCTTTCGATGTTCATTGCAGTCTCGGAACTGGCCTGTTCGTACGGGAGAAGTGCCGGCCGCAGGACCCGACGTGTCGTCGGCAGCGCCTCCGCCACAGCTGGACTTACGATGATGGCGTCGACTGGAACTTTGATGTTGTGCCTGACGTGCAGCACGGAGGCCCTGGCGCACACCACGTCGGTCGGTTACACCATAGGAGCGAACAATTCAGTCGAAATCTGGTACGGCACCTACCATTTCACTTCATTTACCGAGGGCAGCCTGAGTTTTTCAGGACCAAACGGCTACAACCAGCAGTCTGCGTTTTCAAACCGCGTGACGTCTAAACCGACCGGGCTCACCGACGGCACAACCAACTTTTTCTCCAACGGCACTAGCCTCATTGGAACAGCGAACCGGGTTATTAGTACTTGGCAAGGTGCCCAATTCATGAACCTGGTGCCCGGCGCTTACACTTTTACCTATATTCCGATCTCCTCACCGTCCCAGGATTGGAACCCGATCGACACTGTGATCCGGTCAAGCGGTTTTACCATTACGTCGCAACAGCTGGCAAACCCGTCTAACCCGGGAGTGCCGGTCAGCAATCCGATCAATACTGCCGTTGGTAGTTATTCATCCACGTCGCTGGCGACCACGACAACGCCAAATTTTACTGGTGGCACTCTGACACTGGCCAGCAGCACGCCGTCCCTCGCGCAAAACTTTACGATTGGTCAAGCGGGCGGCACCCTCAATCAAAACGGTAACGAGACGACTATTTCCGGCGCGCTCTCGAATGCCTCTGCCAGCACACCGGGCAGCCTGACAATTGCCAATACGGGAACGGGAGGTCGTGTTTCACTCAGCGGCGTGAACACGTTCACCGGAGCGACAACAATCAATAGTGGTGCAACGCTCGCTCTGGCTGGCACCGGCAGCATCAGTGACTCAACCAATACACTGGTCAACGGTACGCTGAACGTTTCCGCCACAACTGCGGGGGCGGCAATCACCAGCCTGGCTGGCACCGGCGCCGTAGTGCTCGGTGGGCAGACCCTGACGCTCACGAACGCGGCTGGCGAATTCGCCGGAAGCATCGGGGGTAGCGGCGCGCTGGTCATAGCCGGCGGCACTGAAACACTGTCCGGCATCAATACACATACCGGCGGCACAGTCGTCACTAATAATGCAAGGCTGTCGGTCGCATCAGATCAACATCTTGGTGACACCGCCGGCGCTCTCACGATGAACCAGGGAACACTGAACAGCAGTGCTTCCTTCACGTTGGCACGCGGCGTGAACCTGGTCGGCACCGGCATCCTCGATACCGCCACCAGCACCACACTCGCGGCATCCGGACCAATCAGCGGCAATGGCCTGCTACAGAAGAACGGCAGCGGCACACTCGCGCTGTTAGGCGATAACAGCGGCATGACCGGTGGCATGGCAATCAACGCGGGTGTCGTCGAGCTTGGTGCGGCAAATGCAGCTGGAAGTGGTGCCATTGCGCTCAATAGCGGCGTACTTCACACCACGGTCGATCAGCAACTCGCTCAAGCACTCACCATTGCCGGTGGTACCACCATCGCTACCGATGCCAACACGACAACGCTACTGGTCGGCACCGTGACGTCGGGCGGCGGGCTCGGCTGCTTCATCAAGAGTGGTGCAGGTGCGCTCAACATGGCTGCTGCGGCGACGCTCAACCAGGGCACCTGCGTGCAGGCTGGCACGTTACGTGCCAATAGCTTGCTCGATTCAACTTTCGTGCAAGTTGATGCCGATGCCACTCTGCGCGGAACCGGCACCATCCAGGCACCGATCACGGTCGCCGGTACGCTGGCACCGGGTAATTCACCCGGCACCCTCACCACGGGATCAACCGTGACGATGGCCAACGGCAGCACGTTTCAAGAAGACATCAACGGCACCGGCATCGCCAGTGGGCCAGGTAATTACTCCCGTCTGCTTGTCACTGGCAGCAACAGCCAGTTCATCATTGGCAGTAGCACGCTAATGGTTAATCTCACCAAAATTACCGGCGCTGTGGCTTACACACCCTATGTTCCCCAGATTGGTGAGAGCTTCCGGATCATCACTGCCGACGGCGGAATCGTAGGTCGATTTGCTAATTTTGCGCAGCCCGACGGTCTGGCTGCAGGCACCCGCATTGCGCTGTTCTACGATGTCGACGCTACCCATTCGCTTGACCTGCGTATCTTGCCCGTGTCTTATGCCGCCACAGTCCAGTCAGCCGGCGGCACTACCAATACTGTCGCCGCCGCCGCACTGGTCGATCGGGCTGTCAATGCTGACCAGGCCAACGGCGCTACTGCCAGGCAGACGCTGCTGGCGGCGACGGTCACCACGGTAGAAGCGGGTCGCATTGATGGCGTCATGCGCTCGCTTTCAGGCGAAGTGCACGCTGCCGTCATGGCCGCCGTACCGTCCGTCGGCCAGGCAGTGCAAGCTGGCATCGCACGCCAATTGACGCTACCGCGCGAAAAAGCCCTGTGGACCGACCTCAACGGTAGTCGCAGCCGCACCTCCGGGGATGACGCAGCCTCCGGATTCAAGGCCGACCGCCTTCAGTTGACCGTGGGCGTGGACGTCTTCCGTAACGACACCAGCCGGCTGGGAGTCGGCATATCCCAGGCGCATGACAACCTGTCGGCTAACGCTGGCTCCGGCACCCTCAATCAAACCATGGCATTTGTCTATGCCGATCACAATCTGGGTGAGGTTACGCTGGACGGCGTCGCCGGTTTCGGTCGCAGTCTTTACAGTACCCGCCGTGCCGATGTCTTGAGCAATGCGGCACTGTCCGGTGATACGCGCGGCCGCAATGCCATGTTCGGACTTGGACTGCAAGGCGCAGCCAACGTCGCGGGTATCGACGTCAAGCCCTTTGTTCGCGCGCTTTGGCAGCAAGTGCGCCGCAGTGCCTACACTGAAGACGGCGGTAGCGTAGGCGCAATCGGCCTTGCCAAACATGATGCACGCGGCACGCGGGTGATGACAGGCTTGACCGCTCTTTGCTCAGGCTCCGCAGCAGCCAGGGAGCCGCAAGCCGGTGTCAGTACATGGCAAACCACGGTGGGGATTGGCGCAGACGCCGGCAGCCTGATCCGGCCGGTTTTGGCTGCGCAACTCGCTGGTGACGACATGACAATTGTCACGCCAAACGTGGGACGCACTTTCCTGCAAGCCAACCTGTCCGGCTCTCTACAGCAGGGCAAGCACACCCGTCTGTTCTACGGTGTCGTTGGCGAAGTTCGCAGCGGTCGAAGCGATGCCACCATCAACGGCGGCGTGCAAGTCGCGTTTTAAAACCGCTGGCACCATTGCGCTACGAGCACATTGATCCGGCAGATGCTGCGCAACTGCAGCCAGTCGCGCTATGCAGTCAACAAGCAATGCATGGTGCGTCTGCCGGAATACAGCGGCGATTGCCGACGTGATTGGCGCGGTGCCACCGGCACGCGAAGTACGGCAGCATGACACGCAGGACTGGACCATATCCTGCGGTTCGGCCGGCGCTTGCGGTGACGGACCTTTCGGTAGCTTTTTATGCCGAAGAATAAGCACCGAATACCACCTTGACCTACGCCTGATCAGGTCCTTGCGCGCAAAAAAAATCGCCCACCTTGCGACGATCTCACTTTTTTGCGCGCACCTGCACTTCCAGTGACTTTTCATCAAAGGCGATGCGCGTGACAAATTTGGAGCGTTTCATTGGAAAGCGTGACTGGAAATGCCGCACATTGCCCGACCCCGAAATCACCCTCCGCACAAACTGGTAATAGGCGTCCATGTCGATGACATGCGCCACCAGAAAATAATCAAAATCTCCCGAAACGAAGTAGCACTGCATGACTTCGGCTTCCTTGCCCATTCTGGTTTCAAATTCCTGCATGCATTCGTCCGACTGATTGGTCAGTGAAATCTCAAGAAATGCCAGCATTCCATAGCCCAGCGCGAACGGATCGACCAGCGCCACATCGGCATTGATGATGCCGGCCGCACGCAGATCGCGCAGGCGGCGCAGGCAGGTCGGCTGCGAAATATGGGTCTTTTCGGCGAGCGTGCGGGTGGGGGTCTGGTTGTCCTTTTGCAGCAGGTTGAGCAGCTTGCGATCGACTTTGTCGAGTGCGTAAATTTTAGGCATATAAAAGTTAAACAATTGGTTAAAAAAACGCAGAAAAACGCTATGCGATCACGTTTTTGTCATGTAAGTTCTACATGTTCAGAAATCTGAATGGCAGTGTTGCAGCTAGGCTGTTTTTTTTCAATCCTCAGGAGTATATAAATGCAGTTCAATACAAAAATGATTCCCTTGGCCGCCGCGTTGGCATTCGCATTCGCAGGGACAGCTTCCGCCCAGGAACAGATCGTCAAGATCGGTCACGTCGGTCCCATCTCGGGCGCGATCGCCCATCTGGGCAAGGACAATGAAAACGGCGCCAAGATGGCAATCGACGAACTCAACGCCAAAGGCGTCGTCATCGGTGGCAAGAAGGTCAAGTTCGAACTGCTGGCAGAAGACGATGCAGCCGATCCGAAACAAGGTACCGCGGTTGCACAGAAGCTGGTCGATGCCAAGGTCAATGGCGTGATCGGTCACCTCAATTCCGGCACCACGATTCCTGCCTCGAAGATTTACTACGAAGCCGGTATTCCACAGATTTCGCCGTCAGCGACCAATCCTAAATACACGCAGCAAGGCTTCAAGACCGCCTTCCGCGTCGTCGCCAACGATGGCCAGCTCGGTGGCACACTGGGTCGCTATGCAGTTCAAGTGCTGAAAGCCAAACGCGTTGCGGTCATCGATGACCGTACTGCCTACGGCCAGGGCGTTGCCGAAGAATTCATCAAGGGTGCCAAAGGCAAATCCTCCGGTGTAGAGATCGTCGCGACACAGTACACGAACGACAAAGCCACTGACTTCAATGCCATCCTGACCTCGATCAAATCGAAAAATCCGGACGTCGTGTTCTTCGGCGGCATGGACGCTGTTGCCGGTCCGATGCTGCGTCAAATGAAACAGCTGGGCATCAACGCCAAGTTCATGGGTGGCGATGGTATCTGTACCGAAGCACTGGCCACGCTGGCCGGCGATGCAATGGCCGACAACCAGGTCGTCTGCGCTGAAGCAGGCGGCGTCGAAGATGCACAGAAAAAAGGCATGGAAGACTTCAAGGCTGCCTACAAGAAAAAATTCGGTGTCGATGTGCAGATTTATGCACCGTACGTCTATGACTCGGTGATGACCATGGTCGATGCAATGGTCAAGGCCGGCTCGGCAGATCCAGCCAAGTACGCACCTGTCCTGGCAAAAATCCAGCACAAAGGCGTCACCGGCAATATCGTGTTTGATGACAAGGGCGACATCAAGGACGGCACACTGACCTTGTACTCGTACAAAGGCGGCAAGCGCCTGCAACTGGCTGTCGTGAAGTAATTATCTGACCTGCTGCACAAGACGCCGCGATCGCAAGATCGGGGCGTTTTTTTTCGTCTGTTTTTTTCTTGAGGGTGTCATGTCTAAAAAAGTAGCAGTCATTACCGGATCATCGTCCGGCATCGGTGCCGCCACCGCGCGCTTGTTTGCCCGCAACGGCTACAACGTCGTCATCAATTTTTCGCGCAATCCGGAACCGGCCAATGTCGTCGCCGGACAATGCCGCGCGCTCGGTGCAGACGTGCTGGTGATGCAGGCCGATGTCTCGCTGGATGCCGACTGTCGCGCGCTGGCCGGAGCGGTCGATGCGAAGTGGCAGCGCACCGATGCGCTGGTCAACAATGCCGGCACAACGAAGTTTGTCGCTGCCACCGATCTGGATGGTTTGTCGGCGCAGGACTTCCATGACATCTATGCCGTCAACGTGATCGGCGCCTACCAGATGATCCGTGCCTTCGTACCGCTGATGCAGCGTCATCCGGGCGCTGGCGTGGTCAACGTCTCGTCGGTGGCGTCGGTGATGGGTAGCGGCTCCTGCCTTGCCTACATGGCATCGAAAGGCGCACTCAATGCGATGACCTTTGGCATGGCACGCGCGCTGGCACCGGCGATCCGGGTCAATGCGGTCGGGCCGGGTCTGGTCGAGACACCCTGGCTGCAGCAGGGCATGGGTATCGAACGCTATGACGCGATGCGCACAAACTACGAGAAGGTCACGCCGCTGGCATCGACGATACAGCCCGACGATGTCGCCGATGCCTGTTACTGGCTCTGCAACGGCGCGGCCCGCACCACCGGCGAATTTATTCTGGTCGACAGTGGCTTTGCCAAATTCCCGACGCTGGGGCGATAACGCAATGACAGCATCGCCGGCAGACATCACCGCGATCACCTATCCTGCCCACTGGTAAAAAAATTTACCAAGACACCTGCCAATCCATCCACCAAAGAGATCACCATGGCATCAACCACTTTTCATTTTGCAAAACGCAGCGTCCTGACGCTGGCCCTGGCCGGACTGGCCACCTGCACCTTGCTGGCACCGACCGCCGCACTGGCCGTCGCACCAGCCCAGGTCAAGACTCAGGTACCCGGTTTCTACCGGATGGCTGTCGGCGACTTTGAAGTTACGGCGCTGTATGACGGCTATATCGAACTCGATACGGCGCTGCTGAAAAATGCGACACCAAAAGAAATCCAGACCTTGCTGGCACGCTCGTTCGTCAACAAGAAAGGGATCCAGACAGCGGTCAATGCCTACCTGATCAATACCGGCAGCAATCTGGTCCTGGTTGATACCGGCGCGGCCAAATGCTTTGGTCCGACGCTCGGTGGCTTGCCTGCCAACCTGAAGGCCGCCGGCTACGAGCCATCGCAAGTCGATACCATCGTCATCACCCATCTACACCCGGACCATGCCTGCGGACTGCTCGATGCCGATGGCAAGCTGGCCTATCCAAATGCAACAGTGCGTCCGGCCAAGGCCGACGCAGATTTCTGGCTGGATGCGGCAATCGCTGCAAAAGCCCCGAAAGAGGCGCAAGGCTTTTTCAAGATGGCCCGCGAATCGGTCCAGCCCTACATCGATGCCGGCAAGTTCAAGCCGTTCACCAGCGGCGAGACCCTCGTAGCCGGCATCACGCCAATAGCAACACCGGGACACACGCCCGGCCACACCAGCTATCAAGTCACCTCCAAGGACCAGACCCTGCTGATTCTGGGCGACCTGATCCACAGCTATGCGGTGCAATTCCCGCGTCCTGCGATCGCCATTGGTTTTGACAACGACAGCAGCAAGGCTGTGCCGGCACGCAAAAAAATCTTCGACGAAGCGGTCAGCAAGCAAACTTATGTCGCGGGTGCGCATCTGCCTTTTCCTGGCATAGGCCAGTTGCGCAGCGAGGGTAAGGGCTATGGCTGGGTACCGGTCCAGTACGCGCCGTTCGGCATCGGTCGCTAAACCTGTCGCACCCATGAAAAAAGCCGCCGGGTCGATAAACCCGGCGGCTTTTTTTACTGTGCGACGCTTATTTCAGCGTCAGTATCCATTTGACCAAGGTACGCGCTTCGGCCTCGCTGACCTGGGCATTGGCTGGCATCGGTACCGCACCCCAGTTACCACCGCCACCTTTGAGGACTTTTTGCGTCAGCTTGTCTTCCGCATCTTTTTGTCCGGCATATTTGGCTGCCACATCCTTGAATCCGGGACCAACCACCTTGTTGGCCACTGCATGGCATGCCATGCAATTCTTTGACTTGGCCAGATCGGCATTGGCCAGTGCTCCATTCGACCATAGTGCACTCAGGGCCACACCGACGAGCAGGTATTGTTTCATTGCGATCTCCCTAAAGGCTAGCGACCGATTCTACCGTGGATTACGGGAATGCCTGCGCAGCGAAGTTGTGACAAATTAACGGTCGCCGCCAGGGATCGTTGACCGCTGTGATTGACCGTTACTTCCATACACAATATCCTGCAAGAAAGGGGAATCGCAATGCCGATCATCATACTCATCGTTGTTCTGGGCCTGCTGCGCTACTTTGAACTCGGCCCCGTCGCCAACTTGTCCTGGTGGTGGATCGCAGGCTTGTTCGGCGTCGCCTTCATCTGGTTCGAATTTATCGAACCCATTTTCGGGCTCGACAAGCGCAAGGCTCACGACGACATGGATCGCATTCGTGAAGAACGTGTCAGAAAAACCTTCGAGAAAAAACCACCCCGCCGGTAATCCGTTTCGTCACATGCAGTCCGTTTATCTTCGCCGGAAACCCATCAGTCAGTCACCGCCCCCTTGCTGGCAGACGACGCCAGTCTGGCAAACTTGGCCAGCACGCCACGCGTGTAACGCGGTGCCGGCGCTGTCCACAAGGCACGACGGCGAGCGATTTCGTCGTCAGCGACATTGAGCTGGATCAGCAACTGACGTGCATCGATGGTGACCGAGTCGCCCTCCTGCACCAGCGCAATCGTGCCACCCAGGAAAGCTTCCGGTGACACGTGACCCACCACCATCCCCCATGTCCCGCCCGAAAAACGGCCGTCGGTAATCAGGCCCACCGTTTCACCGAGGCCCTTGCCGATCAGCGCCGCCGTCGGCGCCAGCATTTCCGGCATGCCCGGTCCGCCCTTTGGTCCGAGGTAGCGCATCACCAGCACATCGCCCGGCTTGATCTCGTCAGCCAGGATCGCATCCATCGCCGTGTATTCATCGTCGAATACCCGTGCCGGTCCGGTGATGACCGGGTTCTTCAGGCCGGTGATCTTGGCCACGCAACCTTCAGGTGACAGGTTGCCTTTCAGGATGGCCAGATGGCCTTGCTTGTACAGCGCGGTCTCGATGGTGTGGATCACGTGCTGGTCGGCGCGCGGCACGTCCGGCAGCGCAGCCAGTTCCTCGGCCATGGTGCGACCGGTAATGGTCATACAGTCGCCGTGCAGCAAGCCTGCATTGAGCAGCAACTTGAGCACCTGTGGAATCCCGCCGGCCTTGTGCAGGTCGGTCGCGACATATTTACCGGAAGGTTTGAGGTCGCAGATGACCGGCACGCGCAAACGCACGGCTTCGAAATCATCAAGCGTCCATTCGACTTCGGCAGCATGGGCAATCGCCAGGAAATGCAGCACCGCGTTGGTCGATCCACCGGTAGCCATGATCAGCGACACGGCATTTTCGATCGACTTGCGGGTGATGATGTCGCGCGGCTTCAGGTCTTTCTTGACGGCTTCGATCAGTACCCGGGCGGACTCGGCGCAGGAGCCGGTTTTTTCATCGTCCGGATTGGCCATCGTCGATGAATACATCAGCGACATGCCCATTGCTTCGAACGACGACGACATCGTGTTGGCGGTGTACATGCCGCCGCATGAACCCGACGACGGGCAGGCATTGCGCTCGATGCCATCAAAATCTTCCTGCGACATGCGACCGGCCGAAAACTCGCCGACGGCCTCGAACGCCGAGACGATGGTCAGGTCCTTGCCCTTCCAGTTGCCCGGCTTGATCGTGCCGCCGTAGACATAGATGCTCGGCACATTGGTGCGCGCCATCGCGATCATCCCGCCCGGCATGTTCTTGTCGCAACCGCCGATGACGAGGCAGCCATCGAGCCACTGGCCATTGACGGCAGTCTCGATGCAATCGGCGATGACTTCGCGTGAAATCAGCGAGTACTTCATCCCTTCGGTGCCCATCGACATGCCATCTGAAATCGTCGGCGTGCCGAATACTTGCGGATTACCGCCGGCTTCCTTGATCGTCGAAATCGCGATGTCGGCCAGCTTCTGCAGACCCGAATTGCACGGCGTGATGGTCGAGTGACCGTTGGCGATGCCGATCATCGGCTTGTCGAAGTCGGCCTTCTCGTAGCCCATGGCGTAATACATCGAACGGTTCGGGCTGCGCGAGACGCCCTGGGTGATATTTTTCGAGCGGCGATTGAATGCCATGGAAGTCTCCGGAAGCGAATAAAAGCGCTACATTGCCTTGCGTGCTGCAGGCTGTCAAATATATGATTCACGCGGGATTGAGACGAATCCCGACCTAATCGGAGATCCCCGGAATCCATGACCATCGAACTGCGTCAGCTACGATATTTTGTGACGGTGGCCGAAGAACTCCACTTCGGCCGCGCCGCCGCGCGACTGCACATGACGCAGCCACCGTTATCGCAAACAATACAAGCGCTCGAAGCCGGACTGGGCCACCGGCTGTTCGCCCGCACCAACCGCAGCGTTGCGCTGACCCCGGCCGGCAGCGCGCTGCTGACCGAAGCGCGCCGCTTGCTGGCGCAGGCGCATGCGCTGCCGGAACTGGTGCGGCTGGCCGCGTCGGGCGAATCGGGACGACTGGTGCTGGCCTTCGTCTCGACCGCCGACTACAGCGTGCTGCCGCCGTTCCTGCGCGAATTTCGCGAACACTATCCGCAAGTGCATATCGAACTGCGCGAAGCCACCACCGACATCCAGCTCGATGACCTGGCCCAGAACCGTATCGATGTCGGCCTGCTGATCGCCCCGCTGCCCGAAAAATCCGCCACCGAACTGGCCTATTTGCGCGTGCTGTCGGAGCCGCTGATCCTGGCTGCACCGAGGGGCATCAAGGCACTGGCCGGCAGCACCGCCGTCTCACTCAAGGCAGTGGCCGGACTACCGCTGATCATCTTCCCGCGCCGCATCGCCCCGGCCTTCCACGATGCCATCCTCGCCACCTTCCGCGCTGCCGGCCTTACGCCGCATATCGGCCAGGAAGCGATCCAGATGCAAACCATCGTCGGGCTGGTTTCTGCGGGTATGGGCATCGCACTTGTGCCACAATCCGTTTCCAATCTGAAGCGCCCCGGCGTCGAATACAAAACCTTGCGCGGCAAGACCCCGCTGGTCGACACCGGGCTGGCCTGGCGACGCGACAATCACTCGCCGGTACTGCACGCCTTCCTCGACTTATTGCGAAAGAAAACCTGATGCAAAATCTCTCATGCTGATCCATCCGATGCCGGACCCGATTGCCATCCACCTTGGCCCGCTGGCAATTCGCTGGTACGGACTGATGTATCTGGCCGCCTTTGCCCAATTCATCCTGCTCGGCCGGCTGCGCATCAAGCAGGCCCACATTGCCGTGATGGGCTGGAAAAAAGAAGACCTCGATGACATGCTGTTTTATGGCGTGCTTGGTGTCGTCATTGGTGGCCGGCTTGGCGAAGTCCTGTTTTATAACCCTGCCTTTTATTTCAGCAATCCGCTCGAGATCTTCATGGTCTGGAAAGGCGGCATGTCCTTCCACGGCGGCTTTCTTGGCGTGCTGCTGGCAATGGCGATCTGGAGTCGCCGGCGCGGCCGCCATCTGATGGATGTGATGGATTTCATTGCGCCGCTGGTGCCGCTGGGTTACGCGTTTGGCCGCATCGGCAATTTCATTAACGCTGAACTGCCTGGCCGTATCGCCGATGCGTCGCTGCCGTGGGCGATGATCTGGCCGAATGTCGATAACCTGCCGCGCCATCCGTCGCCGCTCTATCAGGCGCTGGTTGATGGCCTGCTGCTGTTCATCGTGCTGTGGCTGTATGCGCGCAAGGCACGACCGCGCATGGCGGTCAGCGGCCTGTTCGCGCTGGGCTACGGCTGCGCCCGCTTCTTCACGGAATACTTCCGCACACCCGATTATCTGGTCCCGCTCGGACCGGTGACGATCTCGGCCGGACAGATGTTGTCGGTGCCCATGATCGTGCTGGGCATCGTGTTACTTGTGATCGCTTACCGCAGCCAGAAAGTCGCCTCCTGATGAGCAACCTGTACGCCCTATTCGCGGCCAATTTTCCGGCCGATCGCCGCACCTGCTGCATCGAAACCCACGACGGCCTGCAGTATTCGTGGGATGACATCGACCACGCCAGCGGGCGCATGGCCAACCTGCTTGCCAGCCTCGCGCTGCCGGCCGGTTCGCGCATCGCCGCCCAGATCGAGAAGTCGCCCGAAGCACTGATTCTGTACCTGGCCACCTTGCGCGCCGGCTTCGTGTTCGTGCCGCTCAATACCGCCTACCGCGCGGCCGAAATCGACTATTTCCTCAACGATGCGACACCGGCCTTGCTGGTGTGCGCACCGTCGGCATTTGGCTGGATCTCGAAACTGGCGTTCGCTGCCGGTACGCGCCAGGTTCTCACGCTTGATGACCAGCGCCAGGGCTCGCTGCTGGAACGCGCTGCCGTGCAGCCGGACTTCTTCGAGACCGTCGCCGTCACCGACGACGATCTGGCCGCACTGCTGTACACGTCCGGCACTACCGGACGCAGCAAGGGCGCGATGCTCACGCACCGCAACCTCGCGACCAATGCGCAAGTGCTGCAGCAGTACTGGCACTGGCAAGCCGGTGACGTGCTGCTGCATGCGCTGCCGCTATTCCATATCCATGGCTTGTTCGTGGCCTGCCACGGTGCGCTGCTCAATGGCAGCAAGATGATTTTCCTGCCGCGCTTTGACAGCGCGACCGTGATCCGGCAACTGCCGCACGCGACCGTCTTCATGGGCGTGCCGACCTTTTATGTGCGCCTGCTGGCTGATCCGGCATTCGATCACAACGCCTGTGCCTCGATCCGGCTGTTCGTGTCCGGCTCGGCACCGCTGCTGCTCGATACCTTCGACAATTTCATCGCACGCACCGGCCAGACCATCCTCGAACGCTACGGCATGAGCGAAACGGCGATGATGACTTCGAATCCGTACGATGGCGCGCGCATCGGCGGGACAGTAGGCTTGCCATTACCGGGCATCGCGCTGCGGGTCGTTGATGAGCACGGGCATCCCTGCGCGAGCGGCGCGATCGGTGCCATCGAAGTGCGCGGTCCGAACGTCTTCAAGGGCTACTGGCAGATGCCGGAGAAGACCGCGCAGGAATTTACGGCGGACGGCTATTTCATCACCGGTGACGTCGGCTGTTTCGACGAGCGCGGCTACCTGAGCATCGTCGGTCGCAGCAAGGACCTGATCATTTCCGGCGGCTACAACATCTATCCGAAAGAGATCGAATCTTTTCTCGATGAGCTCGATGGTGTCGAGGAATCGGCTGTCATCGGCGTGCCGCATCCGGACTTCGGTGAAGCCGTCGTGGCGGTCATCGTCGCCAGCAAGGCCGCGACGTTGACTGCTGCGGGCGTGATTGCAGCGATGAAGGCCAGCATTGCCAATTTCAAGGTGCCGAAGCAGGTGCATTTCGTCGACGAGTTGCCGCGTAATGCGATGAGCAAAGTGCAGAAGAATGTACTGCGCGAGCGGTTCGGCTGAGGTACATCCGGTGCACTGCCCTGCGCTTATTGCACCCTATGAAAACGCCTTGTAAAACATATACCCCGCCAGCAAAAACAGCATCACCGCAAAAATCTTTTTCAGCGTCTTGACAGGCAATGCATGCGCCGCCTTCGCGCCCAGCGGAGCCGTCAGCACGCTGGCCATCGAGATCACCAGCAATGCCGGCAAATAGATGTAGCCCAGCGAACCGGACGGCAGGTCCGGGATCGACAAGCCGAAATAGATATTCGACAAAGTCCCCGCCAGCGCAATCGGAAAACCGAGCGCGGCACTGGTGGCTACCGCATTGTGGATCTTGACCTGACACCAGGTCATGAACGGTACCGAGACAAATCCACCGCCGGCACCAACCAGGCCGGCCAGCACGCCAATGCCGCCACCAGCCGCAAACATGCCGGCATTGCCCGGCAAGCCGCGCGTGCCGGAGGGCTTTTTATCGAACAGCATCTGGGCCGCAGAAAAGGTGACGAACACTGCGAAGAACATCGCCAGCGTGGCCGAGTTCATTTGCTGGCCTATCCACGGACCGACCCATGAACCGATCAGTATGCCCGGTGCAAGCAGCTTGACGATGTCCCAGCGCACCGCGCCACGGCGGTGATGCGCAACCACTGACGACACCGACGTGAACATGATGGTGGCCAGCGACGTGGCGATGGCCACGTGGATGATGAGCTCTTTCGGGAAGTCCTTGTAGGTCAGCAACGCCGTGATAAATGGCACCAGCAACATGCCGCCACCAATGCCGAGCAGGCCGGCAGCAAAACCCACGGCGCTGCCGAGGACAAGAAAAGCAATGATCAGGCTAGGGTCCATCGGGATGCTCCTGCGGGTGATTGAATCTGGCTTACGGTGACAGGAAGACGGACAGCGGATCGATCAGGCAGGCGCAATCAGGTGCTGGTTGATCCAGCGCCAGTCGGCCGCTTCGACACGCGATATCGACAGCCGGTTGCCGCGCTTGAGTACCTGCATGTCGGCCAGTTCCTCGGCCGCCCGCAGCGCCGATAGCGGCACCAGCGGCACGGCACGCAACGCGCGGATATCGACCATCATCCAGCGCGGATTTTCGGGCGTGGCTTTCGGATCGAAATAATGGCTGCGCGGTTCGAACTGGGTGAAATCCGGATACGACGTGCTGGCCACTTCAGCCAGTCCGACGATGCCGGGTGCCGCGCAGCTGGAGTGATAGAACAGCACGCCATCGCCGACCCGCATGGCGTCGCGCATGAAATTACGCGACTGGTAATTGCGAATGCCAAACCACGGCATGGTCTGATCGGGGGCGGCCAGTACATCGTCGATGCTGACTTCGGTGGGTTCGGACTTCATGAGCCAAAAGGACATCGGGAGGGTCCAAAAAAACGGAGAAAATAAACAAGGCGAAAAAAAACGGCTGCATTTTCATGCAACCGCTCCACTAAAAAATCCCCGCTGGTGCCGCTTTGCCGGCATCCCGAACCAACCGGTTCAAGGTGGCTGCAGTCAGTTCAATATCGGGCTCATCGGACTAGCGACGTGCACACCCACCAAACAATATTCCGCGGCCGATGCACATAAATGGTTCTAGGAATATATGGCAATCGCGAGCACTGCAGGGAGGTCAAAGTCTACTCTGATCGATCCTGCTGTCAAACCCTTTTGGCTGTTTTTTTGGCCTGTTTCAGAGGGCCGAAAGACCGCATTTCAGAAGAGGTTTTCCTGTGGCGTCAGAGCCTGATCGAGCACCGTGTGCATGTGCTGGATCTGCTGCTGGACTTCGGCCATCGAGAGTTCCGACAGCGGACCGGCAGGCGCTTTTGTTGATAGCAGTTCGGCAGCAATGCCGAGCGCGACCATCACGGCGATACGGTCGTTACCCTTGATTTTTCCGCCATCACGGATCGCGCACATGCGCTTGTCGAGATAGTCGACGGCGGCCTGCAGCGCGCCTTCTTCGCCTTCCTTGCACATCAGCGTGTAGGCTTGTCCCATCATCGTCACTGGCAACTGGATCATGGGGATTCCTCGACATCTTTGGCTTCAATTTCCGGTTCGGCAGGCAACCGGTCCATCAGGGCGGCGACGCGATCATGGGCTTCCTGCATGCGCCGGGTCAGGTCTGCCTTGTCGACGGCGAGGCTGACAGCGTATTTTTGCAAGGCGATGTTTTCGTTGCGCAAAGAAATAACCAGCTCGGCGAGCTGGCTGACTTTTGCTGAGAGGTGACTGAAATCTGGAATCATGCGGCACTATATTTTGCGGCGTAACCGGCGTCAACCGATTACGTCAGATCGCGCCCGGATTACGTGGCGAACTCGTGGAATGACCCGTCGACCAGGATCAATGCCGTGCGTATCGGTTGGCCGGCATACACCGCCAGCGCCGCACGCCGGTAACGCGCCAGTTGCGCCGCATAGTCGGCCCGTTCGCTGGCCAGCAAGCGACGCTTGTAATCGAGTATCCACAACGCATCCGGCAATTGCACCAGCCGGTCGAAGCGCAGCAGTTCGCCGTCGTGCAGCAATTCAATTTCATTGTGGGCAAACACGATCTGGTTCGGATCAAAAAACCGGCTCAGCCCGGGTGCCGCGAGGATGGTCAGTGCCTGCGCGCGCACGACACCCGCGCAAGCCGGCGAGCAGTCCAGCCAGCGCGCGATAACACCGGCATCCGGCACCGGCAACACGCCGTCGCGATGCTGCGTGAGCCGCTCCAGTAAGCCATGTAAGGCGATGCCTTCATCGATTTCCGGCGTGCTATCAGCCACGTCCGGGACCGCTGCCGGTGGCATCACCGCCGGATTGAACACCGGCCAGTGAAAGTCGGACTCGATGCTGTCGGCGTCACCGGACGGCTCGGCCTCGAGCAGCATTTCCGGCGCGTCCAGCAAGCGCGCATACCAGCTGCCATCTACCGTGCCGTCGGCCTGCGCATTGCGCTTGCCGGCCACACCGCTGACGATCAGGCATTGCCGCGCGCGCGTCATCGCGACATACAGCAGGTTCCAGTCTTCCTGCGCGCGAAAACGGTCTTCGTCGGCGAACAAGGCATCGCGCGCGGCACCGCGTTCGGCAACCCGTCCGAATGCCGAAAAATGGGTGGGTGCAGCCGCGTCCTGCGGCCATTCGCACAGGATGCCGGCATCGTCGCGCGCCGGTTCGCTGTGATTGGCATCGAGCAGCACGACGATGTCGGCTTCCAATCCTTTGGCGCTGTGGATGGTGAGGATGCGCACCGCGTCGAGCGCGGCGTCGATATCGGCTTCGTCGGGCGCGTCGTTGTGCGCGGCATTTTGCAAGGCCCGCAACGCATCAATAAATTTCGGCAGGCTCGGATAACGGCCGGCATCGAGATTCAGCGCCAGCGCCGTGAAGGCTTCGAGGTTACCGATTACCTGCCCGCGCAGCAGCGCCGGCACCGATGCCGCATAGCGCGCCACCAACTGGCCTTCGTGCAGGATGCGGTCAAGCAGGTCATGCACCGGCAAGCCGGGCGCGATCATCAGCCAGTGCTGCAATTGCATGGTGGCGTCGGGCAAGACGTCCTCGAGCGCGAGCAGACGCTGCCACCAACTAGCGCCGTCGTGCTGCGCGAGGCGGATCAGGTCGGTGTCGGCGGCACCGATGATAGGGGATTTAAGCACGTGCGCCAGCGCGCGGTTGTCGCCGGGCGTGATCAGGAAAGTCAGCAAGGCGATCAGGTCGGCGATCTCAAGCGACTCCAGCAAGCCGCCGCGCTTGTCGGACGCGAACGGAATCCCGGCTTCGCGCAGCGCGGTTTCATAGGCACCGAGATGGGCGCGCTTCTTGACCAGCAACATTATGTCGGACCAGCGCGGCAACGTGCCATTGCAGGCGGCCAGTTCCAGCCGCGCACGCCGGATCGCCACCGCCACTGCGCGACCTTCATCGAGACGGCGCGCATCCTCGTCTTCTTCCAGCGGCGTCACCAGCGGGTCGCGCAGCACCAGACCGGCGGGCGCGGCGATGGTGCTTGCCGGCTGCACCACCAGCGGCAAGCGCCAGATCATGCCGGGACGCGCCGACAGCGTCGTCTGTGCCGAAAAAATCGGATTCGGACCGAAGCTGTCATTGAGCAGTTCGATCAGGGCAGGCGCATTGCGTCGGGTCTGGTTGGTTTGCAGGATCGCGGCGCCCTGCGCGGCCAGCATCGCGCGCGCAGCGAGGAACACGCGCGGCTCGGCGCGACGGAACCGGTAAATCGATTGCTTCGGATCGCCGACGATGAAGACGCTGGGTGCCGCGCTGTCGTCGCCATAGGCCGCCAGCCACGCGCGCACGATGCTCCATTGCAGCGGATTGGTGTCCTGGAATTCGTCCAGCAAAATGTGCCGGTAGCGCGAATCGAGCCGGCTTTGCAGATACGCTGCATGCTCCTCATTGCCGAGCAAGCGGTAAGCCTGCCATTCGAGATCGGCAAAATCGAACACGCGCTGCTCGGCCTTGACCGCCTGATAGACGGCGAGATACGCCGCGCCCACCGTGAACAAGGCGGCATTGAGCGCCAGCACCGTGGTCTCGCTACTGCGCCGTTGCAGCTGCATCAGCGCCGCGGCGAGGGTAGCGAATCCGGTCTCGAAACTGTCGGCGCTGTTGTCGCCGAGGTTGACCTCGTTGGCCGCCAGCAGCTTGCCGCGCCGGTGGTCATTGCCGCGCACCTTGCCCTTGTCATCCATGAACTGCAGGAACAATTGCTGGAAACCGTCGAGGCTGGCACCGGCGGTGAGCGCCGACTCGATTGCCACCGCGCGCTCCTGATTGCGCTTGGCACCCTGCCCGAGCAGCCATGCCATCGTCTGCAGGCGCTGCATCAGCGCCGTGTCGCTCCACAAGCTCAGGCGGGCATCCGTCACGCCATCGTCGCCGCATAGCTCGGCCAGCGTGTCGAGCGGCAATCCGGTCTGCAATCCGGTCTGTGAAGCGGCCCACCACTCGGCGCGCTTGCCGACAAACGCATCGAGCAGCTTCTTCGCATTCCAGTCGCCGACCAGTTCATACAAGTGCTGCAAGGCTTGCCGGACCTCGGACTGGCCGTCTTCATTGAGCACCTGCATGAAGCGACTGTAGGCGTCCAGCGCCAGCGCGCCGGTGGCGGCGGTCAGGCTGTAGCCGTGCGGCACGCCCGACGCCAGCGGTGCCAGCCGGATCAGCTTGGCAAACCAGCTGTGAAAGGTGTCGATCGATAGCGCTTGCGGACTGGCCAGGACTTTTTCGTAGAGGCCACGCGCGACCGGCATCAGCACATTCAGTTCGGACGCCGCGATGCCGCGCTCGCGCAGCAGCGTGCGCACCGTCTCGTCGGGGGCCAGCGCCAGCTCACGCAGCAGCTGGATCAGGCGGTCGCGCATTTCCTGCGCGGCCTTGCGGGTGAAGGTGATGGCCAGCATTTCGGATGGTGCGGTACCGGCCAGCAGCAGGCGCAACATGCGCGCCACCAGCAGCCAGGTCTTGCCGCTGCCGGCGCAGGCTTCGACGACGACCGAGTGACGCGGATCGCAGGCCGCCGCGATAAAGGCCTCGGTCGAGGCTTCGGCATCGTTGATGGTGTAGGCGCGTGGCAGGTTCATGCCCAGGCTCCCTTGCGGCACAGGCCGCGCACGTCGCAATACTGGCAAACGGTGTCGATGCCGTTGGCCGGCAAGGCGGCCCCGGTGGAAATGGCGTGCATTTGTTCGATGATGCGATGCTCCAGGGTGTCTTGCCAAAGGGCGTAATCGGGGGCGGCGACGTCGCCGGTCTTGCTGCCGGTGAGTTCGAGTGCGACGTAGTGACCGGCGCTCATGCGGGCGTCCGCCAGCAGGCCGTAAAACGGCAGCTGATGGTCTTCGGTCTGCTTGAAGCGGTCGCGCAAGCCCTGCACGGCCTTGGTCTTGTAGTCGAGCACGGCGCGCGTGCCATCGGCATGTTCATCGATCCGGTCAACCCGGCCATGCAGCCGGATCGCGCCGCCTGGCCAGCACAGCTCGCGCTCCATTTGCTGCTCGCCGATGACGAATTGCCAGCCCTGCTCTTCGCGTTCGGCGGCCCAGTGCAAATACGCCGGCATGACTTTTTGCCAGCGCACGTAATAGCCGAGGGCCGCCGCGTTGCGTGCCAGTTCCTGCCGGAATATCTGCTCTGACACGCTGGCCAGCAAGGCTGCGCGCTGCGCCAGCGGGACTTGTCCGGCACTGACAGTGGCGTGGTACTGCGCCAGGATCTGGTGCAGCCAGTCGCCGTAATCGCGTTTTTCCGGCAGGTCGGAAAGCTCGTCGATGGCATTAAGCCCCAGCATCCGGGTCGCAAAAAACTGGTACGGGCAGGCGATCAGGCTGTTGTAAGCGCTGGCTGATAGTTTGGCGGGCAGCAGTGCTGGTGCCGCAGGAGCCGGCATTGTCGCCAGCGCGGGCTGCAGCTCTTGAACCGCGATGTCGCTGCGGTGCTCTGGCAGCACCGGCAAGCCGGCGCGCAGCAAGGTCAGCTGCAAGCGCTCTATCCACGGGCTGACGGTATTGGGCTCGCCATCGACGGTGGCCTGCCACGACAGCACGATGGTGCTGCCGCTCGAGAGCAATTCGGTCAGGTCGCGCAATTGCTGGCGCTGACGGATTTCACGCGTGGCCAGGCCCAGTTCGCGCCGCACCGCATTGGCGAAGAACAGTGTCTCCGGTGGTTGCGACGGCAAATGGCCGGCATCGATACCGACCACCAGCACTGCATCGAAGGAGCGCAAGCGCGCGCCGTTTAACGGCAACATCACGACCCGCTGGTCGGACTCGGACACCTCGTAGGCAGCCGACTCGCATTGCAGGCCGACGAAGGCGCGCCATTCGGCAAACGAAAACGGCTGGCCCAGCCCGCTGCATTCCAGCGCGATCCGGTCCAGCAATGCCATCAATTGTTCGCCGGCGCTATCGCTCGACAAGGCTGTCTGCATGCCCAGCGCATCGAGTACCTCGCGCGTGGTCGCCAGCCAGTCGCCGAGGCTACAGTTGCGCTGGAAACGGCCGGCCTGTTCGCGCAGGCGCAGCAGCAACTGGTGCTCGGCCGGCAGCGCCTTCAGCGCCAGTGCTGCCGCCTCCCAGCCACCGGTGACATTGGCCCGTCGCAGCGCCAGTTCGATGGTCATCACACTGGCGGGCGCGACCGTGATGAACGGAGATTTAAGCAAGTCCAGCAGCGCACCGGTTTCGGCGCGCGAGGTGACGACATCGAATAAGGCCGCCAGCGCCGAGGCAGCACGGGTAGTCGATAATTTCCAGCCGGTCTCGTCGGCGACGAACACCTCGGCGCGTTCCAGCAGCGCCCGCAAGCGCCGTGCAATCACGCGGTCCTGCGCGATGATGGCAATGCGGGCATGGCCGGCGGCGATCCAGTCGAGCACGGTTTGCGCACCGCGCACTGCTTCGTCCTCAAGACTGCATGCAGGGAACAGCGCGATACGTTCCAGTGCAGCGGGAGCGTCCACCGCAGCGCTGCCATCAACCAGCTCCGGCCACGCCGTGACGCACACCGGTGCCAGCGCTGCGGCGCGCCAATCCAGGCAGATCGGCAGCACGTCATGGCGTTCTGCATAAGCCGACAGGAATGCCTGCTCGAACGGATCGGCTTCGACCGGCGAGATCCAGACCAGCGACTGCGCGCCGCGTGCAGCCAGCTGCAGCAAGTGCTCGAGGCGGCTGGCATTGGCGTCGCGCTGGTCGAGCTGGGTGCGCCAGATGGTCCAGACCAGCTGGCTCTCGTCGGACAGCAGCTCGCGTGCCGCCGGTGACAATTGATCGAGCGCAGCCTGCCAGCGTTGTTCGGATTCCTGCGGAAACACGCGCATCGCCGGCAACAGGCTCAGCGTCAGTTCATCCG
Source organism: Actimicrobium sp. CCC2.4 (assembly GCF_034347385.1). Lineage (NCBI taxonomy): Bacteria > Pseudomonadati > Pseudomonadota > Betaproteobacteria > Burkholderiales > Oxalobacteraceae > Actimicrobium > Actimicrobium sp. CCC2.4. The sequence goes on along the minus strand of NZ_CP133777.1, from coordinate 1,171,913 downwards.
ACAGCGCCAGCAGCGTCTGCGCCAGCGGCAGCAAGTCGGTATTGCGGCGTGCGCTAAAGAGCTTTTTGAGCCACGCATGCTGGCGCAGTTCGGCATACAGCGCCATCAAGCGTTCGCTGTCACCCGCCACGTTATCGGCCGGCACCTGCAATGCCAGCCATGATGACAAGGTCGTGATGACAGGCGGCACGAAGGCCGACCCGACGGCCGTGGCCAGTGCCAGCTTGAGGCGGCGCGCTTGCTCGAAGGTCGGCACCAGCACCCGGGATGATGAAAAATCGGCGATACCGCCGGGGGCCGGCCGGTCACGCAAAAACACGAGCAGGTGGTCTGCCGCGTCGGTCCAGAACTGCGCCGACGGCGCGATCAGGCAAGGGAATAACAACATGGCATCAGTGTCCGGAAAAACGATCAGGCATGGTGCCATGATCACGTCCGGTCCTCATCCCTTTTATGCACTTGGTCCGACAGCCGTTTGGCGTCGCGTTTCCCGCTAACCCGCAGCCGATAAAAATCGGTTATAGTTTCCAGACTTTTTAGTCGCAGGAATTTCCTCCCACCTGCACGTTCCCTTGATTTTCATTCCGTGATCACCATCTCTGGCCTGTAGTTGCGGCAGCGTCGTGGCACGTACGAAAAAGTCAGGAAACGTCAGGAAAGCTGGCGATGGAGCTGCGACGTTGATTCACCCCTGGTTCAGTACTGAATCACTTAATCCCTCATTCGAGGAAATCATGAGCGAAAACATCAAGCACATTACCGACGCGTCCTTTGAAATCGACGTCCTGAAATCCGATCAGCCAGTTCTGGTCGACTTCTGGGCCGAGTGGTGCGGTCCCTGCAAATCGATCGCCCCTATCCTGGAAGAGATTGCCAAGGAATACAACGGCAAACTGCTGATCGCCAAGATGGATGTCGACAGCAACCAGGCTATCCCGGCCAAGTTCGGCATTCGCGGTATCCCGACACTGATCCTGTTCAAGAACGGTGTCCCAGCGGCACAAAAAGTCGGCGCCATGGCCAAAGGCCAGTTGACTTCATTCATCGAAAGCAACATCTAAGACCGAGCGCGACGAAGCGCCTGCCTCGTCGCACTACCCGTTAATTTTCGCCACGCAGTCCACTCCCCCACCTCTATTTCCCGTCACGGGACACTCAACTTTACTAATGACCATGCACTTATCAGAACTCAAGGCGCTTCACGTATCCGCCCTGCTCGAAATGGCCATCGGCCTCGACATCGACAACGCCGCCCGCTTGCGCAAACAGGAACTGATGTTTGCGATCCTCAAGAAGCGCGCAAAGACCGGTGAACAAATTTTCGGCGATGGCGCCCTCGAAGTGCTGCCTGACGGCTTCGGCTTCCTGCGCTCGCCCGACGCCAGCTACATGGCATCGACCGACGACATCTATATCTCGCCTTCGCAAATCCGCCGCTTTAATCTGCACACCGGCGATTCGATCGAAGGTGAAGTCCGCACCCCGAAGGATGGCGAACGCTACTTTGCACTCGTCAAAGTCGACAAGGTCAACGGCGAATCGCCGGAAGCCTCGAAGCACCGCATCCTGTTTGAAAACCTGACGCCATTGCACCCGAACCAGCCGCTGCGACTCGAGCGTGAAATGAATGGCCAGGAAAACATCACCGGCCGCATCATCGATCTGATCGCACCGATCGGCAAAGGCCAGCGCGGCTTGCTGGTGGCGTCGCCGAAGTCCGGCAAATCGGTCATCCTGCAGCACATGGCGCACGCGATTACCGCGAACCATCCTGACTGCACGCTGATCGTCCTGCTGATCGACGAACGGCCGGAAGAAGTCACCGAGATGCAGCGTTCGGTGCGCGGCGAAGTGGTCGCCTCGACCTTCGACGAGCCAGCCACCCGCCACGTGCAAGTCGCCGAAATGGTCCTTGAAAAAGCCAAGCGCCTGGTCGAAATGAAAAAAGACGTCGTGATTCTGCTCGACTCGATCACCCGCCTGGCCCGTGCCTACAACACCGTCATTCCGGCCTCGGGCAAAGTGCTCACCGGTGGTGTCGATGCCAATGCGCTGCAACGTCCGAAACGCTTCTTCGGCGCGGCCCGCAATATCGAAGAAGGCGGTTCGCTGACCATCATCGCAACCGCCCTGATCGAAACCGGCAGCCGCATGGATGACGTGATCTTTGAAGAATTCAAGGGTACCGGCAACATGGAAGTGCACCTCGAACGCCGCCTGGCCGAGAAGCGCGTCTACCCCGCCATCAACCTCAACAAGTCCGGCACCCGTCGCGAAGAATTGCTGATCAAGCCGGACCAGCTACAAAAAATCTGGGTGCTGCGCAAACTGCTTTACAGCATGGATGAAATCGAAGCGATGGAATTCATCCTCGACAAGATGAAGGCGACCAAGAACAACGCCGAATTCTTCGACATGATGCGACGCGGGAATTCATAAAAAGAAACACCGGGAAGCAAGCTTTTCTGTTTTCCCGGCACTTCTGGGCGCATTTGTCTTGTACAATCCGCGCTCCATTAAACGGCAAGTGATCATCAATCGGGTCAAGAAGCAGAACGACCGACGAAGTGGCGATTGGCTACCAAAATTCAACTACCGAGGCTCCAAATGAAAGCAGGCATTCACCCGAATTATCGCGAAGTACTGGTCCACGACCTGTCATGCGACTTCAAATTCATCACCCGTTCGACCGTTCAGACCCGTGAAATGGCTGAGTTCGAAGGCAAGCAATACCCATTGGTAAAAATCGAAGTCTCGTCGGAATCGCATCCTTTCTACACCGGCAAGCACAAGATCGTCGACACGGCTGGCCGCGTGGACAAGTTCCGCAAGAAATTCGGTGTGGTTGGTTCGCGCACCCAGATCGCCCAGGACTAAATTTATCCCGGCACGACAAAAAGGCAGCTTCGGCTGCCTTTTTTGTTGGATGCTAAATATGACACCCCCTTTTACTGCACAATAACGCCGATCAACTCTTCGGCTCCATGCCCATTGCCCGCCTTAATGAAGCCCGTCCGCCTCCCCGCCTCCGCCACGCTAGCGCTTCCGCGCCTGGCACTGTTTGCCCTTTGCATCCTCTACATCCTGCCCGGCCTGATCGGGCGCGATCCGTGGAAGACCGACGATGCGGCCGGCTTCGGCATCATGTGGACCATGGCGCATGGCGGCATCGCTGACTGGCTCTGGCCCAATATTGTCGGTCTGGCGATGCCTGAAAAAGGCCCGCTGGCGTTCTGGCTGGGCGCGCTCTGCATCAAGCTGTTCGGCTGGTTGCTCGGCGATGCGCTGGCGGCGCGCGTTGCCACGGTCGGCTTCTTTCTGCTGGGATCGGTATCGGTCTGGCAAACCACGTATCTGCTCGGACGCCGTCCCGAAACCCAACCGCTGCAACTGGCCTTCGGTGGTCAGCCGGAACCACGCGATTACGGTCGCACGCTGGCCGACGGCGCGCTGCTGATTTATCTGGGTTGCCTTGGCTTGCTGGTGCATAGCCATGAAACCAGCGCCGAAGCACTGTACGTCGCTTTAATGGGAACCACGCTGTATGCGGTCGCCCGCCTGTCCAACCGGCCCTCACTGCGCACGGCACTGGTGACGGGATTGGCACTTGGCTTGCTCGCGCTGACACGCGGCTGGGTCATGCCGGCCGGCCTGTTCATCGGTTTCACGCTGCTGGCCGGCTGGCGTCAGCGCGCACTGCTGCGATGGCTGCTGACCCTGACACTGCCACTGGCGCTGCTCGTCGGTGCGAGCTGGATCCTATTAGCCAACCTGGTGCAACCCTATGAGGGCTCGCCCGCTTCGGCATGGATGAGCTGGAACCTCGACCAGCTGGCGCTGCCGACGGTCGATGGACTGAAATACTTTTTCCGCTACACCATCTGGTTTGCCTGGCCGGCCTGGCCCTTCGCAGGCTGGGCCGTGTATGCCTGGCGCAAACAGCGCGGCGCGCTGCACATCCTGTTGCCGCTGACTGCGGTCCTGATCATCGTGGTACTGGTGCTGCTCAATCCGCACCACATCGAAGGCAACTTGCTGCCACTGCTGCCACCACTGGCGATTCTGGCCGCATTCGGCTTGCCGACGATGAAGCGCGGCGCCATCAATGCGGTGGACTGGTTCGCCGTGATGACGCTGTCGACCTCGGCGGCATTCATCTGGGTCGGCTGGATCGCCAAGCAAACCGGCTGGCCGGCGCAACTGGCGCGCAACGCCTTCAAACTCGCGCCCGGTTTCAAGCCGGAATTCAACTTTGTGGCCTTTGCCGTCGCGGCACTGGCTACGGCGGGCTGGATCGCGGTGGTGCACTGGCGTATTTCACGCCGGCCCTCGGTGCTGTGGCGCGCCGTGGTTCTGTCGACCGCCGGCGTGATCCTGTGCTGGCTGTTGCTGATGACGCTGTGGCTGCCGTGGCTTGATTACGGCAAGAGCTACGCCGGCGTCGCGCAGCAGATTGCGCAGAGCCTGCCAAAAGCGAACCAATGTGTCGATACCAATGTCGGCCCGACGCAACGCGCCACGTTCGCGTATTTCGGCAAGGTCAATTTCGCGCCGTTCAATGGCGCCGACTGCGATTTTTTGCTGCTCCAGGACAGTAACCGGCCGCATCAGAAAGACGCGGTCATCGAGCCGTTCGGTGATGGCGTCCCCTGGAAGTTGCTGTGGGAAGGACGTCGACCGTCCGACCGTGACGAACGTTTCCGTCTCTATCAACGCACCGGTCGCTGAGCCGGATCAACCGGCCGGCCCGGCTGCGGCGTGGAATCTCCTGCCGGCCGGCGCTAATGGTGTATCCTGAGCGCTCCCGAACTACACCGAACCCACGGCTCCCCGCCCAATGCAAGATCACTCTACTGGCGCGAAACCCATCGACGCCAAACCCCATCGTTCGCTGTTCGAACGACTCACCGCCCTCATTTCGCCCGAACCGGAAAACCGTGCCGAGCTCCTTGAAATCCTGCAAGACGCCCATGAACGCAGCCTGATCGACGCCGATGCGCTGTCGATGATCGAAGGCGTGTTCCAGGTATCCGACCTGTCCGCCCGCGATATCATGATCCCGCGCTCGCAAATGGACATGGTCGACATCGCCAAGCCGATCGAGGAATGGCTGCCGATGGTGCTCGAAACCGCCCACTCGCGCTTTCCGGCCGTCGAAGGCGAACGCGACAAGGTGGTCGGCATCCTGCTGGCCAAAGACCTGCTGCGCTACTACGCCGAAGAATCCTTCGATGTGCGCCACATGCTGCGCCCCGCCATCTTCATCCCCGAATCGAAACGCCTCAATGTGCTGCTGCGCGACTTCCGCGCCAACCGCAACCACATGGCTATCGTGGTCGACGAATACGGTGGCGTGGCCGGCCTGATCACGATTGAAGACGTGCTCGAACAGATCGTCGGCGACATCGAGGATGAATACGATTTCGATGAAGAAGACGACAACGTGCTGGCCATCAAGGAAGGTCAGTTCGGGGCCAAGTGGCGCGTCAAGGCATTGACCGAAATCGGTCAGTTCAACACGGAACTGGATGTCCATTTTTCGGACGAGGACGTCGATACGATAGGCGGACTGGTCGCCAACCATCTGGCGCGCGTGCCGCACAAGGGCGACGTCTTCGATATCGATGGCTTGCGCTTTGAAGTCCTGCGTGCCGATGCGCGCCAGGTCCATGTGCTGCTGGTCGAAAAACTCGGCGAACTCGCCACGGATGCTGTCGAATAAGACGGGCCCGGCGCTCGCCTTTGCTGCCGGCGCCGCCAACGTCCTGGCCTTCGCGCCGTACGGACTGTGGCCGCTGCAAATCCTCTCGCTGTGCGTGCTGTGCTGGCTCTTGCTGCGCAGCGAACGGGTGCGCGATAGCGCTTTGCTCGGGTGGATGTATGGTTTCGGCTGGCTGCTATTCGGCACTTGCTGGCTCTACATCAGCCTGCATGATTACGGCGGCCTGCCGGCCGTCCTCACCGTCATCGCAGTGGCCGGACTGGCGCTCTTCCTGGCCGGATTGATGGCTGCTGCGACCGGCGCGGCCGCTGCGCTGCGGGCGCGCTGGCACTGTTCGCCAACGGTATTCCTGCTGCTGCTCGTGCCGGCGCTGTTCATGCTGGCCGAATGGACCCGCGCGTGGATCTTCACCGGTTTTCCGTGGCTGTCTTCCGGCTATGCGCACAACGCCGGCCCGCTGGCCGGTTACGCACCGCTGGTCGGCGTGTATGGCATCGGCCTGATCGCCGCCGTCATCGCCGGTGCGCTGGTCCTGCTGCCGCGCCAACGCCGGCTGGGCTGGTTGCCGGCGCTGCTGTTCATCGGTGGCGCTTTGCTGCAGCAAGTCAACTGGACCACGCCGCAAGGCCAGCCGATCTCGGTGCGACTGCTGCAAGCCAACGTCCCGCAAGAGATGAAGTTCAATCCCGATCGCGTGCCCGATACGCTGATCCAGTATCACGACATGATTACCGCCGCCCCGGCCGACCTGATCGTCACACCCGAAACCGCGCTGCCGCTATTGCTCGCCCAATTGCCGGAAGACTATCTGCCGCGCCTGAGCAGCTTTGCGCAGGCCAGCGGCAGCCAGTTGCTGGTCGGCGTGCCGGTGGCCGACTCGCCGCAGCGTTACACCAACAGCGTCATCGGCATCGGCGGCTCGCAAGCGTATCGCTACGACAAGCACCATCTGGTGCCGTTCGGCGAATTCATTCCGTTCGGATTCCGCTGGTTCATCGACCTGATGCAAATGCCGCTGGGCGACTTCAGCCGCGGCAGCCTGCAGCAGGCACCGCTGGCGGTGAAGGACCAGTGGGTCTTGCCGAACATCTGCTACGAAGATCTGTTCGGCGAAGAAATCGCAGCCCAGCTCAATGGCAATGCGGCGCAAGCCACATTGCTGCTCAATGTCTCGAATATCGCCTGGTTCGGCAACTCGATCGCGCTGCCGCAGCACTTGCAGATTTCGCAGATGCGCTCGCTGGAAACCGGCCGGCCCATGCTGCGCGCCACCAACACCGGCGCGACCGCCGTGATCGACCAGCGCGGCCGCGTGGTCAGCGAACTCAAGCCAATCAGCACCGGCGTGCTGACGGCATCGGTACAGGGCTATACCGGCAAGACGCTGTATATATTGCTGGGTAACTGGCTGATACTGGCCATCGCAGCCGGCATGCTGGTGGCGGCACGCTGGCGACGTTGAGGGCAGTCGCAGTAACGCATTACGGGGCCGCAGCCTTGCCGGCAGTGCTAGAATCCAGGTCTTTGCGCCGGTCCTGCCGTATCGTGCGCGACCATCCTTTCTCACGCTGCAATCCGGACCAAGATGCTCACATTCCAACAAGTCATCCTCAAACTGCAAGAATACTGGGCCGCCCAGGGTTGCGCCTTGCTGCAACCGTACGACATGGAAGTCGGCGCCGGCACCTCGCACACCGCCACCTTCCTGCGCGCGATCGGTCCCGAGCCGTGGCGCGCCGCCTATGTCCAGCCTTCGCGCCGCCCCAAGGATGGACGCTACGGCGACAATCCAAACCGGATGCAGCACTATTACCAGTACCAGGTTGTGTTGAAACCCGCACCGGAAAATATCCTGGAGCTCTACCTCGGCTCGCTCGAGGCACTCGGGCTGGACCTGAAAAAAAATGACGTGCGCTTCGTCGAAGACGACTGGGAAAACCCGACACTGGGCGCCTGGGGTCTGGGCTGGGAAGTCTGGCTCAATGGCATGGAAGTCACCCAGTTCACCTATTTCCAGCAAGTCGGCGGACTCGATTGCAAGCCGGTACTGGGCGAAATCACCTACGGCATCGAGCGCCTGGCCATGTATCTGCAAGGTGTCGAGAACGTCTACGACCTGGTCTGGACCGAAGCCGTCACCAACGGCGTCACCCGCAAGCTGACCTATGGCGATGTGTTCCATCAAAATGAAGTCGAGCAATCGACCTACAATTTTGAATATGCCAACACCGATTTCCTGTTCTCGCAATTCACCAATTTCGAAGCCGAAGCCAAGCGCCTGATGGATATCCCGCTGACCTTGCCGGCCTACGAAATGATCCTGAAAGCAGCGCACAGCTTCAACATGCTCGATGCGCGCGGCGCGATTTCGGTGACCGAACGGGCCGCCTACATGGGCCGCATCCGCACGCTGTCACGCGGGGTTGCGCAGGCGTACCTGGCATCGCGCGAACAACTGGGCTTTCCGATGTGCGATGTTCCGGTCGCTGCCAGACAGCCAGCCTGAAGTCCGCCCTTCCAAATAATTTACGCTGCCACCCGCTGGCAGCCGCTTCGAAAATGACTGCCCAACCATGAATCAAACGCTACTGGTCGAATTGCTTACCGAAGAATTGCCGCCCAAGGCCCTCGCCAAACTGGGCGAGGCGTTCGCAGGCGGCGTGCTCGCCGGCCTGAAGGCACGCGACTTCCTCGATGACGGCGCCGTCGCCACCACGTACGCGTCGCCACGCCGGCTGGCCGTCACCATCACGCAGGTACGCGCGATCTCGCCCACCAAAACGATGCGCGACAAGGTGCTGCCGGTGTCCGTCGCACTCGATGCCGAAGGCAACCCGAGCGCACCGCTGCTGAAAAAACTGGCAGCGATGGCGCTCGCCATTCCCGGTGCGACGCCCACGCTGGCCGATCTCGAACGTGCCGCCGATGGCAAGGCCGACAGCTTTTTCTACAATTACAGCGCCGAGGGCGCGTCCTTGCGCGATGGCTTGCAAAGCGTGCTCGACGACGCCATCGCTAAGTTACCGATTCCTAAACTGATGAGCTATCAGCGTCCCGACGGTAGCACCGTGCAGTTCGTGCGCCCGGTGCACAAACTCATCGCGCTGTTCGGCGATGAACTGCTGCCGGTCTCGCTGCTGGGCCTGCAAGCCGGCCGCGTCACGCTGGGTCATCGCTTTCTGTCCGAAGGCGAACTGCGTATCAGCGACGCTGACAGCTACGCCGGCATGCTCGAATTGCAAGGCAAGGTCATCGCCAGCCCGGCTGCGCGCAAGGAAAAAATCCGCGCCGCGTTGCTGGCTGCGGCCGGTGCCGACCAAGTGCTGATGCCCGAAGCACTGCTCGATGAAGTATCGGCATTGGTCGAATGGCCGGTGGTTTACGCGTGCCATTTCGAGGAAGAATTCCTGGCCGTGCCGCAGGAGTGTCTGATCCTGACGATGCAGACCAACCAGAAATATTTCGCGCTCACCGATGACCACGGCAAGTTGCGCTCGCGCTTTTTGATCGTCTCGAACATCGCCACCGATGACCCGCAACACATCATCGGCGGTAACGAGCGCGTAGTCCGCCCGCGCCTGTCGGATGCCAAATTCTTTTTCGAGCAGGACAAGAAAAAAACCCTGGCCGACCGCCTGCCCGGACTGGCCGGCATCGTCTATCACAACAAGCTCGGCACGCAGGCGCAACGCACCGCGCGCGTCACCGCGCTGGCCGGCAAGATCGCGCTGGCCAGTGGCACCGATGTGGCGCTGGCCGAACGCGCCGCGCTGCTGGCCAAGACCGACCTGATGACCGACATGGTCGGCGAATTCCCGGAGCTGCAAGGCATCATGGGCACGTATTACGCGCACCATGACGGCGAACCGGCCGGGGTCGCACTCGCCATTTCCGAGCACTACCAGCCGCGCTTTGCCGGCGATGCGCTGCCTGCCAGCGCCACCGGCACTGCCGTCGCGCTGGCCGACAAGCTCGAAACCCTGGTCGGCATCTGGGGCATCGGCCTGCAGCCAACCGGCGACAAGGACCCGTTCGCGCTGCGCCGTCATGCGCTGGGCGTGCTGCGCATGCTGATCGAAAAGCGCTTGCCGCTGTCGCTGTCAGCCATGCTGGCGGACACCGCCGCGCTGTTTGCTGACAACGCTGCATTCACCGCGCCGGGCCCGGAATTGCCGGCCTTCCTGTACGACCGCCTGCGCGGCCTGTTGCGCGAGCGCGGTTTCACGCCCAATGAAATCGAAGCCGTCGTGGCCCAGCAACCGGATGTGCTCGAGAACATCATCGACCGCCTCGATACCGTGCACGCGTTCGCCGCGCTACCCGAAGCCCAGTCGCTGGCGGCCGCTAACAAACGCATCACCAACATCCTGAAAAAGACCGAAGGTACGCCCGGACCGGTGCATACCGGCCTGCTGCGCGAAGTCGCCGAAGAAGCACTGTATGGCGCAATGACCTTGCTGCAGCCGCATGTCGATGCGGCCTTCGCCAAAGGTGACTTCAGCGGCACGCTGCTCTCACTGGCGCAGCTGCGCCATAACGTCGATGCCTTCTTCAAGGATGTGATGGTGATGGAGGAGGACGCCCAATTGCGCGCCAACCGGATCGCGCTGCTGTCGCAATTGCACGCGATGATGAACCGCGTAGCCGACATTTCGAAACTGGCGACATGAGCGATCGCACCCCGCCGGTCAAACTGATCATTCTCGACCGTGATGGCGTGATCAACCAGGATTCGGACGCCTTCATCAAATCGCCCGCCGAATGGATCCCGCTGCCCGGTTCGATGGAAGCGATCGCGCGCCTGAACCAGGCTGATTACCGCGTGGTCGTGGCGACCAACCAGTCGGGCCTGGCGCGCGGGCTGTTCACCATGCCCACGCTCAATGCCATCCACCAGAAGATGCATGCCGCCGCGCAGCTGGTCGGTGCAGAAATCGACGCGGTGTTCTTTTGCCCGCACGCTGCCGACGACAATTGCGATTGCCGCAAACCCAAGCCGGGCTTGCTCCACGAAATCGCCTTGCGTTACGGTGTCGACCTCAAAGGCGTGCCAACCATCGGCGACTCGCTACGCGACCTGCAAGCGGGGTTCCTGGTGGGCTGCGTGCCGTATCTGGTGCGCACCGGCAAGGGCTTCAATACCGAAGCCAAGGGCGGTCTGCCGCCAGGCACCATCGTCTTTGACAATTTGGCGGTCGCCGTCGACCACTTGCTGCTGCCGACCTGATTCAACATTTATTTTTTCCGGAGTTCTGATGTCGCGTTTCATCCTGCTGTTGCGGTCGCTGGTCTTTCTTGTCGTGCAGGTCGTCGTCACGGTGCCGTGGGCCTGCATCTGCTTTCTGGCCTTGCCGCTGCCGTATCCGGCGCGCTACTTCATCACGTCACGCTGGAATGTGTTTGTCATCTGGCTGGCCAAAGTGGTCTGCGGCATCCGCTACGAAGTGCGCGGCCGCGCCAATCTGCCCGATGCGCCGGTGATCCTGCTGTGCAAGCACCAGTCGGCCTGGGAGACCATTTTTTTGCTGGCCGACATGCCGCGTCCGCTCATCTTCGTGCTCAAGAAAGAACTGCTGTACGTACCTTTCTTCGGCTGGGCGCTGGCACTGCTGCGCATGATCCCTATCGATCGCAGCAACGGCCGCGATGCGTTTGCCCAGGTCGTAGTACAAGGCCGTCAGCGGCTGGCCGATGGGCAGTGGGTCATCATGTTCCCGGAAGGCACCCGTACCGAAGTCGGTAGCCAGGGCAAATACAAGGGCGGCGGCTCCCGTCTGGCCATAGAAACCGGCACCGTGGTCGTGCCGATCGCCGTCAACGCCGGCGAGTGCTGGCCGAAAAATTCATTCATCAAAAAACCCGGCCTGGTCACCGTGTCGATCGGTGCGCCGATTTCGCCGGAAGGCAAGACGCCTACCGAACTGATGCTGGCTGTCGAAAACTGGATAGAATCCGAAATGCGCGTCATCTCGCCAACGATGTACGCCACACCATTCATAAAAAAATAAGCCCCATTACCGAGCGATCCGTCCGGACTTGAGCCATCAACCTTCCTCAGCGGCTTTGCCTGAGCTGCAACTGAACCTGTTTGCGGCAGAGCTGACGCCGGGCACCGGCGCGCCGGCGGCGCTGCCGAAACGACGCCTGCATGTCGGCAATCACATCCTCGAATTCACGTTGCGACGCTCGAGCCGCCGCAGCATCGGCTTCATCATCGATGACGATGGCTTGCGCGTCGCCGCGCCGCGCTGGGTCACGGTCACCGAGATCGACAATGCGATCCGCGACAAGCAGCACTGGATACTGACCAAGCTGGCCGAACGGCGCGAGCGCAGCGCACGCACCCGACCCGCCGCGATGCAGTGGATCGATGGCGCGACGCTGCCATATCTGGGTAGCCCGCTGACGCTGCGCTTGCGGGCGCTGCAAGACAAGGTGATCCGCCATGACGACGTCACCTCCGAACTGATCATCTGCCTGCCGGCCGACAGCACAGAACAGCAACTTAAGGATCGCGTGCAAGCCTGGTTGCAAGTCGAGGCACGCCGCCTGTTCGGTGAACGCTTGCCGCTGTATGCGGCGCGGCTGGGCGCGAGCTACCGCTCGTACACGCTGTCGTCCGCGACCCGCCAATGGGGCTCTTGCACGGCGGATGGACGTATCCGGCTAAACTGGCGGCTGATCCATTTTTCGCTACCGCTGATCGACTACGTGGTCGCGCATGAACTGGCGCATTTGCGCGAGATGAACCACGGCCCGCAATTCTGGGCCACCGTGCAATCGATCTTCCCGGAGTTCGAATCGGCGCGCAAAATGCTGCGCCAGCAGGCACCGGCAACCTTGCCCCTGTGCTGATTTTTCCCGTCGCCCGCAGCGTGCTGCGGACGACGTCACGGCACCATCACTCTTTTCCCGGAGATAACCATGCGATTCCTACACACCATGCTGCGCGTCGGCCACCTGCAACGCTCTATCGATTTCTATACCAAGGTGCTGGGCATGAAACTGCTGCGCACCAGCGATAACCCATCGCAAAAATACACGCTGGCCTTCGTCGGCTACGGCACCAATCCGGACCATGCCGAACTCGAACTGACGTGGAACTACGAGGTCGACAGCTACGAGATGGGCACCGCGTACGGTCATATCGCCATCGGCATGGGCGACGTTGCGCAGGCTTGCATCGACATCCGCGCCAACGGTGGCAAGGTAGTCCGCGATGCCGGCCCGGTCAAAGGCGGCACCACGATCATCGCGTTTGTCGAAGATCCGGATGGCTACAAGATCGAACTGATCCAGCGCGCCGGCGAATAACACCACCCGCTCGCCGGAGGCCGCGAACACCGGCCGATGGCGGGGCCGGAAAACTTATCCACAAGCGCAACAAATTCACCAAATTTAACTTGACTTGCTTTCAAGCAAGATAGATTATTGCTGCAGGGCAAACTTATTGAAAAATAAGGACGCAAAGCCTCCGGCCTACGGTCTTCACGGATCACGGTAGCGGGGTTGCCAGCAAGACTATTCCAGCAAGAGTTGGCTGTCTCGTTGACCGCGTAAGCCCTTTGTTCGACTCATCGATATAACAAAGGGGTACTACCATGACATCACCACTGAACAGCAAACCGGCTACCACAGCCATCATCGCCGCCATCACCCTCGCCTTCGGCGGACTCGGCATCTATGCCGTGACGGCCGCAGACCAACCCGCACCGGAACAACAAGCAGCGCCTGTGGCACTTGCGACAGCCACCGGCACGGCACCCTCTGCCAACCCATGGGCGGCCAATCCGATGTTGCTGGCACAGGCCGAACTCGTGACCGTCGGCCATCAACAGACCCGTATCGCCAACGCCGCCACGGAGACTGTTGCCGCAACCATCGCCGATGCCGGTCACGACGCCGCCGCTCACGCCGGGTCCACACTGACGCCAGCGATGATGGCAAGCATGGAACTGCGCAGCGATTTCGTCCCGGCCAGCGCTACCGGATCCACCACCAATGCACCGTTTTCCCGTATCCAGCTCGATGCCATGACATCAGGCCAAAACGCGATTGCCCAACTGGGCGGCAACCTTGATGCGGTTGCCAAATGGTATGGCATGAGCAACACCGAATTTCGCCAGATGCTGTTATCCGACAAGAGCGTCCACGTCGATACCAAGGGCCGCGTGCTGCACATCGATGAAGAAACCGTCCTCCCCGGTGCCGCCGACGGCAGCACGATGGCAACGGCAGTCGTGACTGCTTCGGTGGCGACCGCAGGCGGTGCCAGCCCATTCCCGTACGATCAGACTTTCAAGCTGCACACCAAGCCGGACTCAACCCGCGTGCTGTACCTGAACTTCACCGGCCAGGGCAACTATCCCGCCTTTGACACCGACAAGGCACCGGCAACCTTCAGCAATGCCGAACGCCTGCTGATCCAAAAAGTCGTGTTGCGCGTAGCCGAAGCGTATGCCGCGTTTGACGTCGATATCACCACCGAGGCACCGGCCGTCCCGGCGGGCAAGATCGGCGCGACCATCCTGATCACGCCGCAACCTGCCTCGATGGGCGGTTATGCCTACCTGAATTCGTTCAGCACCTTCGCTGCCGGTGCGGCACCGGCATTCTGCTTCCCGAATAACCTGGCCAACGCTGAAAAATACATTGCCGATTGCGTCTCGCATGAACTCGGCCACACGCTGGGACTGGGCCATCAAGGTCAATTGCCGTCGACCGGTTACTACACCGGTCAGGGCAGCGGCGAAACCGGCTGGGCACCGATCATGGGAGTGGGTTATTACAAGAACCTGCCGCAGTGGTCCAAAGGTGAATACGCCAGAGCCAACAATACGCAGGATGCCTACGCCGTCATGCGTGCCCGTGGCCTGAACCCGCGTGCCGATGACCATGGCAATACCATTCCGTTCGCCGATGCCCTGGTCGCCAAAAGCGCCAACGGCCTGAACAACCTGAGCGGCCTCGGTCGCATCGAAACCACCGGTGATGTCGACATGTTCAGCTTTGTCGCCGGTGCCGGTCCGGTTAACCTGAAAGTCAGCGGTGCGATGCTGGGCGGTACGCTCGACATCGCGCTGCAACTGCTCGATGTCAATGGCAAGGTACTGGCCACCAGCAGCGCAACCGCGACCACGCTGGCCAAAGCCATCACTGCCACGCTGCCAGCCCAGGGGACCTACTTCCTGAGCGTCAAAGGGGCGGCACGCGGCGACCCGCTGATCACCGGCTACACCAACTACGGCAACCTTGGCGAGTACAACATCAGCGGCACCAGCACCCTGTCTACCGTAACCGCCACGACACCGGCCATCGTGACCTCGGCAGTCACCGGCAAAGGACCGGTTGCCATCAAGTTCGATGCCAGCACAACGGTACCGACTGCCGGCGGCAAGGTCACCACGTATCAGTGGAACTTCGGTGATGCGACCCCTGTTGTTGCAGGCGCTGCTACCTCGCATACCTATACCAAGCCAGGCACCTATGAAGCAGTCTTGAAAGTCATCGATTCACGCGGACTGACGACCTTCGATGGCGTGAAAATCACGATCTCCTGATTCGCCACCGCAGGAACGACAAAGCCGGCAAGGGCTTCCGAAAGGAAGCGCTTGCCGGCTTTTTATTGGCCGGGATTACGCGGTGACAGGCAAGCGATTGGCCAACCCGACATACTGCTCCAGCGAAATCGTCTCGGGCCGCAGGGTTGGATCCACGCCCGCATCGATCAACTGGTTTTCGGTGAACATGCCGGCCAGGCAGTTGCGCAGGACCTTGCGGCGCATCGAAAACGCCTTGAGTACCACCGCCTCCAGCGCTTGCTGATTGCAGGGCAGCGGTGACTCCAGCGGAATCATGCGCACGATGGCCGACTCGACCCGCGGTGGCGGATCAAACGCCGTCGGCGGGACGATGAAGCGCAGCGACATCGCGTAGCGCCATTGCAGCATCACCGACAGGCGACCATAGCTTTTGCCACCGGGCGCGGCGACCATGCGTTCGACCACTTCCTTTTGCAGCATGAAGTGCTGGTCCTGAACCAGCGCCGTAAAACTGGCGAGATGGAACAGCAGCGGACTCGAAATGTTGTACGGCAGATTACCGACCACGCGCAGTTTCTGTCCGGCCGGTACCGGCAAGTTGCCGAAGTCGAACTGCAGCGCATCACCGGAATGGATCAGTAATTTTTTCGGGTCGAAGGTTTTTTGCAGGCGCACGACAAGGTCGCGGTCCAGCTCGACCACATGCAGCTGATCGAGGTCATCAAGCAGCAGGCGCGTCATCGCTCCCAGACCGGGTCCGATCTCGACCATTGCGTCGGCGCGTGCCGGTGCGATGGTCTGGATGATGTCTTGCAGGACTTGCTTGTCAGTCAGAAAATTCTGACCGAAGCGTTTGCGGGCGACGTGCTTCATGCAGCCACCGCCGCCATCTGTACCGCAGTGCGGATCGCTTCGACCATGCTGCCGTGGTCGGCATGACCGACGCCGAGTGCGGCCAGATCGAGTGCCGTGCCGTGATCGACCGAAGTACGGATTAGCGGCAGGCCCAGCGTGATGTTGATGCCATGACCGAAGCTGGCGAACTTGAGCACCGGCAGGCCCTGGTCGTGATACATCGCCAGCACGCAGTCGGCGTCTTTCAGGTACTTGGGCTGGAACAGCGTGTCGGCCGGATACGGGCCGGCGACGCTGATGCCGCGCGCGCGCCGCCTGCAGCGCAGGGATGATGATGTCGATTTCTTCGTGCCCGAGGTAGCCACCTTCGCCGGCATGCGGATTGAGTCCGGCCACCAGAATGCGCGGCTTGGCAAGCCCGAAGCGCTCCTGCAGTTCGCGCTGCAAAATGTCGAGCGTGCGCCCGAGGCTGTCGAAGGTAATCGCTGCCGGCACCTCCTTGAGCGCCAGGTGAATGGTCGCCAGCGCCACCCGCAACGGATGCTCGCCACTCGCAGCCAGCATCATCACGACATGCGGTGTGCCGGTTTTTTCAGCGAGGTATTCGGTGTGGCCGGTGAACGGTACGCCAGCGTCATTGATCGTACTTTTTTGCAGCGGTGCGGTGACCATCGCGGCAAACCAGCCGGCGCGCGTACCTTCGATCGCCATATCGAGCATCTGCAGCACGCTGCGACCATTACGTTTATCGAGCTGGCCGGGGATCACATGCGCCGCCAGCGGGCTGTCGAGCACCACCAGCCGGTGCGGCGGAAAACGCGGCAAGCCATCGTTGCGGATGGCCTGCACCGAAACGGCGGCGAGCGAGATGGACGCGTCGATCTGCTCGGCCAGGATCGCCAGAAAAGGCGCGTCCCCGATGAGCACGCAATTGACTTCATCGCGCAATTCCCAGGCCGCGCGCAAGGCGATTTCAGGACCGATCCCTGCCGGTTCGCCGCAGGTGATCGCGATGGTCGGCCGCGCGACCGTCATGCTGGCAGCGGTCATTATTTGTCTTCCAGCCGATATTCGACATAGGCGCGGTCGCGCAACTGGCGGATCCAGTCCTGAGTCGCTTCTTCGAGCTTGCGCTCGCGCAGAGCCTGACGTGCGCTCAGGCGTTTGCGCTCCTGCGAGACGTCCTGGCTCTTGCGCTCGAGGACTTCGATCAGGTGATAACCGAACGGTGTTTCGATCGGTGCGCTGACTTCGCCCGGCTTGAGCAGGTTCATCGCGCGTTCAAATTCGGGCACGGTATCGCCCGGATAAATCCAGCCCAGATCGCCGCCCTTCGAGGCCGACAGGTCATTCGAATACAGCTTGGCGAGTTCCTCGAAGGTGGCTGCCTTGTTGTCGAGACGCTGTTTGAGGTCGGTCAGTTTGCGCAATGCTTCAGACGCCGTCACGATCGTGTTGACCTTGATCAGGATATGCCGTGCGCGCGTCTGCTCGACGGCCGGTGCCGCCGCGACGGTGCCGCCAGCGGCGCTCCGGGTGCGCTTGCCGACCACTTTCAGAATATGAAAACCGCTGGCACTCTTGACGACCGCCGAGAGTTCACCCTCGTTGAGTCTGGCCACGGCATCGACAAACAATTGCGGCAAACGGTCGGCGGTACGCCAGCCCAGCTCACCGCCCTTGAGCGCATCGATCGAGTCGGAATACGACGCGGCCAGCTTGGCGAAATCCGCACCGCTGCGCAATTGCCGCGCGACGTCATCGGCACGCGCGCGACGCACGGCGATCTGCTCGGCGGTCGCGTTTTCAGGAATCCGGACCAGGATCTGCGCGAGGTTGTACTCGGGCTGAATCTGGGGCGCGTTCTTCTCTGCGTCGAGGTAGTTGTCGACTTCGGATTCAGTGATCTGCAGCTTGTTGTCGACTTCGCGTTCGCGGATGCGCTGCATCGCGATTTCTTCGCGGATCTCTTCGCGGAAGCGCGAAAATGGCGTGCCTTCCCGTTCGAGCTGGTTACGGAAATCCTGCATCGAGAGTTTGTTCTGCTCGGCCAACCGGGCCATTGCCCGGTCCAGCATTACGTCATCGATCTTGATGCCGCTGTCAGCTGCCAGTTGCAGCTGGGCGCGGTCGACAATCATCCGCTCGAGGATTTGCTTTTCTAGTAAGGCGCGCTGCGGCAGCTGTGATCCTTGCTGCTTCATGCGTGCCTCGACCAGGGCAACCCGGCCATTGAGTTCGAGGCGCGTGATGACGTCGCTATTGACGACAGCGACGATCGAATCGATCACCTGTGGCTCTGCCTTGCGTGCCGCAGTAGGGGCAGGAGCAGCCTGGCCGGCCGGCGAGAATTGCGCACTGGCCGGCTGCAGGCAGCCGGCAGCGAGGCTAAACAGGACGGCAGCGATTTTCAGGCACTGTACTGGGGAGTTGGCTTGTCGCATGGTGTGATCCGGAGTCCTGGAAAAATTCGTGGTCATGGTAAATAGGAGGAAGTCTGGTTGACGTTCTGATAGCCCGGCACGCTGGTGCGCAAGGCTTGCAGCGGGTTCGACCCCAGTTTGGACAACCCGTTTAATTCAAGCTGGAAAAATAATGCCGAGGTGGCCTGCGATGTCGCCGTCGGGGTGCGCTGCGCAACGACGCGAAACACCCAGCAATCAGCCTTGTATTCGACCCCGAGCAAGCCTTCGGCGATCTTGCTGGTGGTCAGTGAATAGTTCAAACGCCCCACACCATACCAGCGACTGGCAAACGGCCACTGCGCCGAGGCATCGAATGATTTTTCGAGATTGTTCGGCAAGTCCTGCCGGTAAGCCAGATTCAGCACCTTCATCGGCCCGGGCTGGTATTTGATACCGGCGTTGGCGCGGTTGAGCACGCCCTGGGTCTGGCTGTATTGCAGATTGGTTTCGGCCGAAAACGACTGGCTCAGACGGCCGCTGGCCGACAGCAGCAAATCGGAACGGCTTTGATTGGGAACGCTGCCCAGCGCAACACGCTGATCGGAAAAATAATAGCGCTGGCCCAATGCAATCCGGGCCCGCTCGGCACCCGACTCTTCCAGAAAACGTGTGGTCACTGCCGCCGTGACCTGGTTGGCGTCGCCAATGCGGTCATTGCCGACGAAGCGGTTTTCGCTGAACAACTGCGTAAAACTCAGGTCAGCCAGCCCGCTGTCAAAATTAGGCAGCATCGACTGATCGCGGTACGGCGTGTAGACATAGAACAGGCGCGGCTCCAGCGTCTGGGTCATGTCGCGGCCAAAGAAACGGGCATCGCGTTCGAACACCATGCCGCTGTCGAGCGATGCGGTCGGGATGGCCCGCTGCGGCGAGGTCTCGGCGCCCGGCGTGACGCCGTTACCGCTGTCGCGCAGTTGGTAGCGGGTTGCGTGGAACGACAGTTTTGGCGTGATGAAAAATCCCGGCTCGATGAGCGGATACGAGACCTTCGGGCTGACAAAAAGACGATCGCCCTGCTGCAGCGTCGGATGGGCGAAGCGGGTCAGATCCGAATCGAAAGCCAGATCGAAACCGGCAACATCGGGACGCGCCGACGCAAAGGTAATTTGCGGCAAGCGGTCATATGGACGGCCGATCGGTGCCAGCGGATCCTGCAGCACCTGGTAATTGCTGGCGCGCGCCGTGAGAGTCCAGTACGGCTGGCCGTAACTCAAGCTCAGGTCGCGCAACAGCAGGCGTTGCTGCGCGGTGGTCAGGGTGCGCGAGAAATCACTCGGATAATCATTGTCGGACGCGGCGTTGATATTCCAGTTCAGTGTCAGTCCGGGACGCAGCGTTTGCGTATGGATGGATGACACGGACCAGCGGTCGGCGCCGGTCAGTTTGTCCTTGAGCAAACCTTCGAGCTTGGTCTCGCCCGCATACGCCGGATCGAGATACCGCGCCACCGCACCCAGCTGCAAACCGCGCTGCGCAATGATGTTCGGATAAATGGTCAGGTCGCGATTCGGTGCGATGTTGAAGTAATACGGCACCATGACTTCGAGACCACCACGGTTGGTCGCACCGATGGTCGGCGGCAGCACGCCCGACTTGCGCGCGCTCGATAGCGGGAACGACATCGCCGGCGCGCCGAGTATGGGCACGCCCTTGAAGTACACGACGCTGTTGCGGGCCAGGCCGATGTCGCGCGCGGTATCGAGATTGAGGGTGCCGGACTGCAGGTACCAGTCCGGATTCGGCCCCTCGCAGGTGCTGTAGGTGCCATCGATGACGGTGGCTTCGGTTTCGGATTCGAAGTTGATGCGCTTGCCGCTGCCCTGTCCTTTGGTGCGCTCGAGGCGATAGGTCGGATTGGTCACATAGCCGACGCCGGCATCCATGTTGAGCCTGAGCTCGTCGCCGGTATAGACATCCTCGACGCGCTGCATGCGCACATTCCCGCTGGCTTCGACTTCGTCTTCGACGACGTGGTACTGGGCCTTGTCCGAGTTGATTGTCGTGACGCCGCGCACGATCTCGACCTTGTTGGCCAGATCGAGTTCGCGATCGGGTCGGCCCGTCATGCTCTCGGCGCTGATCTCGGCCGGTGCTTCGCGATCACTCTGCTGTACGGACTTGGACTTGGACGCGCTCTGGGCCAGCACGGTATTCGGCAAGGCTGCCGCAGCGACCACAGCGGTCAGAATGCGAAGCAGGCGCTGCGTCGGGGACAGGACAGGGAACCGGATCATGAAATTGGGGAGTGACCACCGTGGCAGGCGATTTTTTAAATTGAATCACTTATTATAGGGGAACTCATTCCCTCCTAACCGGATTCCCCGGACCGCTTCCTGCCTTTGCCTATGCCAACTGATCTTCGTTTGACCAATTTAAAACTCTGGCTCGCCAGCCTGCCTTCCGGCATCCGCATCGACAGCCTCCGCCCGGCCTCGGCCGATGCCAGTTTTCGCCGCTACTTCCGGGTTGATCTCGACGATGGCAGCAGCGCCATCGTGATGGATGCGCCACCGCCGCAGGAAGATGTCCGGCCCTTCGTCGCGGTCGCCGCCCTGTTCGGCACCACCGGCGTGTCGGTGCCGGCAGTGCTGGCACAGGATGTCGAACAAGGTTTCCTGCTGCTCGATGACCTCGGCGCGACCACCTATTTGCAGCAGCTCGGCGCCGGCACGGCACCCGCGCTGTACCTCGATGCCATCGATGCCCTCGTGCAGATCCAGATGCACAGCCAGCCCGGTGTGCTGCCCGATTACGACCGCGCGCTGCTGCAGCGCGAGCTGATGCTATTCCCCGACTGGTATGTCAGCAAGCACCTCGGTGTGACGCTGACGGACGCCCAGCGCAAGTCGCTTGATGGCGTCTTCGATGCGCTGCTGGCCAACAACCTGGCGCAACCGCAGGTCTACGTGCACCGCGATTACCATGCCCGCAATCTGATGGTGCTGCCGGCCGGCAATCCGGGCATCCTCGATTTTCAGGATGCGGTGTACGGACCGATCACCTACGATCTGGTGTCGCTGCTGCGCGATGCCTACATCGAATGGGATGAAGAACAAGTACTCGACTGGGCCATCCGCTACTGGGAACGCGCCAAGCGCGCCGGCCTGCCGGTCAATCCTGATATCGATGCGTTCTACCGCGACTTCGAATTCATGGGCTTGCAGCGGCACCTGAAAGTGCTCGGGATTTTCGCCCGCTTGTCGCACCGCGATGGCAAGGATGCGTACCTGAAGGACTTGCCGCTGGTACTGCGCTACACCCGCAAGGTCGCCGGCCGCTACAAGGTGCTGGCACCGCTGATCGTGCTGCTCGATGCACTCGAAGACAAGGCACCGTCGGTCGGCTATACATTCTGATGTCCACCTCTTACCGGAAATCTGCTGCATGAAAGCCATGATCCTTGCCGCCGGTCGCGGCGAGCGGATGCGTCCGCTCACCGACACCTGCCCGAAACCGCTGCTCAAAGTCCGCGGCCGTCCGCTGATCGTCTGGCACATTCTCAACCTGGTCCGTGCCGGCATCACCGAGATCGTCATCAACCACGCCCACCTGGGCCAGCAACTGGTCGACACGCTGGGCGATGGCAGCCAGTTCGGCGCGACGCTGCAGTACTCGGCCGAAGCCACGGCACTCGACACCGCCGGCGGCATTGCGCAGGCGCTGCCGCTGCTGGGCGATGCGCCCTTCGTGGTCGTCAATGGCGATATCTATTGCCCGCATTTCGATTTCGAACAAGTCAAGTCGGCGCTGGTCGATGCCGACATGTGGGGCAACCCGTATCCTGCCGACCAGCGTGATATCGGCTGGATCTACCTGGTTAAAAATCCGCCGCACGTGCCCGACGGCGACTTCGGCCTGACCACGTTTGCGGTCAACAATGACGGCATGCCGCGCTTTACTTTTTCGGGTATCGGCGTCTACCGGCCGGAATTATTCGCGACCATCATCGCCGGCACACCGGCCAAACTGGCCCCGTTGCTGCGCGAATTTGCAGCACGCGGACAAATCGGCGGAGAGGTGTATCGTGGCGACTGGACTGACGTCGGCACCCCCGAGCGTCTGGCCCAATTGAACCGCCCCCTTACCGAAAGCAAACAACCATGAGTCCCTACGCCGCCCGTCGCGCCAGCCTGATCGCACAAATGCAGGCACGCGGAGGCGGCGTAGCCATCATCCCGACGGCGCCGGAACAGCACCGCAACAGCGATGCCGAATACCCGTACCGGCATGACAGCACGTTCTACTACCTGTCCGGTTTTGCCGAGCCGGAAGCCGTCATCGTGCTGGTCGCCGGCAAAAAAACCCAGTCCATCCTGTTTTGCCGCGAAAAAAATACCGAGCGCGAAATCTGGGAAGGTTTTCGCCACGGCCCCGAGGGTGCACGCGAAGCCTTCGGTTTCGACGCTGCCTTTCCTATCGATGCGCTCGATGCGATCCTGCCGAAACTGCTGGCCGACGAACCGGCGCTGTTCTACGCGCTGGGCAGCAACGCCGCGCTCGATGCGCAAGTCCGGGGCTGGCTGAAAAAAGTCCGTACCCAGTCACGTGCCGGCATCACCGCACCGTCGTCGGCACACGATGTCAGCTGCCTGCTCAATGAAATGCGATTGATCAAGGATGATTCCGAACTGGCCATCATGCGCCGCGCCGCGACGGTCTCGGCCGAAGCCCACGCACGGGCGATGCGCATGGCCAGGCCCGGCCTGCACGAGTACCAGATCGACGCCGAACTGCTGCATGAGTTCCGCAATCACGGCTCGGACTTTCCCGCCTACACCTCGATTGTCGCCACCGGCGCGAATGCCTGCGTGCTGCATTACCGCGCCGGCGCCACGATCCTGCAGGATGGCGACCTGGTGCTCATCGATGCCGGTTGCGAACTCGATGGCTACGCCTCCGACATCACCCGCACCTTTCCGGCCAACGGCACCTTCACGCCCGCACAAGCGACCCTGTATGCGCTGGTGCTGGCCGCGCAGCACGCGGCTATTGCCGCCATCGGGCCCGGCAAGCGCTTCATGGACGGCCACGACGCGGCGGTACGCAT
Source organism: Actimicrobium sp. CCC2.4 (assembly GCF_034347385.1). Lineage (NCBI taxonomy): Bacteria > Pseudomonadati > Pseudomonadota > Betaproteobacteria > Burkholderiales > Oxalobacteraceae > Actimicrobium > Actimicrobium sp. CCC2.4. The sequence goes on along the minus strand of NZ_CP133777.1, from coordinate 1,148,282 downwards.
CCTGTCGCAAGGCATGCTGGATACCGGCCTGCTTGATGCCGACAAGGTCGGCACGCTCGACGACGTCATCACCAATGGCGACTACCGGCAGTTCTATATGCACCGCACCGGCCATTGGCTCGGCATGGACGTGCACGATGTCGGCGAATACCGCGAAGTCAACGACACCACGACCGCCGGCGGCGACAAGCCGTGGCGCATCCTGCATCCCGGCATGACGCTGACAGTCGAGCCGGGCATCTACGTGCGCCCGGCACCCGGCATTCCCGAGCAGTACTGGAACATCGGCATCCGCATCGAGGACGATATCGCAGTCACCGCCGGTGGTGCCGAAGTCATGAGCAGCGACGCGCCCAAAACCATTGCCGACATCGAAGCCATGATGCGTAACGCATGATGCAGACCGACGTCGATATCGCCATTTGCGGTGCCGGTCCGGTCGGACTGGTGCTGGCTGGCTTGCTGGTCCAGCGCGGCATGGCACCGGAACGCATCGCGCTGGTCGATGCGAAGACCGCCGTGCAATCGGCCGCCGATCCGCGCTCGATCGCGCTGTCGTACGGCAGCCGCCAAATCCTTCAGCAAGTTGGTGCGTGGCCGGTACCGGCGCAGGCCATCTCGCAGATCCATGTCTCGCGGCGCGGCCATTTCGGCCGCACGCTGCTTGACCGTGCCGATTACGACTTGCCGGCGCTGGGCTACGTCACCCGCTACGGTGCACTGGTGTCGGCCTTGGCCACCGCGACCGCGCAGGCCGGTATCACCGTACGCCGGCCGCTGCAGGTCAGCACCACGCAAGAGCAGGCCGACCATGTCACGTTGCACTTCGACGATGGCAGCAGTTGCACCAGCGCCGTGCTGATCCAGGCCGAAGGCGGCGTGTTTGCCCAGCAGCCGGCGCGCACGCTGCATCGCGATTATCAGCAAAGCGCCATCGTCACGCATGTGACGACCAGCGCACCGCTGATGCAGCGCGCCTTCGAACGGTTCACTTCCGAAGGTCCGCTGGCGCTGCTGCCACAAGACGACGGTTATGCCGTGGTCTGGTGCGTACAGACCGCGACTGCCGCGCGCCTGATGGCGCTTGACGATGCCGCTTTCCTGGTCGAACTCGAAGCGCTGTTTGGCGGCCGCGTCGGCCGCTTCCTCGACTGCAAGCCGCGCTTCGTGTACCCGCTCGGCCTGAACGCGCATGTCGCCCCGACCGCCCGCACGATCGCCATCGGCAATGCCGCACAGACGCTGCATCCGGTCGCCGGGCAGGGATTGAATCTGGGACTGCGCGATGCGATGGTGTTGGCCAGATTGCTGGCCGGCGATATCAGTCCCGCTGCGCTGAGCGCATTCCACGCACAGCGTAGCCGCGATCGTGGCATGACCATCCGCGTTACTGATGCGATGGCGCGCGTCTTTGCCAGTGCGCCCGAGGGCACGCTCACGCAAGGGTTGCTGGGATTGTCGCTGGGGCTGATGGATGCGGTGGCGCCGGCACGCAAGGTGCTGGCGCAGCAGATGATGTACGGGCAGCGGTAGCGCAAAAAAACGGCCTGACTGATGCAGGCCGAGTGGGTGCTGTGGGACGCTGGCGTGGGCACGCGCGCCCACGCTACGACTTATTCGACGGCCTTCACCATCTCTTCGATGACCTTCTTCGCATCGCCAAACACCATCATCGTCTTGTCCATGTAGAACAGTTCGTTGTCCAGCCCGGCATAACCCGAGGCCATCGAACGCTTGTTGACGATGACCGTCTTGGCTTTGTAGACCTCGAGAATCGGCATACCGGCAATCGATGACTTCGGATCTTTTGCAGCCGGGTTGACGACGTCGTTGGCACCTAGCACCAGCACCACGTCGGCTTGCGCGAATTCGCCATTGATGTCTTCCATTTCAAAGACCTGGTCGTACGGGACTTCGGCTTCGGCCAGCAGCACGTTCATGTGTCCCGGCATGCGCCCGGCCACCGGATGGATCGCATATTTGACGAGTACGCCTTTTTTGGTCAGCTTTTCGGTCAGCTCTTTCAGTGCATGCTGAGCGCGCGCTACCGCCAGGCCGTAACCCGGCACGATGATGACGGTCTCGGCGTTACTCATCAGGAATGCGGCATCGTCTGCCGAGCCGGATTTGACCGGCCGCGCCGCTTGTGAACCCACCGCAGCAGCAGCAGGATCACCGCCAAAACCGCCGAGTATGACGTTGAAGAACGAACGGTTCATCGCCTTGCACATGATGTACGACAGGATCGCACCACTCGAACCGACCAGCGAACCCGCAATAATCAACATCGAATTGTTCAGCGAAAAACCAATCCCGGCAGCCGCCCAACCCGAGTAGCTGTTGAGCATCGAGACCACCACCGGCATGTCCGCGCCGCCGATCGGGATGATGATCAGCACGCCGAGCACGAAGGCGATGATGGCCATCAGCACGAACGCGGTCCAGGCCGGTTCGGTGCCCGGCGCGAAGCAGAAGATCAGGCCGAAGCCGACCATCAGGATCGCCAGCGCCAGGTTCAGGAAGTGCTGGCCCTGAAAGCTGACCGGCTGGCCCTGGAACAAACGGAACTTGTATTTGCCCGACAGCTTGCCAAACGCGATGACCGACCCCGAGAACGTGATCGCGCCGACGAAGGTGCCGATGAACAGTTCAAGCCGGTTACCGAACGGGATTGCAACATCATGCGCAGCGATGTTGAAGGCCCACGGCTCCGACACGGCAGCCACGGCAATACAGACCGCAGCCAGACCGATCAGCGAGTGCATCGCCGCGACCAGTTCGGGCATCTTGGTCATCTCGACGGTGCGCGCCAGATAGGCACCGATGCCGCCCCCGACCACCACGCCGAAGATGACGAGACCGTAGCCCAGCGGCGCGCCCATCGCCTCCGATTTGAGCTTGATGATCAGCGCAATCGTCGTGACGATCGCCAGCGCCATGCCGCCCATGCCAAAGGCATTGCCGCGCCGCGCCGTCGACGGGTGCGACAAGCCTTTGAGGGCCTGGATGAAGCAGACCGAGGCGATCAGATACAGCAGTGTGACGAGATTCATGCTCATGGCTTGCTTCCTTCAACCGGCGCCTTGGCGACCTTCGGTTCTTTTTTCTTGAACATTTCGAGCATGCGCTGCGTCACCAGAAAACCGCCGAAAACATTGACTGCCGCCAGCGCCACGGCAAGCGTGCCCATGACCTGGCCGAGACGGCCTTCGGTGAGTCCGGCAGCGAGCATCGCGCCGACGATGATGATGGCCGAGATCGCATTCGTGACCGCCATCAGCGGCGTATGCAACGCGGGAGTAACGGTCCAGACCACGTGGTAGCCGACGTAAATCGCCAGTACGAAAATGATCAGGTTGATGATGGTGTGGCTGACTTCCATGATGTCCTCGATTCTTGGTGGTTTATTTACGCAGCACTTCGCCACCGGAACACAGCAGCGTGGCGGCGACGATTTCCTCGTCGCGATTGATCGCCAGCGCGCCGTCGGCATCGACGATGAGCTTGAGGAAGTCGAGCACGTTACGCGCGTACAGTGCCGATGCGTCCGCCGCCAGCAGCGTTGCCAGATTCGGCTCGCCGATGATGTGCACGCCATATTTGGTGACGGTCTTGCCAAGTTCGGACAGCGGACAATTGCCGCCTTGCTCGACGGCCATATCGACAATCACCGAGCCGGGCTTCATTGCCTTGACGGTGTCTTCGATGATCAGGAGTGGCGCCTTGCGGCCCGGAATCAGCGCGGTGGTGATGATGATGTCGGCCAGTTTGGCGCGTTCATGGACCAGCTCGGCCTGACGGCGCATCCAGTCGGCCGGCATCGCGCGGGCGTAGCCGCCGGTGCCTTCGGCAATCTCTTTTTCTTCATCGGTGAGGTAAGGCACGTCGAGGAATTTTGCACCGAGCGACTCGACCTGTTCCTTGACCGACGGACGCACATCCGATGCTTCGATAACCGCACCGAGACGCTTGGCGGTCGCGATCGCCTGCAGGCCGGCCACGCCGACGCCCATGATCAGTATCCGTGCCGCCTTGACGGTGCCGGCGGCAGTCATCAGCATCGGCATGAAGCGCTGATACGTGTTCGCCGCCAGCAGCACGGCCTTGTAGCCGGCGATGTTGGCTTGCGAGGACAGCACGTCCATCGATTGGGCGCGGGTGATACGCGGCGCGGCTTCGAGCGCAAACGCTGTCAGGCCATGCGCGGCCATCGCCGCCGTATTGTCGGTATCGAACGGATTGAGCATGCCGATGACGACGGTACCGGAAGCCAGCAGCGGCAATTCATCGGCGCTCGGTGCACGCACCTTGAGGACCATCGCTGCAGCGAACGCGTCGGCGGCGCTACCGATGGTGGCACCGGCGGCGACATAGGCCTCGTCGGTGACGCTGGCGAGCACGCCGGCGCCGGCTTGCACGATCACCGTGTGTTTAGCGGCGATCAGTTTCTTGATCGTGTCAGGGGTCGCGGCAACGCGGGTTTCTCCTGGCCGCGTTTCGGCGGGTAGGCCGATTTTCATGGGATGTTCCTTGTTGTTGATTGTTGTAGGAGGCGTTCAGATGAAAAAAAGGTAGCTGATTTTGCCGTTTTTTTCATGATTCACCAAATGCTTGCTAAAAAAACTTGCTCCTGATCAAACCAGCTTGACCCGACGCACAGTAACAGAACAAGACTATTCACCAATAGTGGCAACTGAAACGCCACCATTACGCTGAAATGGCACGGTAAAATGACGCCACTTTCAGGGGAACCTATGTCCGAACTATGGAAACCATCCGTCACCGTTGCTGCAATTGTCGAGCGCAATGGCAAGTTCCTGATGGTCGAAGAAGAGACCAGCGATGGCATCCGCTTCAATCAGCCGGCCGGGCATCTCGATCCGCGTGAATCGCTGGAGCAGGCCGTGATCCGCGAAACCCTGGAAGAAACCGCCCACGATTTTATCCCGACCGCACTGGTCGGTTTTTATATGGCGCGCTACTTGTCGGTGCGTAGCGGCATCGATGTGACCTATCTGCGCTTCACGTTTTGTGGCGATGCCGGCGCGGTCCACGATCAGCCGCTGGACCACGGCATCCTCCGCACGCTCTGGATGTCCTACGACGAACTGGTCGCCACGCGTGCAACGCATCGCAGCGACATCGTCCTGCTGTGCGTCGACGATTATCTGGCCGGCAAACGCATTCCGCTGTCGATGCTGTACAGTGCTCCCTCGATTTTCTGAACACAGATGGGTAGTACGCAATGAGCAAAAAGAAAGTAGTGATCGGGTTGTCGGGCGGTGTTGATTCGTCGGTATCGGCGGCATTGCTGAAGGAACAGGGCTACGAAGTGATCGGCCTGTTCATGAAGAACTGGGAAGACGATGACGACGCCGATGCCGCGTATTGCTCGACCCGGCAGGACTGGATCGATGCAGTCAGCGTGGCCGATGTGCTGGGCATCGATATCGAAGCAGTCAATTTTTCTGCCGAATACAAGGACCGCGTGTTTGCCGAATTCCTGCGCGAATACCAGGCCGGCCGCACGCCGAATCCGGATGTGCTGTGCAATGCCGAAATCAAGTTCAAGGCCTTCCTCGACCATGCGATGCACCTCGGCGCCGACCTGATCGCCACCGGCCACTATGCCCGCGTGCGCGAGTCAAGCACCGACGCCGGACGCTATGAGTTGCTCAAGGCAATCGACCACACCAAAGACCAGAGTTACTTTTTGCACCGGCTGAACCAGGCCCAGCTCTCGAAGACGCTGTTCCCGCTCGGTGACATCCGCAAGACCGAAGTACGCAAGATGGCCGAACAGCTCGGCTTGCCGAACGCGGCCAAGAAAGACTCGACCGGCATCTGCTTTATCGGCGAACGGCCGTTCCGCGAATTCCTGAACCGCTACCTGTCGTACCAGCCAGGCCCGATGAAAACGCCGGAAGGCGACACCATCGGTGAACACGTCGGCCTGAGTTTTTATACGCTGGGACAACGCAAGGGCATAGGTATAGGCGGCATCAAGGCGCACCAGAATGCCGACGGCAGCAGCGATGCCTGGTACGTCGCACGCAAGGATATTGCGTCCAATACGCTGTATGTGGTGCAGGGCCATGACCATCCGTGGCTGCTATCGGCCAGCCTGGAAGCCGATCAGCTGAGCTGGGTCGCCGGTGCTCCACCCGATGACGGGCAGTTGTCGGCCAAGACGCGCTATCGCCAGGCGGACGTGCCTTGCCATGTCGGGATGGTGGATGCGCAACGGATACAACTGGCCTTCGATGCCAGTCAGTGGGCCGTCACGCCGGGGCAATCGGCGGTGCTGTATCGGGGTGATGTCTGCCTCGGCGGCGGGATTATTGCGAGCTCGCTGACTTGAGGATGGGTGCGACGGCAGGGGGAGCCGGAGCATCCGGTAGCGCATGCCGCGCCGCACCACACTTTTTGGACGGAACCTGTCGAGGAGCTGTCACCACAAAATAATGTTCAATCCTGGACAAATTATTTTTCGAGGAGCATCGCTATGGGCAAAAAAGTCGACAAGGACAACAGCACCGTCCCGCCTAGCAACAAGAACAACAACGACAACGGCAACAACAAAACCAACAACGCCACGAACAACGGCGACAACGGCGGAATCAACCTCGGCGGCAACCCCGGCGACAAAACAACGGCGGAGATGCAGGCCGGAATTGCCGGGTTTATGGCTTTAGCAAACCAAAGCGCGGGACAGTTAGGAACCGTACAAAATCAACAATCAACAGCCGCATCAGAAGCAGAACGCCTGAAAAAGCAATTCGGAGATGAAAATAACGGCAACTTCTCTATTTAGTAACGCAACAATCCTGTCGACCGCGGACATCACCGGACCGTCGCTGCGAAGCCGGCCACGCAGCAACTCCAATTGCGGGTAGCACTGTTACTGCGGCAGCGTGTCCTTGAACGAGGCACGCTCGCCGACCTTGTCGGCCAGTCTGGCCAGATTCGGATACTCAGACCGCCAGTCAATATCAGGAAAGCGAAACCCCAGCCAGCCCAGGGTGCAGCACACCGCCACATCAGCCAGCGTGTACTGGTTGCCGGCACAAAACGCCGTGTCGGCCAACCCGCTTGACATGGCCTTGAGGCCGGCATGCATCTTCAGATTTTGACGCGCCACCCACGTTTGACTTTGTAAGGCCTCCGGACGCTGGGTTTTTTCCAGCCGGACCAGCACTGCCGCGTCGCACACGCCGTCGGCCAGCGCTTCCCAACATTTGACTTCGGCCCGCTCCCGGCCCGGTGGCGGCAGCAACTTGCCGACCGGCGTGAGGGTATCGAGGTACTCGACAATTACGCGTGAATCAAACATCGCGCTGCCATCTTCCATGATCAGGCACGGCACTTTTCCTAGCGGGTTCGACACAAGAATCGTGCTGTCGGCTGACCAGACGTCCTCCAGTACGAACTCGTAATCCAGTTTTTTTTCGGCCATCACGACACGCACTTTTCGCACGTAGGGACTGGCAAGGGATCCGATGAGTTTCATAGAGGCTTAGAGGGTGAATTTCGGCGGATTATAGCATCGGCTACCGGCTGTTCCGGCGGGCCCTTGTGGTCATTGCGGTACGCCGTGCCGGTTGACAAAACCGGATTTCTCATTGGCTGCGGATGGTAGAATCCGCGCTTCCCTTTTTCGTCAGCCGAGCGCCCCCGATGCCTTTATCACCTCTTTCCGCCCTGTCCCCGCTCGATGGCCGTTATGCCGCCAAAACCGATGCATTGCGTCCCATCCTGTCCGAAACCGGCTTCATGCACCACCGCGTGAAAGTCGAGATCTCATGGCTGCAGGCGCTGGCGCAAGCCGGCTTCAGCGAAATCAAGCCGTTCTCGCCTGCGGCCAGCGCCCTGCTCGACAAGCTCGCCAGCGATTTCAGCGAAACCGACGCCGCCCGCATCAAGGCCATCGAAGCCGTCACCAATCACGATGTGAAAGCCGTCGAATACTGGCTCAAGGAGCAGGTCAAAGATGTGCCGGAACTGGTCACGGCGTCCGAGTTCATCCACTTCGCGTGCACCTCCGAAGACATCAACAATACCTCGCACGGGATGATGCTCAAGGCCGCTCGCAATGACGTCGTGCTGCCGGCGCTACAGGCGGTAATTACCAAGCTGACCGCTCTGGCGCACGACAATGCTGCGCTGCCCATGCTCTCGCGCACCCACGGCCAGCCGGCCAGCCCGACCACGCTCGGCAAGGAAATTGCCAACGTCGTGGCGCGCCTGCGCCGTGCCGAACAGCGCATTGCCGCCGTCGAAATCCTTGGCAAGATGAATGGTGCAGTCGGCAATTACAACGCGCATCTGTCAGCGTATCCGGACTTTGACTGGGAGAGTTTTTCACGCGAGGTGATCGAGCAGCGCCTGGGCCTGACCTACAACCCGTACACGATCCAGATCGAACCGCACGATTACATGGCCGAGCTGTTCGATGCGATCACCCGCACCAACACCATCCTGCTCGACCTGAACCGCGACCTGTGGGGCTACATCTCGGTCGGCTATTTCAAGCAGCGCCTGAAAGCCGGCGAGATCGGTTCGTCGACGATGCCGCACAAAGTCAACCCGATCGACTTCGAAAATTCCGAAGGCAACCTCGGCCTGGCCAATGCGATGTTAAAGCACATGTCGGAGAAATTGCCTGTCTCGCGTTTCCAGCGCGACCTGACCGATTCGACCGTGCTGCGCAATATCGGCGTCGCCTTCGGCTATACGATCCTGGCCTATGACAGCTGCCTGCGCGGCCTCAACAAGCTCGAAGTCAATCCGGCCCGCCTGGCTGAAGACCTCGACGCCACCTGGGAAGTACTGGCCGAGCCGGTACAAACCGTGATGCGCCGCTATGCGGTCGAAAACGCCTATGAGCAATTGAAGGAACTGACGCGCGGCAAGGGCATTTCGAAAGACGCGCTGCGCGACTTCATCGTTGGCCTGGCGATTCCGCAGGATGCCAAGGACTTGCTGCTGGCGATGACGCCATCGAATTACATCGGTATTGCAGAGAAGCTGGCGCGGGCGATCTGAACAGGTAACAATGGGTAGCGAAAATACCGATCTGTAAATTCGCTACTAGTGGCTACTAGTTGCGACTAATCATCCCGTTTTCGACTGCAAAAAAGCCTGCCGGACAGCGATGTCCGGCAGGCTTTTTTAATCCCGCAGAGGCGCAGCGATTTACACCACCGCACCGCCCGTTTCATCTTTTTCCTTGATCGGCTTGATCAGGTCTTCGCGCTTCACACCCAGCCACATCGCCACCGCAGCAGCAACAAATACCGACGAGTAGATACCGAACAGAATACCGATCGTCAGCGCCACCGCGAAATAATGCAGCGACGGACCGCCGAACAGCAGCATCGACAGCACCATCATCTGGGTCGAACCGTGCGTGATGACGGTCCGCGAAATCGTGCTGGTGATTGCGCTGTCGATCACTTCGGTCACCGAGGTCTTGCGCTGGGTGCGGAAGTTTTCGCGGATACGGTCAAACACCACCACCGATTCATTGACCGAGTACCCGAGCACCGCCAGCACTGCGGCCAGCACCGTCAGCGAGAACTCCCACTGGAAGAACGCGAAGAAGCCCAGGATGATGATCACGTCATGCAGGTTGGCGATGATGGCCGAGACCGCGTATTTCCATTCGAAGCGGATCGCCAAGTAAATCATGATGCCGACGATCACCATTGCCAGCGCCGTCAGACCGTTCTGCGCCAGCTCCGCGCCAACCTGCGGACCGACGTACTCGACGCGGCGCAATTCGACATCGGCATCGCGCAATTTGAGTGCTTCGAGCACCTTGCTGCTCTGCTGCGCGGTATTGACGCCGGGCAGCGACGGCAAGCGGATCATGACATCCTCCGCCTTGCCGAAGCTCTGGACCTGATTGTCGGTGTAGCCCAGCGACTCGACCGTCTGGCGCACCTGTTCGATATTGGCCGGCGTCTTATAGCTGACCTCAATGAGCGTACCGCCCTTGAACTCGATCGAAAAATGCAGGCCGTTATGGAACAGGAAGAACACGGCCAGCACGAAGGTCAGTGCCGAGATCGCGTTGAAGATCAACGCATGCCGCATGAACGGGATGGTTTTCTTGATGCGGAATAATTCCATTACAGTTCCTTCGTTTCTGGCGCCGGCTTCCAGATCGTACCGATCGAGATGCTGGTAAGTTTTTTCTGACGGCCATACCAGAGGTTGGCCAGGCCACGCGATACGAACACCGACGAAAAGATCGAGGTCAGGATACCCAGGCAATGCACGACAGCGAAGCCGCGGATCGGTCCGGAACCGAAGATCAGCAGCGCCAGACCGGCGATCATCGTCGTCACGTTCGAGTCAATGATGGTGGCCCAGGCACGATCGAATCCGATCGAAATCGCCGCCTGCGGTGAGTTTCCGTTTCGCAGTTCTTCACGAATACGTTCGTTGATCAGCACGTTGGCATCGATCGCCATACCGAGCGTCAGCGCAATCGCGGCAATACCCGGCAGCGTCAGCGTGGCTTGCAACGTCGACAGCATCGCCACCAGCAACAGCAGGTTGACCGACAGGGCCACAACGCTGAACACACCAAACAGCATGTAATAGATCACCATGAAGACGGCAATCGCGGCAAACCCGTACTTGGTCGAATTGAAACCCTTGGCGATATTCTCGGCACCGAGTTGCGGGCCTATCGTGCGTTCTTCAACGAAGTCCATCGGTGCAGCGAGCGAACCGGCACGCAACAGCAGCGACAGATCGCCAGCGGCTTCGGGTGAACCCATGCCGGTGATCTGGAAGCGCGAACCGAGTTCGTCACGAATCGTCGCGACGGTCAGGACTTCGCCCTTGCCTTTTTCGAACAGCACAATGGCCATCGACTTGCCGACCTGGCCGCGGGTGGCGTCGCGCATCTTGCGACCACCATCGCCGTTGAGGTCGATGCCGACCGCCGGTTGCTGATTCTGGTCGAAACTGGCGCTGGCGCTGGAGATGTAGTCACCGGTAATGATCGGCTCTTTGTAGAGCACGACCGGCACGCCCTTGCCGACCTTGAACAGCTCGGAATTGAATGGCACGGCAGCGGTTTCTTCGGTGCCACGGGTGACGGTCTCATCGACCATGCGTACTTCCAGCGTGGCCTGACGACCGATGATGTCCTTGGCACGACTGACGTCCTGCACACCCGGCAACTGCACGACGATACGGTCGGCGCCCTGGCGCTGAATGATCGGTTCGGCCACGCCGAGTTCATTGACGCGACGGCCGAGCGTGGCGATGTTCTGATTGACCGCATCGTCCTGCGCCGTTTTCAGCGCGGCTTCCTTGAGCGTGATGATCAACTTCGGATTGGCGGCGTCGAGACCATCGGTCAGCAGGATGTCCGGCATTTGCGAAGCCAGGATTTCTTTCGACTGGTCGCGCGTGGCGACATCGCGATACGCCACTTCGATCGCATTGCCGTTACGGCTGATGCCGCTGTGGCGGATGTTCTTGTCGCGCAATGTCGAGCGCACGCCACTCTGCAAACCCTGCAGGCGCTTAGCCAGAATCGCCCGGGTATCGACCTGCAACAGGAAATGCACGCCACCGCGCAAGTCCAGTCCCAGATACATCGGGAACGCATGCAGGCTTTGCAGCCATTGCGGGGTGTTGTGCAGCAAGTTGAACGCAACTAAATAGGTCGGGTCCGTCGGATCGGTATTCAGTTCTTTTTCCAGCAGGGCCTTGGCCTTGAACTGGGTATCGGGATCGGTAAAACGGGCACGAACCGAGCCTTGCGAGCCATTGACTTCGTAATACAGGCCGGTCGATGGCAAGCCACCTTTTTCCAGGATGTCCTGTACGCGGGCGAGCACGCCGGCTTCGAGCTTGAGGGTGGCTTTGCCACTACTGATCTGTACGGCAGGCGATTCGCCAAAGAAGTTCGGCACGGTGTAGATCACGCCGAAGATCAGCGCGAGCCCGATGATCAGGTATTTCCAGAGAGGATAGCGATTCATGATTAGGCGTTCGAATGCGTTCGGGGATGGGCGGCAAGCGCCGGAACAGGCCGGTGCGATGGCGACGCCGGAACAGGCATCGCCATGCAGGACTTACAGCGACTTGATCGTGCCTTTTGGCAGCAGTGTCGAGACCGCGCCTTTTTGCACCAGTACTTCGGTACCGTCAGCGATTTCGATGGTCAGGTAGGCGTCGGTGACCTTGGTCACTTTGCCGAGGATACCGCCGGAGGTGACGACTTCATCGCCCTTGGCCAGCGCGTCCATCATCGACTTCTGTTCTTTCTGACGCTTCATTTGCGGACGGATCATCAAAAAATACAGCACGACGAACATCAGGATGATCGGCAGGAAACTGGTCAGGTTGCTGCTCAGGCCGAGGCCGTCCAGAGGGCTTTGCGCGTAAGCGTTGGTAATGAACAAGGTGTGCTCCAAGGGTTTCGTAAATTGAACGGCATTCTAGCATCGGCTTTGCCGCTGTCAGGTGCCGCGTGCACGCTCCGCATGAAATAGCGCAACGAAGGACTGGAAGGTACCGGCATCGATGGCGTCACGCATGTCCTGCATCAGTTGCAGGTAATAGTGCAGGTTGTGCACGGTGTTCATCCGCGCGCCGAGGATTTCGCCGGTGCGCTGCAGGTGATGCAGATAGGCCCGCGAGAAATTGCGGCAGGCGTAGCAACTGCAGGTCTCGTCGAGCGGTCGGGTGTCGTCCTTGTGCTTGGCGTTGCGGATCTTGATGTCGCCGAAACGCGTGAATAGCCAGCCGTTACGGGCGTTGCGGGTCGGCATCACGCAATCGAACATGTCGATGCCGTTGGCCACGCCGGCCACCAGATCTTCGGGTGTGCCGACGCCCATCAGGTAATGCGGCTTGTTGGCCGGCAGCTTCGGGCCGACGTGGGCCAGCACCCGCATCATGTCTTCTTTCGGTTCGCCGACCGACAGGCCGCCGATGGCGATGCCGCCGAAATCGATTTCATTGAGGCCGGCCAGCGACTCGTCGCGCAGGTGTTCGAACATGCCGCCTTGCACAATCCCGAACAAAGCATTCGGGTTTTCGCCCTCGACGAATTCATTGTGCGAACGTTTTGCCCAGCGCAGCGACATCCGCATTGACGTCGCCGCTTCGGCATCGGTGGCCGGACGGCCGTCGATTTCATAGGGCGTGCATTCATCGAACTGCATGACGATGTCGGAGTTCAGCGCGCGCTGGATCTGCATCGAAATCTCGGGCGACAGGAACAGCTTGTCGCCATTGATCGGCGAAGAAAACTTCACGCCCTCCTCGCTGATCTTGCGCATCGCACCCAGCGAAAAGACCTGGAAGCCGCCCGAGTCGGTCAGGATAGGCTTGTCCCAGCCCATGAATTTATGCAGGCCGCCGAACTTGGCAATGACTTCGATGCCGGGCCGCAGCCACAGGTGGAAGGTGTTGCCCAGCACGACCTGCGCATTGATCTCCAGCAGTTCGAGCGGCGACATCGCCTTGACCGAGCCGTAGGTCCCGACCGGCATGAAAATCGGCGTTTCGATCACGCCATGGTTGAGCGTGATCCGGCCGCGTCGTGCATGGCCGTCGGTTTTTAACAGTTTGAAATCAATCATGATCGATACAGGTAAGGAACATCGCGTCGCCGTAACTGAAGAACCGGTACTGCTGCGCAATCGCGTGGGCATACGCGGCACGGATCGCCGGGTAGCCGGCGAAGGCAGAGACCAGCATCAGCAGGGTCGACTTGGGTAAATGGAAATTGGTGATCAGGCGCGTGACGGTCTTGAAGCGATAACCGGGCGTGATGAACAATCGGGTGTCGGCGCTACCGGCAACCAGCTCGCCGGACTGCGAAGCCGACTCCAGCGCGCGCAGGCTGGTGGTGCCCACCGCCACCACGTCGCGGCCGGCGGCGCGTGTTTCGCGCACTGCCTCGACGGTGGCCGCCGGCAGCGTATACCACTCGCTGTGCATCGCGTGCTCGGCCAGCACTTCGGTGCGCACCGGCTGAAAGGTACCGGCACCGACATGCAGCGTGACGAATGCAAAACGGATGCCGTGCTCGGTCAATTTGTCGAGCAGCGCCTGGTCGAAATGCAGGCCGGCGGTCGGCGCTGCAACCGCACCGGGCGTGCGCGCGTAGACAGTCTGGTAGCGGGTTTCATCGAAGGAATCAGCGGCGTGGTCGATGTACGGCGGCAGCGGCAGACGGCCATAGGTTTCGATCAGTTCGAACACATCCGACGGAAAGCTCAGCGTGAAAAACTCGCCGGCGCGCGCACCGACGGTGACATCGAAGGCGTCCGACAGGCGCACGATACTGCCGGCCACGGGCGACTTCGACGAGCGGATCTGGGCATGCACGGTGCGTGCATCAAGCACGCGTTCGATCAGTACTTCGACCTTGCCGCCGCTCTGCTTGTTGCCGAAAAAACGGGCCTTCAGCACGCGGGTATCGTTAAATACCAGCAGGTCGCCGGGGGTGAGCAACGCGACGATGTCGGCAAACTGGCGGTCTACGGGGGTGTCGCCAGCGAGCTGCAGCAGACGGGACGCGCTGCGCTCGGCCAGCGGGTGCTGGGCAATCAGGGATTGCGGCAAATCAAAATCAAAATCGGAAAGTGAGTACATGCGTGGAATTGGTGACGTGCTGGTTACGAATCGGGTCGGGAACTGCTAAGGTTGCGGGCTTGCGTCCTTGCAAACAACCCGCCATTTTACGCTGAGCCGACTCTCTTGACGCCTGAACTGCCCGCCGCGAAGCGCAAGCCCGCCAAGCCCACCACTTCCGCCAAAAAAACCGGGGACAAACTGGCCCGATTGGGTCTGCGTACCGATATGGATCTGGTGCTGCATTTGCCGATGCGCTACGAAGACGAAACCCGCATCGTGCTGATCCGCGAGGCGTCGTTCATGGGTGGCCAACCGGTGCAGGTCGAGGGCGTGATCACGGCCTGCGAAGTCCAGTACAAACCGCGCCGCCAGCTGGTCGTGACGCTGGCTGACGAGACCGGACAGGTCACGCTGCGCTTCCTGAATTTTTACGGCAGCCAGCTCAAGCAACTGGCCGAAGGCAACCGGGTGCGCGCGCGCGGCGAACTGCGCCACGGCTTTTTCGGACCGGAGATGGTCCATCCGCTGTACAAGATGGTGCTCGAAGGCGCGCCACTGCCGATGGCGCTGACGCCGGTCTATCCGAGCGGTGACGGCTTGCCGCAAACCTATTTGCGCAAGGCGATTGCGAGCGCGATGGCGCGCATCAGCTGGCGCGACACGCTAGCACCAGCACTGGTGGAATCCCTGGCCCTGATGTCGTTCGAGGCGGCCGTGCGGCTGCTGCACAATCCGCCATCCGAGGTCGATGAAAGCGCGCTCGAAGACCGCTCGCATCCGGCCTGGGTACGCATGAAGTTCGATGAATTGCTGGCGCAGCAGCTGTCGCTCAAGCGCGCGCAAGTCGCCCGCCGCGCCAAGGGCGCCGCGCCGCTGCCGGTGATCGGCGCGCTGTCGCTGGCGTTCCAGCGCGTGCTGCCGTTTGCACTGACCGGTGCGCAGCAACGCGTACTCGACCAGATCCGTCACGATTTACAGGCGCCGTTCCCGATGCAGCGTTTGCTGCAGGGCGATGTCGGCAGCGGCAAGACCGTGGTCGCCGCGCTGGCTGCGGCGCAGGCGATCGATAGCGGTTTTCAGGCCGTGCTGATGGCACCGACCGAAATCCTCGCCGACCAGCATTTCCGCAAGATCGCCGGCTGGCTCGAACCACTCGGCATCGAGGTGGTGTGGCTGACCGGCAGCCTCAAGAAAAAGGACAAGCTCGCCGCCAAAGAGCGCATCGAAGCCGGCACCGCGCAGCTGGTCATCGGCACCCATGCGCTGATCCAGGACGACGTGGTGTTCGCCCGGCTCGGGCTGGTAATCGTCGATGAACAGCATCGCTTCGGCGTCGGCCAGCGCCTGACCTTACGCAACAAGGGCCTCGGCCTGAGCGATGGCATAGACCCCACGCAGATCGTGCCGCATCAGCTGATGATGTCGGCCACACCGATTCCGCGCACGCTGGCGATGACTTATTACGCCGACCTCGAAGTGTCGGTGATCGACGAACTGCCGCCCGGCCGCACGCCCATCGTCACGCGCGTGATCGACCAGAACCGGCGCGACGAAGTCATCGAGCGGGTGCACGCGGCCGCGCTCGAAGGCCGGCAAGCATATTGGGTCTGTCCGCTGATCGAAGAATCCGAAGCGCTGCAACTGCAGACCGCGACCGACACCCACGCCACGCTCTCGACCGCCCTGCCCGACCTGCAGGTCGGCCTGGTCCACGGCCGCCTGAAGCCGCAGGAAAAACAGGCCGTGATGGACGCCTTCACCCGCGCCGACATCCAGGTACTGGTCGCCACCACCGTCATCGAGGTGGGCGTCGACGTGCCGAATGCCTCGCTGATGGTGATCGAACATGCCGAGCGTTTCGGCCTGTCGCAGCTGCACCAGTTGCGCGGACGGGTCGGGCGTGGCAGCGCCGCCAGCGTATGTTTGCTGCTGTATCAAAGCCCGCTCGGACAGGTCGCCAAACAGCGCCTGGGCACCATGCGCGAAACGACGGATGGCTTCGAAATCGCCAGGCGCGACCTGCAGATCCGCGGACCGGGCGAGTTCCTCGGTGCGCGGCAATCGGGGCAAGCCATGTTGCGCTTTGCCGATCTGGAGACTGACCAGTGGCTGGTCGAACAGGCCCGCACCGTGGCGATGGACCTGCTACGCGACGATCCGGCCACGGTCGAAATGCATCTGGCCAGATGGCTGGGGCAAAGGAAGAATTCCTGAAAGTGTAATGGCGGGGAGATGTGAGAAACTACAGCGCGGGTAGGGGCGAGGTGGCTGTTGAAGTTGAAGTGGCTTTTGACCTGCCCCGCATTGAGATAGCTGCCAAAAACGGTAGTCAGGCAGGGGATAAGAGGGCCGCACTGTTTGAGCGAAGCGAGTTTGCGGCCCTCCCCCTGACTGGCTACCGTTTTTGGGAACCCGAAGGGCAGCAGTCTCGCGGTCGCCTTTTTCTTGGTTACTTCTTTTTGGCGAAGCAAAAAGAAGGGACCGGCTGCCGGGCCGCCCCCGGCTTGGTCGTGGCGGAGCACAGACAGTTTTAGTTACCGCAGACAGTCCATTCGGTGCAATGCCCTTCGGTTATTGCACCCTACGAATCTTAGTCATGACGGAGTACAGGCAGTTTCATCAACCGCAGCACGGAAATTGGATGGTGAGCGCTCCGCAATCCGCAAGCAGGGTCAGAGTAATTTTCGCGATACCCCTGCGAAAAAAAACTCAGACCCTGGTTGCTCGCAGCGACGCTTCGCGGAGACCGCAAACCCACAAACCACAAACCACAAACCACAAACCGCAAAACCGAATTCAACACCACCCCGACCCATGACCCTCACCGAACTCAAATACATCGTCGCCGTCTCCCGCCAGAAGCACTTCGGCCACGCCGCCGAAGCCTGCTTCGTGGCCCAGCCCACCCTGTCGGTCGCCATCAAGAAGCTCGAAGACGAGCTCGGCGTCATCATCTTCGAACGCGGTGGCAGCGAAATTTCGATGACGCCGCTGGGCGCGCTGATCGTCGCGCAAGCCGAGCACGTGCTTGAACAAACCGCCGCCATCAAGGAAATCGCCAAGCAGAACAAGGACCCGCTGGCCGGTCCGTTCCGGCTCGGCATCATCTACACGATCGCCCCGTATTTGCTGCCAACGCTGGTCAAGACCATGATCACCACCGTCCCGCAAATGCCGCTGATCCTGCAGGAACAATTCACCGTCAAACTGCTGGAAATGGTGCGCCAGGGCGAACTCGACGCCGCCATCATCGCGCTGCCATTCAACGACACCGGCCTGTCGGTGCAAGCGCTGTACGACGAACCCTTCGTCGTCGCCCTGCCCGCCCATCATCCGTGGGCCGATCGCGACCTGATTTCTTCGGAAGAACTGAAAACCGAAACCATGCTCCTGCTCGGCAACGGCCACTGCTTCCGCGATCAGGTGCTGGAAGTCTGTCCGGAAATGTCGCGCTTTGCCACCGGCAACGATGGCATTGCCCGTACCTTCGAAGGCTCGTCGCTCGAAACCATCCGCCATATGGTCGCGTCCGGCATCGGCATCACCGTGCTGCCGCAAGCGTCGGTGCCCGACATGCAGGCCAGCGATGGCATGTTGCGCTACGTGCCGCTGGCACCGCCGGTGCCATCGCGCCGCGTCGTCATCGTCTGGCGCAAGAGCTTCACGCGACTGGCCGCGATCGAGGCTGTCCGCGCGGCCGTCCTGCGCTGCGAACTGCAAGGCGTGACGATGCTGCCGGACGCCTCCGCCATCGATGGCTGACACCATGAAAAGCTGCGTCATGCAGCGCCTCGGGTTGTACTTCCGGCTGGTCCGGCTCGACAAGCCGATCGGCATCCTGCTGCTGCTGTGGCCGACACTGGCCGCGCTGTGGCTGGCGTCCGGCGGGGTGCCGAACTGGTCGCTGCTGGTGATCTTCACGCTGGGCACGGTGTTGATGCGCTCGGCCGGTTGCGCGATCAACGACTATGCCGACCGGGATATCGACCGCCATGTGAAGCGCACCGCACAGCGCCCGCTGACCACCGGCCTGCTTCGCTCACGGGAGGCACTGCTGGTTGCGCTGGTGCTGGTGCTGCTGTCATTCGCGCTGATTCTGCCGCTCAACGCGCTGACCAAACAACTGTCGATCGCCGCCGTGCTGATCGCTGGCAGCTATCCGTACTTCAAGCGCTTCTTTGCGATACCGCAGGCGTATCTGGGCATCGCGTTCGGCTTCGGCATTCCGATGGCCTATGCCGCCGTGCTGGGCACGGTGCCGCCGGAGGCGTGGGTGCTGCTGATCGGGAATGTGTTCTGGGCCGTGGCCTACGACACCGAGTACGCGATGGTTGACCGCGACGATGACCTGAAGATCGGCATCCGCACCTCGGCCATCACGTTTGGCCGCTACGACGTTGCTGCCGTCATGTTCTGCTATGCGGTAAGTCTGCTGCTGTTCCTGGCGGTCGGCTGGAAACACGGCTTGCGTGGCTGGTTTGTCGGCGGTGTGGCGGTGGCGGCGGGCTGCGCGGTATATCACTACACGCTGATCCGCCAGCGCGAACGCGACGGCTGCTTCGCTGCCTTCCGGCATAACAACTGGCTGGGTGCGGCGCTGTTTGCCGGGCTGGCGCTGGATTACTGGCTGGGCTGAGCAGGCACGGGGTTAATCCGCGCCGAGTTCCTCACCGAGCGCCTTGCCCCGATCGGCTGCCGCTTTCATCGCGTCGACGATGGACTGCTTCACGCCGGCGCTTTCCATGCTGGTCAGTGCGGCATAGGTGGTGCCGCCTTTCGACGTGACCTTCTCGCGCAGCACGCCGATCGGGTCCGGCGATTGCGCCGCCAGTTGCGTGGCACCGGCAAAAGTGGCCAGCGCCAGCGTCTTGCCCTGCTCTGCGGTCAGGCCGAGTTCCTGCGCGGCCTGCTGCATCGCTTCCAGAAAATAAAACACATAGGCCGGACCACTGCCGGAAACAGCCGTGACCGAGTCAATCAGCGCCTCGTCATCGAGCCAGACCGTGGCACCGACTGCCTGCAAGACCGTATCGGCAGCAGCGCGCTGTCCGGCCGACACCCCGGCACTGGCCACCATCCCGGTGATGCCCTGCGCGATCAGCGCCGGCGTATTCGGCATGCAGCGCACGATCGCGCCATGACCACCGAGCCAGCGCGACAGATCGGCCGAGCGGATACCGGCCGCAATCGAGATCACCAGCTGTCCGGCCAGATGCGGTGCCAGTTGCAGCGCGACTTCTTTCATTTGCTGCGGCTTGACCGCCAGCAGGATCACCGAACTGGTGGCCAGTACCGCATCGATCTGCGTCGACGTGCTGACATCGAACTGCTGCGCCAGCCTGGCCAGTGCATCGGGATTCGGATCGACAACGTGGATGATGGCGGCTGCACCGAGGCGTGCGCGCAGGCCGCCGATCAGAGCATTGGCCATGTTGCCGCCGCCGATGAAACTCAGAGTCAATGCGGTGTGATTGACGTCAGTGTGCATACGTTCTCGCTCCAAAAATCGCGGTACCAACCCGCACGATGGTGGCGCCTTCGGCGATCGCCGCCGGCAAATCCGATGACATGCCCATCGATAGCGTATCCAGCGGCAGGCCGGCCGCGCGACATTGGTCGAACAGCACGTGCAACTGACGAAACGCCGCGCGCTGCTCGGCCACGACCGTCGTCGGTTCCGGAATCGCCATCAGGCCGCGCAGGCACAACCGCGGCATCGCGGCGATCGCCTGCGCGACAGCCAGTGCCTCGCCGGCCGGCACGCCGCTCTTGCTGGCTTCGCCGCTGATGTTGACTTGCAGGCAGATGTTGAGCGGAGGCAGTCCGGCGGGACGCTGGTCGGACAAGCGGCGCGCAATTTTTTCGCGCTCGACCGAATGAACCCAGTCGAACGATTCAGCAATCGGGCGCGTCTTGTTGCTCTGGATCGGGCCGATGAAATGCCATTCGAGTATCAATTCCGGTTGTGCCAGCCGCACGGCAGCGATCTTGTCGAGCGCTTCCTGCAGGTAGTTTTCACCGAAGGCGCGCTGGCCTGCGGCGGCGGCTTCGAGTACGGTACGGGCGTCGAAGGTTTTCGATACCGCCAGTAGCGTGATGCTGTGTGGCAAGCGTGACACGGCCTGCGCGGCAGCATCAATCGCGCCATGGACAGCTTGCAAGTTGCTGGAGATTACAGACATAATTGGTGCTCTAGAAATGATGCTTAGCAGGAACTTGATTCACCAGCGTACGCATCATCTTCGACGCCCTCCGCAACCGTCTACCGGTCTGGCCAATCAGCAGGATCAAGGATTATAAATGGACATCTCCGAACTGCTCGCGTTCTCCGTCAAGAACAACGCCTCCGACCTGCATCTGTCCGCTGGCTTGCCACCGATGATACGGGTCCATGGTGATGTCCGTCGCATCAATCTGCCGCCGCTGGAGCACAAGGATGTGCACGCGATGATCTACGACATCATGAACGATGGCCAGCGCAAGGCCTACGAAGAAAAGCTCGAAGTCGACTTCTCGTTTGCCATTCCCGGACTGGCGCGCTTTCGCGTCAATGCCTTCAACCAGGACCGTGGTGCCGCCGCCGTGTTGCGCACTATTCCGTCCAAGATCCTCAGCCTCGAACAACTCAATACGCCGCGCATCTTTGCCGAACTGTCGCTCAAGCCGCGCGGCCTGGTGCTGGTGACCGGTCCGACCGGCTCCGGCAAATCAACCACGCTCGCGGCAATGGTGAACCATGTCAATGAAAACGAATACGCCCACATCCTGACGATCGAAGACCCGATCGAATTCGTTCACGAATCCAAAAAATGCCTGATCAACCAGCGCGAAGTCGGCCCGCACACGCATAGCTTCAGCGCGGCCTTGCGCTCGGCTTTGCGCGAAGATCCGGACGTGGTGCTGGTCGGCGAATTACGTGACCTCGAAACCATCCGGCTGGCGTTGTCGGCGGCAGAAACCGGCCATCTGGTGTTCGGCACGCTGCACACGTCGTCGGCGGCCAAGACCATCGACCGTATCGTCGATGTCTTCCCCGGCGATGAAAAGGAAATGGTGCGGGCGATGCTGTCAGAATCGTTGCAGGCAGTGATTTCGCAGACGCTGCTGAAAACCAAGGATGGTGCCGGTCGCGTGGCCGCACATGAAATCATGCTGGGCACGCCGGCCATCCGCAACCTGATCCGCGAGTCGAAGATCGCGCAGATGTATTCGGCGATCCAGACCGGCATGAACATGGGCATGCAAACGCTGGATCACAACCTGACCGATCTGGTACGTCGCAATGTCATTTCGCCGCAAGTCGCCCGCTCTGCCGCCAAGACACCGGAAAATTTCCCCGGCTGATCTGTTTTCATCGCGGCACCGCGCCCTGCACCGCTCACCGAGGAAGCTCCATGGAACGCGAACAAGCCACCAAATTCATGAACGACCTGCTGCGCCTGATGGTCAGCAAGAACGGTTCCGACCTGTTCATCACGACCGACTTTGCACCGGCCTTCAAGATCGACGGCAAGATCATGCCGGTGTCGAACCAGTTGCTGACTGCGAGCCACACGATCGAACTGGCGCGCGCCATCATGAGCGACCGGCAAGCCGCCGAATTCGAAGCCACCAAGGAATGTAATTTCGCGATCAGCCCGGGCGGACTGGGACGCTTCCGCGTCTCGGCTTTCATCCAGCAGCAAAAGGTCGGCATGGTCCTGCGCACCATCACCACCGAAATCCCGACCGTCGAACAGCTCGGGCTGCCGCCGCAACTCAAGGACATCGCGATGACCAAGCGCGGCCTGGTCATCATGGTCGGCGCCACCGGCTCCGGCAAATCGACCACGCTGGCAGCGATGATCGGCTACCGCAACGAGCACAGCCACGGTCACATCATCACGATCGAAGATCCGGTCGAATACATCCACCCGCACCGCAACTGCATCGTCACGCAGCGCGATGTCGGTCTCGATACCGACAGCTGGGCCACGGCGCTCAAGAACGCGCTGCGCCAGGCACCGGACGTCATCCAGATCGGTGAAATCCGCGACCGCGAAACCATGGACCACGCGATTGCCTTCGCCGAAACCGGCCACCTGTGCCTGGCCACGCTGCACGCCAACAGCGCCAATCAGGCGCTTGACCGGATCATCAACTTCTTCCCCGAAGAGCGCCGCCAGCAATTGCTGATGGACTTGTCACTGAACCTGAAAGCCATGGTCTCGCAACGGCTGGTGCCACTGCGCGATACCAAAGGACGCTGCGTGGCGGTCGAAATCATGCTGAATTCACCGCTGATTTCGGACCTGATCTTCAAGGGCGACGTGCACGAGATCAAAGAAATCATGAAAAAGTCCCGCGAACTGGGCATGGTGACCTTCGACCAGGCGCTGTTCGACCTGTACGAAGCCGACAAGATCTCGTATGAAAACGCACTGCGCAACGCCGATTCGGTCAACGACCTGCGCCTAGCGATCAAGCTGCGCGGCAAGGATGCGAAGGGACGCGATTTGTCCAAGGGGACGGAGCATCTGGGGATTGTTTGAGGACTGGGGATGGTAGTTGAGCACCCTGCCAGCCGTTCGTCCTGAGCTTGTAGAAGGGAGCTTGTCGAAGTGAGCTTGTCGAAGGCGCAACGCGAATTAAAAACCGTTCGCCCTGAGCCTGTCGAAGGCGCTGTGCACGGTGCGCCTTCGGCAAGCTCAGGATGAACGGTTTTTTATTCAGTGCATGCCCTGCGGTTGTTGCACCCGGCGACCAGCGCACTTCAAATGCAAAAAAAGGCACCGCAAGCGCGGTACCCCTTGCTGACCAGCCCGACAATCAGGACAAGTCAGAATCCATCAATAGCTATCAGCCGCAAGCGCCAATATTGCCGCACTGCGTACACCGCTCGCAACCATCGCTCTTGATGACCGCGTGGGCGCCGCATTCCGAGCACTTCTTGCCGACCGGCGTGAAGGCCATCGTGCTGCGGACTTCCTGATCGACCGGCTCTTGCGCAAACAGGTCCAGCTCGGGCCGGGCGCGCTGCGCCAGGACTTGCACCGGGATCTGGTTGGCATCGGCGTCAAGGAAGCCACGCTTGATCAGCATGCGCTGCAGCGCATAGCCGATGGCGGCGACTTCGGAATCGTGGTGCATCGGGATACGCGCGCCGTCTTCTTCCTTGATGAAGAAACCGCAGCGGATCGGACCCTTGTCCCACACCACTTCGCGCAGGTCGGCCAGTGCCTTAGCCACCGATCCACCCGAGCGTGCGGCCATCGATAACAGACGCATCGACGACGTGATCCATTGCTGGTCGGCGGTTTTCTGGCCGGCTGGCATGAAGAATTCGAACGGCCGCTCAATCACCACCGGCTGGCCATTGACGACACCGGCGACGTTGATGAAGCTGACCGTCAGGTAGACCGTCTTGCGTCCTTCGTAGGTGAAGTACTCGACCTTCGAGGTGACTGATTGCAGGTCGCCGGTCGGACGGCTGTCGAACTGCTTGCGCAGCGGATCGTTGTCCGGACCGGCAGCAACGGCAGCGACTTCCGGCGTGGCTGACTTGACCGACAACACGCTGCCCAGAATCGAATTCGGGCGATACGTGGCCAAGCCTTTCAGGCCGGCTTTCCAGCCATCCATGTACAGATTGCGGAACTCGTCAAAATCGTAGTCGGCCGGGACATTGACTGTCTTCGAGATCGAGGTATCGATGAAGGGCTGAACTGATTCGAGCATCTTCATGTGATCGGTAGCCGACATCGTCAGCGCCGACACGAACTCGGGTGGCAGCTTGCTGTCGTCGGAGACATCGAAACCCATCTGGCGATACAAACGCCAGGCGTGGTCGGCCACTTCGAATTCCTGGATCGAACCGTCCATCATGCGTTTCTTCCGGGTGTAGTTCCACGAGAACGCCGGCTCGATGCCGTTCGAGGCATTGTCGCCAAACACCAGCGTGATGGTGCCGGTCGGGGCGATCGACAACAGGTGCGAATTGCGGATACCGAAGGTGGCGATGCCTTCGCGGATATCGGCCGGCAAGCGGCTGACGAAGGCACCGGCGAGATATTTTTTCGCATCGAAGAGCGGGAATGCACCTTTTTCCTTGGCCAGATCGACCGAGGCGCGGTACGACGCATCGCGCATTTCTTCCGAGACCTTGGCGGCAAAAGTACGGCCGGCGTCGGAATCGTAACGGATGCCCAACATCACCATCGCGCTACCCAGACCCAGGAAACCCAGGCCGATGCGGCGCTTGTTCATTGCTTCGAGGCGCTGCTCTTCGAGCGGCCATTGCGACGCGTCGAGCACGTTGTCGAGGAAACGGATACCGATCTGCACCAGCTGGCTGAACTTGGCGTAGTCAAAGCTGGCGCGCTCGCTGAACGGGTCGGTGACGCACAGCGTCAGGTTGACCGAACCGAGGTCGCAGCAACCGTAGTCCGGCAGCGGCTGCTCGGCACACGGGTTGGTGGCTTCGATTTTTTCGCAGTAGTACAGGTTGTTTTCCTGGTTCATGCGGTCGATGTACAAAATGCCCGGCTCGGCGAAATCGTAGGTTGATTGCATCATCAGGCCCCAGATTTCCTGCGCCGCGACTTCCTTGTAGACCCACATGCCATCGTCACGCTGGAACGCGCCGGCCTGCATCAGTTCGTTGCCCGGTGCTGCCTTGTGGATCAGCTGGATCGTGCCGCTGCTGGCGACGGCTTGCATGAATGCATCGGTCACGCCAACCGACAGGTTGAAGTTCGACAGGCTGCCATCGCGCTTGGCGGTGATGAAGTTGAGCACGTCCGGATGGTCGCAATTGAGCACGCCCATCTGGGCACCGCGACGGGCACCGGCTGACTCGACCGTCGAGCACGAACTGTCGAACACGCGCATGTACGAGATCGGGCCCGAGGCGCGCGAATTGGTACCCTTGACCAGCGCGCCTTCGGGACGGATTTCGGAGAAGTTGTAGCCGACACCGCCACCGCGGCGCATGGTTTCGGCGGCCTGGGCGATGGCGGTATAGATGCCTGGCTTGCCGTCGCTGAAACCCGTGACCGAGTCACCGACCGGCTGCACGAAGCAGTTCATCAGGGTCGCCTTGAGTGGTAATCCGGCGGCGGAGTTAATCCGGCCAGCCGGGACCCAGCCGTTTTGCTGAGCCCACAGGAATTTGGCAGTCCATGCCTTGCGGTTCTTGGCGTTGGTTTCGGGCTCGGCGATGCCTTTGGCAACGCGGGTGCGCAAGTCGTCGAGCGTGCGCTCGTCGCCCTTGGCGTATTTTTCGAGCATGGTGTCGGTCGAAATATCTTGTGGTGCCATCGTGGCAGCCAATGCGGATGAATTGACGGGTGCGTTCATGGTTGTTTCCTTGGTATAGAACAAGAGTCCGTTCCGCGTGGGAACAGGCCGTACTGGGTAAAGAATTGGGTAAGGACTGGGGTGTTTCCGGTGCCGTGTTCGATCGGCGTCAGGACACTCACGCCGAAGTCAGGGACGAAGCATAAACTGTTTCGGGTCGCTTGGCTGACGATGATCGGGAAGTAATTTGCGCTACCCGGAAGCATCTGCGGGTGACCATCTTTATTCGAATGCCGTGAGCAACCAGTCGACAAATAGGGCGACCTCGGGTCGCTCGATGACCGACTTTTCGTAGACGCAATAGTAGGCATGCGGCGGCGTGCCCAGCTCAATATCGAACAGCCGCACGACCTCGCCGGTGGCGATCAGGCCGGCCGCGAAATGCTGGCGCGTCAGGCCGATGCCATGGCCATGCTTGACCGATTCGAGCAACAGACCGAGGTCATCGACGCGTAAGCCCGTGCCAGGCTCCGGCCAATCCAGCCCGGCCGCCTCGAACCACGGTTGCCACGGCTCCAGCGCCGAGCGCAGCAGGTTGGCTTTTTTCAGGTCGGCCGGCGTGGCGATGCCACCGATGCTGGCCAGATAGGCCGGGCTGGCCACGGCAAAAGCGGGTTCTTCGAACAGCTTGCGGGTGACGAAGTTGGCGTACTTGCCGGCACCGAAGCGGATTTCGACATCGCTTTCGGACAGGCTGAGGTCGTACAGCGGCACCGACAGGAACAGCTCGACCGCAATGTGCGGATACAAGTGTGTGAATTGCGCCAGCTTCGGCACCAGCAAGTAGCGCGCGAAAGTCGGCGGCACCGTGATCTTCAGGCGCGGCTGGGCCGGCACGCCGCGATGCGGCATCGGAAAATCATTCAGTGCCCGCAAGGCCGAGCGCACCACCTCGAGATAGCGCCGGCCGAAGTCGGACAGCGCGACGCTGCGGCTGTCGCGAATGAACAGCCGTTCGCCGACAAACTCCTCGAGCAGCCGGATCCGGTGCGACAACGCTGACGGCGTAATGCAGAGTTCTTCGGCAGCCAGTGCAAAAGACAAAAAACGGGCGGCGGCTTCGAAAGCCGACAACGCATGAACCGGGGGAAGTCGTGAGGCCATTACTTTTCTTGGAAAGGAAGGGGATATCTGAACATGGGAGGTCAGCGCATTACCAGCGGATGATCTTGCCGGGATTCATGATGTTTTTCGGATCGAGCGCGTGCTTGATCGCGCGCATCGTGTCGATCGCGTTGACGCCATGCTCCTCGATCAGAAAGTCCATCTTGTGCAAGCCGACGCCATGTTCGCCGGTGCAAGTGCCGTCCATCGCCAGCGCCCGCGTGACCATGCGCGCATTGATCGCTTCGGCCTGCGCGATATCGGCCGCATCATTCGGATCGACCATCATCAGCACATGGAAATTGCCATCGCCGACGTGACCGATGATCGAGTACACCATCCGGTGCTGCTCGCAATCGGCCTTGGTATCGAGGATGCATTCGGCCAGCCGCGAAATCGGCACGCAGCAATCGGTAGAGATCGCCGTGCAACCGGGTCGCAACTGCAGCAACGCAAAGTACGCATTGTGCCGCGCCGCCCATAGCCGCGAGCGCTCTTCAGGACGGGTGGCCCAATCGAAACCGGTGGCCTGATGGCCGGCGACGATGTCGCGCACCTGCGCGGCCTGTTCGGCCACCGAGGCCGTGCTGCCATGGAATTCGAACAGCAACAGCGGTTGTTCCGGCAAGCCGAGATGGTCATGCGCATTGATGGCGCGCACGCCGTTCTCATCAAGAAATTCGACCCGCGCCACCGGCACGCCGAGCTGGATCAGTTCGATCACCGCATTGACGGCGTCGCCGGCGCTGGCAAACGAGCAGACCGCCGCCGAGATCGCTTCCGGTTGCGGATACAACCGCACCGTGACTTCAGTGATGATGCCGAGCGTGCCTTCGCTGCCGACATACAGGCGGGTCAGGTCGTAGCCGGCCGAGGATTTACGGGCGCGCGTGCCGGTCTTGATCACGCGGCCATCGGCGGTGACGACGGTCAGCGCCAGCGTGTTTTCGCGCATCGTGCCATAGCGCACAGCGTTGGTGCCGGAGGCGCGGGTAGCGGCCATGCCGCCCAGCGAAGCATCGGCACCGGGGTCGATCGGAAAGAACAGGCCGGTGTCCTTCAGTTCGACATTGAGCTGCTTGCGCGTGACGCCGGCCTGCACGGTGGCCGTCAGGTCTTCGGCATGAATCGCGATGACACGATTGAATTGCGAGAGATCGATCGAGATGCCGCCCTGCAGCGCCAGGATATGCCCTTCCAGCGAGGTGCCGGATCCGAACGGAATCACCGGCACGCCATACGTGTTGCAGGCGCTGACGATGGCGGCGACTTCGTCGGTCGAGTGCGCGAACGCCACCGCATCCGGCAGCATCGGCGCATACGACGACTCGTCGCGGCCATGGTGTTCGCGCATGGCCTGCGTGGTCGACAGGCGTTCGCCGAGCAGCGCGCGCAGTTGTGCCAGCAAGGCAGACGGCAGGGGCTTCCTGAGTGCGGCGAGATTGACGATGTGGTTCATGGACGAACTCCTTCAAGACCCGGATTTTACCCTGCACGTGCGGCAGGCCCTCAGGTTTTGACGTATCCTCGGGCCTCTTTGAACCTTACTGGCGATCACTCTTATGGGCAACCGACTTTCAAAAATAGCTACCCGCACCGGCGACAAGGGCACCACCGGACTGGGTGACGGCAGCCGTATCGACAAGGATGCGCTGCGCGTCCACGCGATGGGCGATGTCGACGAACTTAATTCACACATCGGCATGCTGCTGTGCGAAGAACTGCCACCGGCGCTGCGCGAGGAGCTGATCTCGATCCAGCACGACCTGTTCGACATGGGCGGCGAGCTGTGCATCCCCGGCTATACGATGATCACTGACGCGCAAGTACTGCGTCTGGATACGCTGTTGGAAAAATACAATGCCGACCTGCCGGCATTGAAGGACTTCATCCTGCCGGCCGGCTCGCGCGGCGCCGCCATTGCCCACGTCTGCCGCACCGTCTGCCGCCGCGCCGAGCGCCACATCGTCAGCCTCGGCAAGGTCGAAACCCTCAACGATGCGCCGCGCCAGTACATGAACCGGCTGTCGGATTTGCTGTTCGTCCTGTCACGCGTGCTGAACCGGTTTGGCGGTGGCAGCGACGTGCTGTGGCAAAAGGAACGCCAGCGCGATTTGTAAGACATCGCGCAGGTCACACGTCATTACAAGGCGGTTATTTCGCCGCATCGCCCCCGAAGCGCAACTGCACCGACGCGGCGATGCCATCCGCATCCAGCCCGCAACCGGCCAGCAATTGCCCGACATCGCCATGATCAATGAACTGGTCCGGCAAACCCAGATGCAGGATGGGCCGGACCATGCCGGCAGCAGCCAGTGCTTCGGCCACCGCTGAACCAGCTCCGCCCATCAACGCCCCCTCCTCCACGGTCACGATAGCGTCGTGCGTCAGTGCCAGCTCCTTGACCAGCTCGACATCAAGGGGTTTGACAAAGCGCATGTTGACCACCGTCGCATTGAGACGTTCGCCGGCCAGCAAGCAAGGTGCAACCATCGTGCCGAACGCGAGGATCGCGATCCGCTCGCCTTGCCGGCGCACTTCTGCCTTACCCATCGGTAGCGCCGTCAACGGCGCGGTAATCGCCACGCCCGGACCAGCCCCGCGTGGATAGCGTACCGCCGCCGGACCCGGATACAAGTAGCCAGTCGTCAGCATCTGCCGGCATTCGTTTTCGTCGGACGCCGCCATCACCACCATATTCGGAATGCAGCGCAGGAAGGCCATGTCGTAATTGCCGGCATGGGTCGCACCATCGGCACCGACCAGGCCGGCGCGGTCCAGCGCAAACGTCACATCCAGATCCTGCAAGGCAACGTCATGGATCAGTTGGTCGTAGCCGCGCTGCAGGAAGGTCGAGTAAATCGCCAGCACCGGCTTGAGGCCTTCGGTCGCCATCCCGGCCGCGAAGGTCACGGCATGCTGCTCGGCGATACCGACATCGAAGTAGCGTGCCGGGAATTGCTGCTCGAAGCGGACCATGCCCGAGCCTTCGCGCATCGCCGGTGTGATACCGATCAGGCGCTTGTCCTGCGCGGCCATGTCGCATAGCCAGTCGCCGAAGACTTGCGTGTAAGTCATCTTGGCCGGCACGGTCGCCGGCTTGATGCCGACTTCGGGATTGAATTTGCCGGGGCCGTGGTACAGCACCGGATCGGCTTCGGCCAACTTGTAGCCCTGCCCTTTTTTGGTCACCACGTGCAGGAATTGCGGCCCCTTCAGATGCTTCAGGTTTTGCAGTGTGGGGATCAGCGCATCGAGGTCATGGCCATCGATAGGACCGATGTAATTGAAGCCGAATTCTTCGAACATCGTGGCCGGCACGACCATGCCCTTGGCGTGTTCCTCGAAGCGTTTGGCCAGTTCCAGCACCGGCGCGGGCAGGACCGACTTGCCGACATTGCGGGCCGCTGCATAGAACTTGCCCGACATCAGGCGCGCCAGATAGTGGTTCAGTGCACCGACCGGCGGCGAGATCGACATGTCGTTATCGTTGAGGATGACCAACAGGTTGATGTCGTCGTAGACACCGGCATTGTTCATCGCCTCGAAGACCATCCCGGCGGTCATCGCCCCATCGCCGATGATGGCAACCGCATGACGGTTCTCGCCCTTGGTGCGCGCTGCCAGCGCCATGCCGAGCGCGGCCGAAATCGAGGTCGACGAATGCGCGGTGCCGAAGGTGTCGTACTCGCTCTCGGCACGACGCGGAAAACCCGAAATGCCGTCGCGCTGACGCAGCGTGTGCATCTGGTCGCGCCGGCCGGTGAGGATTTTGTGCGGATAAGTCTGGTGACCCACATCCCAGACCAGCCGGTCTTCCGGCGTATTGAAGACGTAATGCAACGCGATGGTCAGCTCGACCGTGCCTAGATTGGATGACAGATGGCCACCGGTTTTCGAGACCGAATCGATCACGAAGGTGCGCAATTCATCGGCGAGCTTGCGCAGCTGATTGCGTGGCAGACGGCGCAGGTCTGCGGGCTGGTTGATTGTTTCGAGTAATGGCATGACTAAGCTTTCCGCTGCACGATCAGGTCCGCGAGATCGCGCAAGTGTCGTGCTTTGTCTCCAAATGGCAGGACGGCACGATGCGCGTCGCTACGTAATTTTTCCGCCAATGCCCGCGAGGGCTCCAGGCCCAGGATCGAAACATAAGTCGGTTTGTGATCCGCCGCATCCTTGCCGGCGGTCTTGCCCAGTGTGGCCGAATCAGCGGTTGCATCCAGCACGTCATCGATAACCTGAAACGCCAGGCCGATCGCAGCGGCATAAGCTTCCAGCGCCGCCGTGGCCGCTGCATCCGGCGTGGTGCCGCACCAAGCACCGAGCAGCACCGACGCACGCAACAAGGCACCGGTCTTCAGGCGATGCATCTGTTCCAGCTCCGCCAGCGACAGGTCCATACCGACACTGGCCAGATCGATTGCCTGGCCACCGCACATACCGGCCGAACCGGCAGCATCGGCCAGCAAGCGCAGCATCGCCACGGCACGCGCCGGGTCGATTTCCATGCCGGCCAGTACCAGAAAAGCCTGTGCCTGCAGTGCATCACCGACCAGCAGCGCGGTGGCTTCATCGTAGGCCACATGCACGGTCGGCTTGCCACGACGCAGCGCATCATCATCCATGCACGGCATGTCGTCATGCACCAGCGAATACGCATGGATCATTTCGACGGCGCACGCCGCCCGTGCGACATTGGCCGGCGCAGCATCAAACAGTTCGGCCGCGGCCTGCACCAGCAAGGGTCGCACGCGCTTGCCGCCATCAAGTACGGCATAGCGCATCGCTGCATGCAGGCGCAGCGGCAATGCAGTGGCTGCGGGCAGGTACTGATCGAGTGCGCGTTCGGCATCGGCCTGGGTGGACCGCATCCAGCCGTCAAAACCTGTCATTCGCCGGCCTCGCCAGCAGCACCATTCGCCCCATCAAGTGGCTTGAGCATGTCGCCTTCCAGTACCCGGACCTGACTATCGACCTTGTCGAGCTGAACCGCGCAAAACTTGACCAGCTCGGAGCCGCGCTTGTACGCCGCCACCGATGCCTCCAGCGGCAATTCACCGGCTTCCATTTGCGCCACCAGCCGGGCGAGCTCTGCCATCGCGTCTTCGAACGAGGCGGGCGTATCTGCAGAAGGAAGTTTTTTTGACATGGCTGGCACACGTAAAGAGAAGGTCGCCATTTTAGAACAATCCCCACGATGAAGCCGAAAAGTTCCCGCCGGCGCGGACGCAAGACCGTTTTACTCCACGGCAAACCCGCCGACGCGATCGCGACCTGCTCAGGTATAATCGCCGGTTCTGTCCAAGAATTCCCTTTTTCATACTATTTGAACACCGGTTTTTGCGGGTTCTTTCTCTCTTAGGTTGGTGAAAATTAATTTGGGGGTGGGGATGTCCGATCTGGCTACCAATGCCAAACTGGCGCGCTCCAGCGCACAGCTTCCGGTCAACGTCTACTTCGACGCAAAGTTATATCAGCAGGAAATCCAGCAATTGTTCCGCCAGGGGCCGCGTTATGTCGGTCATCAACTCATGGTGCCCGAGGCCGGCGACTTTTCCACGCTGCCATGGGAAAACGAAGGCCGCATGCTGGTGCGCAATGCGCACGGGATTGAACTGCTCTCGAACGTCTGCCGGCATCGCCAGGCCAAGATGCTCAATGGTCGCGGCAATGCGACCAACATCGTCTGCCCGCTGCATCGCTGGACTTACGACCTCAAGGGCGAACTGCTGGGCGCGCCGCATTTTGCCGAAACGCCGTGCCTGAACCTGTCGAAGACCGCACTGCAAAACTGGAACGGCTTGCTGTTCGAGCAGAACGGTTTCGATGTCGCCGCCACGCTCGGCCAGCTTGACGTGCTGCCGGCGCTCGATTTCGACGGTTATCTGCTCGACCATGTCGAGGTCCACGAATGCAACTACAACTGGAAAACCTTCATTGAAGTCTATCTGGAGGATTACCACGTCGAGCCATTCCATCCGGGCCTGGGCAGCTTCGTTAGTTGCGATGACCTGAAATGGCAGTTCGGCGAACACTTCAGCGTGCAGACCGTCGGCGTCAACCAGGGCCTGGCCAAGGCCGGTTCGCCCAAGTACCGCAAGTGGCAGGACCAGGTGCTCAAATTCCGCAATGGCGCGGTGCCCGATTACGGTGCGATCTGGCTCACGCTGTATCCGAACGTGATGGTCGAGTGGTATCCGCATGTGCTGGTGGTGTCGACGCTGTGGCCGACCGGCCCGCAAACCACCACCAACGTGGTCGAGTTTTATTACCCCGAAGAGATCGTGTTGTTCGAGCGCGAGTTCATCGAAGCCGAGCGGGCTGCCTACATGGAAACCTGTATCGAGGACGATGAAATCGCACTGCGCATGGATGCCGGCCGCAAGATCCTGCTTGAGCGTGGCGTCAATGAAGTCGGCCCGTACCAGTCGCCGATGGAAGACGGCATGCAGCATTTCCACGAATGGTATCGGGCGCATATTGCGTTCTGAGCACTCAATGCAATCGCTCTGGATGCTGTTGGCGACCTTCCTGTTCGCCATCATGGGCGTCTGCGTCAAGCTCGCGTCGGACTACTACAGCATTGCCGAAATCGTCATGGCGCGCGGTGCCATTGGCGTCATTGTCATCGGCGCGCTGATGCTGCTGCGCGGCGACACGCTGCGCACCCGCTTTGCCCGCCATCACTTGTGGCGCGGCACGGTGGGCGTGACCGCCTTCTGGATGTGGTTCTACGCGATCGCCACCTTGCCGCTGTCGATGGCAATGACCCTCAATTACATGGCCCCGATCTGGATCGCTGCGATCCTGTTCATCGGTGGCTGGTGGCGCGGCGTGCGCAGTTTCGAACCCGGCATGATCCTCGCGATCATGGCCAGCTTTATCGGCGTGACGCTGCTGCTGCAACCGGCCATGCATGCGTCGCAATGGATGGGCGCGCTCATCGCGCTGGCTTCCGGCATGCTGGCGGCGCTGGCCTATCTGCAAGTGCGCGAGCTGGGCAAGATGGGCGAACCGGAATCGCGCGTGGTGTTTTATTTTTCATTGACCAGCACGCTGGCCGGACTGGGTGGCGTGCTGCTGGCACCCGGCCCGCTGGCCAATGCGGCGCTGTGGCATGTGCCATCGACCCGGGGACTGCTGTTATTGCTCGCCATAGGCGGCTGCGCCACGGTCGCACAGATGGCCATGACCCGCGCCTACCGCCTCGGCAAAATCCTCGTCACCGCCAACCTGCAATACACCGGCATCGTCTTTTCCAGCTTCTGGGGCGTCTTGTTGTGGCAGGATGTGCTCGGCTGGAAAGGCTGGAGCGGCATCGCCGTGATCCTCTCGAGCGGCCTGGTTGCGACGTACTACAACACGCGCAGCATCAGCAGCACGGATGTGGTGGTGACGAGGTCGGATCCGATTGCCTCGGAGGTTTAGTGGGTTGGAGTTGAAGTTGAAGTTGCCGTGGCTTTTGAAGTACCCCGCATTGAGATAGCTGCCAAAAACGGTAGTCAGGCAGGGGATAAGAGGGCCGCACTGTCTGAGCGAAGCGAGTTTGCGGCCCTCCCCCTGACTGGCTACCGTTTTTGGGAACCCGAAGGGCAGCAGTCTCGCGGTCGCCTTTTTCTTGGTTACTTCTTTTTGGCGAAGCAAAAAGAAGTGACCGGCTGCCGGGCCGCCCCCGGCTAGGTCATGACGGAGCACATACAGTTTCATCAACCGCAAGCGGGCCATTCGGTGCAATGCCCTGCGGTTATTAAACCCTACGGCTAGGTCATGACGGAGCACATACAGTTTCATCAACCGCAAGTGGTGCATTCGGTGCAATGCCCTGCGGTTATTGCACCCTACGATTTGGCGGTTTGCTTCAGTGACCAAAGCCAAAAACCGCACCCAACAAGGAGTCCCGCAATGCCCTATACCACCCTGATCCAAGCCAGTGCGATCAACCCCGCCACCCAACTCCTGATCGACTGCCGCCACGACCTCGCCCAACCCGACGCCGGCCGCATCGCCTATGCCGGAGGCCACCTCCCCACCGCCCGTTTCGTCCAGCTCGACGACGACCTCTCCGGCCCGAAAACCGCCGCTGACGGCAGTTTCGCCGGCCGCCATCCGTTGCCGGCAATGGATGATTTTATCGAGACAATGCGCCGCCTCGGTATCAACGACGACAGCCAGGTCATCGTCTATGATGCCCATGGCGGCATGTTTGCGGCACGGCTGTGGTGGATGTTGCGTTGGGCCGGCCATGCACAGGTCGCAGTCCTCGATGGCGGCTTGCCGGCGTGGATCGCTGACGGCGGCGTCACGACGACGGCCACCGCACCGGTCATGCGCGGCAACATCAGTGCGCGGCCGACGCTGACCCGCACCGTCGATGTCGACCAGGTCCTCGCCAGCCTTGGTTCGACCGCGCTGGTCATCGTCGATGCCCGCGCTGCAGACCGCTTTCGCGGAGAAAACGAAACGCTGGATCGCGTCGGCGGCCATATCCCCGGCGCAAAAAACCGCTGCTTCAAGGACAACCTGCAAGCCGATAACCGCTTCAAGACGGCCGATCAGCTACGCATGGAATTTGCCGGCGTCATCACCACCCCTGCCGCCAGCGTGATGCAATGCGGCTCCGGCGTCACCGCGTGCCACAACCTGCTGGCGCTGGAGATCGCCGGCCTGACGGGGGCAGCGCTGTATCCGGGCTCATGGAGCCAATGGAGTGCCGACACCACGCGACCGGTCGCTACTGGCTCCTAGACCTGCGCAGCCACGCCATCACGCCGAGCAGTGCCAGCCCTCCCAGCATCAGCGCAGTGCTGCCCGGCTCGGGCACCGCAGAGGCTGTCGCCGCCAGCAGCATCGGACTGCCCGGTACCAGCGACGCACCCACCGCCGACATACGATCGGTAGTCAGCGGATTAGCCAGACCCTGCGCAAATGCACCGTTGACGCCCCCGTAAGCGGACTGGAAAAAGAAGGTCACGCCGTAGTCATGGAGCGTCGCATCAGGCGCCTTGTCAAAAAAGTGCAGCACCCCGCCGCCCAATCCGAACAGGTCATTTTTTTCTTCTATCCTGAAGTCCCAGACGGATCCGGCATCGATGGCCGTGATGCCCATGTCGGAAAAATACGGCAGGTAGAAATCGGTCATGTTGTAGCCACGGGCATACGCCAGACTCCCCGCCGACGCAAAGACCGCGTAGCCGAATGTGCCAGCCGGATCGGGAGACACGAAGGTCATGGCCTCAGGCTTATCGCCAAACGCCAGCGCTGACACACTCGTCGATGCCATCAGCGCAAGCGCTGCCCACTTTACCGCCAGTCCAACGTCACTATGCATGGTGAATGTCTTCTCTCGATCAATGGTTATCACACGGATTTTGTGGTCCTTATGATAACGATGAATCCGGATCCGGCAGACCTTTAATGCGACCTTGTCATGAACACCACGATGGCAACACCCAGCCCGATCAGCAAGACTTGCGGAATGGTTTCACGCAGTGTCGCGCGGCGCTGCATTTGCGGCATCAGGTCACTGACGGCAATGTAAATGAAACCCGATGACGCAAACACCAGCACGTACGGAATCCACTGCATGCCCTGGGCCAGCGTGAAGTAACCGAGCAAGCCGCCCAGCACCGCCATCATGCTGCTGAGCAGATTATAAAAGTACGCCCGCTTGCGCGAGAATCCGGCATTGAGCAACACGATGAAGTCGCCGATCTCCTGCGGAATTTCGTGCGCGATGATAGCCAGGCCGGTGACGACACCGAGAGTCGGGTCGGCCAGAAAGGCGGCGGCGATCAGGATGCCGTCGGTAAAATTGTGCATGCCATCACCCACCAGGATCATCCAGCCAGCCTTGCCGGCTTCGTGCGCATCGTGGCCATGCTGATGGGCATGGCCATCGCCTTCATGGTGATGCGAATGGCGCAGGATCGCGGTTTTTTCGAGCAGGAAAAACAGCAGCAAGCCGGCTAGCAATGCCGCAAACAGCGTGTGCGTGTCGGCCCCCGACTCGAATGCTTCGGGCAGCGAATGCAGAAACGAGGTCGACAGCATGATGCCGACCGACAGGCTGACCATGCGGTCGACCATTTTAGAGAGCAGTCCGAATGAAAAAATCGCGGCGGCAGAGATGCTGAAGACGCCCGAGACGGTCGTGACGAACAGGATGCTAACGAGAGTGGTATTGATGGCAGTCCCGGATGGTCAGGCAGAAAGGGACCAAATTATAGTGCACCCGATCAGGCTGACAACAAAGCATCTGCCGTGCGACAACCAATGGTGCGGCTGTCCGGCGGCAATACCCGTCATCAGCCGGCGCGTATGGCAATCGACCGGTCAGCTGCTAACCTAGCCGGATACGATCACCGAGGCCCTGCCCCATGTCCGACTCCATCCGCTTTCATTTCCGTGGCGCCATCCACGAAGTCGATTCCGCTGCCCCGCTGCGCACCGTGCTGCAGCACCTGCGCGAAGACCTGCATTGCACCGGCACCAAGGAAGGCTGCGCCGAAGGCGATTGCGGTGCCTGCACGGTCATGGTCGGCCGGTTGCACGACGGCGCGCTGCGGCTCGAACCGGTCAATGCCTGCATCCGGCTATTGCCGACACTCGATGGCAAGGCGCTATTCACGGTCGAAGACTTGCCGCAAGCCGATGGCACGCTGCATCCGGTCCAGCAGGCGATGGTCGACTGCCACGGCTCGCAATGCGGTTTTTGCACCCCCGGCTTCGTGATGTCGCTGTGGAATCTGTACCTGCAGCGCGAAGGCCAGCCGGCAGCGCCGTCGCGCCGGCAAGTCGATGACGCACTCTCCGGCAATCTGTGCCGCTGTACCGGCTACCGGCCCATCATTGCGGCGGCCACGCGGATGGGCGAACTGCCGCCGGTCGCGTTCGATCGCGCCGCCGTCATCGCTGCGCTGAAAGCGCTGCACAGCGACACGCTGCGTACGCATGCGCTGGCCGATGGCGTCACCTTCTTCGCGCCGCGCACTCTGTCGCAGGCAATTCAATTGCGTACAACCCATCCGGCGGCAACCCTGCTGGCCGGTTCGACCGATGTCGGCCTGTGGTTCACCAAGCAGCTGCGCGTGCTCGGCGATATCGTCTATCTGGGCGAGGTGGCCGGACTCGATGCGATCGACTGCAGCACGACTCATCTGCAGATCGGCGCGACCGCTTCGCTCGAAGCAGCCTATCAGGCGGTCTGCCACTACTATCCGGCCGAACTGACCGAGCTGTGGCAGCGCTTCGCTTCGCTGCCGGTGCGCAATGCCGGCACGCTGGGCGGCAATGTCGCCAACGGCTCACCGATCGGCGATTCGATGCCGTGGCTGATCGCGCTCGCTGCCGAAGTCGTCCTGCAAGGCAGCGCCGGCACGCGCACGCTGGCGCTGGAAGACTTCTATCTGGGCTATCAGAAAAAGGATATGCGTCCCGACGAACTGGTCACGGCGATCCGCATCCCGCTGCCGCAAGCCGGCCGGCAATGGCGCACCTACAAACTGGCCAAGCGTTTTGACCAGGATATTTCGGCGGTCTGCGCGGCCTTCTCGATCAAGCTCGACGGCGACCTGATCACCGATATCCGCATCGCCTACGGCGGCATGGCAGCTACGCCGAAGCGCGCCAGCCACGCCGAAGGCGCGCTGCTCGGCCAGCTGTGGAATGACGCCAGCCTGACCCGCGCGATGGCGGCGCTGGCCAGCGACTACACGCCGCTGGGCGACATGCGCGCCTCCGCCGTGTACCGGATGAAGGCCGCGCAAAACCTGTTGCGCCGCTTCTGGTTCGAAACCCGCACCGATGACCCGCTGGCACCAGCGCAGGTCAATGCCTTTGCGCACGGAGGTACGCCATGAATTCACGTACTGAGCTGCCTGCGAACCTGGCCGGTATTTGGGCCGAAGTCGGCCGCGCGCACCCGCATGAATCGGCCACACTGCATGTGCTGGGCACCGCCACCTATGTCGATGACGTCGCCGAAATCCACGGTACGCTGCATGCTGCGCTGGGTCTGTCGACACAGGCGCATGCCACGTTCACGACGATCGATCTGACTGACGTAAAGGCCTCGGCCGGCGTCGTCGCGGTGCTGGTCGCGACCGACATTCCCGGCCGCAATGACTGCGGCCCGATCATCCATGACGATCCGATTTTTGCCGACGGGCTGGTGCAATATGTCGGCCAGCCGCTGTTCGTCGTGGTGGCCGACACGCACGACAACGCCCGTCGCGCAGCCCGGCTGGCGCAGGTCGACTACACCGCCCTGCCCGCACACCTGACGCCGGAATCCGCTCATGCCGCGCAATCGTATGTGCTGCCACCGATGCGCTTGCAGCGCGGCGATGCGGCGGCGCGGCTGGCGCAGGCACCGCATCGCGCCAGCGGCACGCTGTCGGTCGGCGGCCAGGAACAGTTCTATCTGGAAGGCCAGGTGGCCTATGCGATTCCGCAGGAAGACCGTGCGATGCGGGTGCTGTGCTCGACCCAGCATCCATCCGAAATGCAGCAGGTGGTGGCCCACGCGCTGGGCCTGCTGGCGCATCGCGTCAATGTCGAATGCCGGCGCATGGGCGGCGGCTTCGGCGGCAAGGAATCGCAGTCGGCCTTGTGGGCCGCAGCCGCCGCCGTCGCCGCCGACAAGCTCAAGCGCCCGGTCAAATTGCGTGCCGATCGCGACGACGACATGCTGGTGACCGGCAAGCGCCATTGCTTCCGTTATGCGTATGACGTCGGCTACGACGACAGCGGCCGCATCGTCGCCGTGAAGCTGGAGATGGTGCTGCGCGCCGGCTATTCGGCCGACCTGTCGGGTCCCGTTGCGACCCGCGCGATCTGCCATGTCGACAATGCGTATTACCTGTCGGATGTCGATCTGCGCGCGTTTTGCGGCAAGACCAACACGCAATCGAATACGGCCTTCCGTGGCTTCGGCGGCCCGCAAGGCGCGCTTGCGATCGAGTACGCCATTGATGACATTGCGCGCACGCTGGGCATGGATGCGCTCGACATCCGGCAGCGTAATTTCTATGCAGAGGCCGGACGCGACGTCACGCCCTACGGCCAGCAACTCGACGATAACGTCATCTATCCGCTGGTGGCCGAACTCGAAACCAGCAGCGCGTACCGCCAGCGCCGCGACGATGTGCGTGCCTTCAATGGGACCAGCCCGATCCTGAAAAAAGGCCTGGCGCTGACGCCGGTCAAGTTCGGCATCGCCTTCAATGTCAATCACCTGAACCAGGCCGGCGCACTGGTGCATGTGTATGTCGATGGCTCGGTGCTGGTCAATCATGGCGGCACCGAAATGGGCCAGGGCATCCACACCAAGGTCATGCAGGTCGTCGCCCACGAACTCGGCGTGCCGCTGGCGCAGGTGCAGATCAGCGCCACCGATACCGCCAAGGTCGCCAACACCTCGGCCACCGCCGCCTCGACCGGCGCCGACCTCAATGGCAAGGCGGCGCAACATGCGGCGCGCCAGATCCGCGACCGGCTCGCGGCCTTCATCGCGGGTCAGTACGATGTGCCCGCCGCATCGGTTGGGTTTGCCGATGGCAGCGTGCTGGTCGCGGGTCAGGTGATCCGCTTCGCCGATGTCGTCGCCAAGGCGTATCTGGCGCGGGTGCAGTTATGGTCCGACGGCTTCTACGCAACGCCCGGCCTGCACTGGGATTCGGCCAGCATGACCGGCCATCCGTTCTCGTATTTTGCGTATGGCGCAGCGGTCTCGGAAGTCATCATCGACACCCTCACCGGCGAGTGGAAGTTGCTGCGCGCCGATGCGCTGTACGACGCCGGCGAATCACTCAATCCGGCCATCGACATCGGTCAGGTCGAGGGCGCTTTCATCCAGGGCATGGGTTGGCTGACTACCGAAGAACTGTGCTGGAACAAAGACGGCAAGCTGACCACGCATGCGCCGTCGACCTACAAGATCCCGACGGTGTCGGATTG
This sequence comes from Actimicrobium sp. CCC2.4, assembly GCF_034347385.1. Taxonomy (NCBI): domain Bacteria; kingdom Pseudomonadati; phylum Pseudomonadota; class Betaproteobacteria; order Burkholderiales; family Oxalobacteraceae; genus Actimicrobium; species Actimicrobium sp. CCC2.4. The sequence goes on along the minus strand of NZ_CP133777.1, from coordinate 1,107,266 downwards.
TCCGGACGACTTCCGCGTCGCGCTGTTCAAGAACCGCAATGTCACCGACAGCATCCATCGCTCGAAGGCCGTCGGCGAGCCGCCGCTGCTGTTACCGTTCTCGGTCTTTTTTGCGATCCGCGATGCGGTCGCCAGCGTCGGCGATTACCGCATCAACCCGCCGCTCAACGCCCCTGCCACCAGCGAAGAAATCCTGAAGGCGATCGAGGCCGTACAACTGGTGAACACTCCGTGAACGCCGTACTCGTGACCGTCGCCAGCGTCGAGGGATCGGCACCGCGCGAAGCCGGCGCGACAATGCTGGTCACGCAGGACGGCCAGCGCGACACCATAGGCGGCGGTCATCTGGAATTGCGGGCGTGCGAGATCGCCCGCGCGATGCTGGCGTTTCCCGACGCGCGCCGGCTTGAACGCTTCGCGCTCGGTCCCGGCCTGGGACAGTGCTGCGGCGGTGTCGTGCAACTGGTATTCGAAACCGTCGATGCCAGCCATCGCGTGCTGCGCGACACGCATCGCACCAGCTGGCGCGTGGTGGCGCTCGATACCGATGCGCCGCCGTTGCTGATCGGCGATGAAACGGCACTGGCCTCATTGGGCTTCGACCCGGCACTGCCGACCCGCATCGTCATTGATGCCGCCGGCCAGCGCTGGTTGGTCGATCGCCGCGCGGCCTGGCAGGCGCACTTGCTGCTGTTCGGTGCCGGCCATGTCGGCGCGGCCATCGTGCGCGCGCTGGCCGACTTGCCGTGTCATGTGACGTGGATCGATGAACGGGCCGAGTCGTTTCCGGCGACCGTGCCGGCCAATGTCACCGTCGAAGTCACCGATGCGCCCGAGGACATCGTCGGGCAGGCCGCCGCCGGCAGCAGCTTTCTGGTGATGACGCACAGCCATGCGATCGACCAGCAACTGTGCGCCGCCATCCTCGAACGCAATGCCGCCGGCTGGTTCGGCCTGATCGGTTCGGACACCAAGCGCCGCCAATTCGAACACCGCCTGCTGGCGCGCGGCATCCCCGCCGACCGGCTGGCCGGCATGACCTGTCCGGTCGGCATCGCCGGCATCAGCGGCAAGGCACCGGCGGTGATCGCCGTTGCGGTCGCCGCCCAATTACTCCAAGTCTGGGAATCCGCTTGAACACAATGATCAATACCGCATCGCCGTTGCATGCCTATCGCGCCAGCCTGCTGCACTTCACCGCCGATCCGGCCTTTGGTGACAATGCCCATGCTTTCCATGAAGACGGTTTGCTGATCGTTGACGGTGATCGCATCCGCGCTGCCGGCGATTACGCGACGCTGAAAGCCACGCTGCCAGCCGATGCGGTGGTGACTGATTACCGCGGCAAACTGATCGTGCCCGGCTTCATCGACACCCACATCCACTATCCGCAAACCGACATGATCGCCTCGCCCGCGCCGGGCCTGCTGCCGTGGCTGGAGACGTACACGTTTCCGACCGAGCGGCAGTTTGCGGACCCCGTGCATGCGCGCGAAGTGGCAGACTTCTTTCTCGATGAACTGCTGCGCTGTGGCACCACCACCGCGATGGTGTACTGCACCGTGCATCCGGAATCGGTCGACGCATTCTTCAGCGCCAGCGAAGCGCGCAACCTGCGCATGGTGGCCGGCAAGGTGATGATGGATCGCCATTGCCCGGGCTTCTTGCAGGACACCGCCGAGTCCGGCGCACGCGATTCCGAAGCGCTGATCCGGCGCTGGCACAAGCGCGGGCGCCAGCTGTACGCGATCACGCCACGCTTCGCGCCGACCTCATCGGATACGCAATTGCAGCTGGCCGGCGAACTCGCGCAAGCCTGGCCCGACACTTACGTGCAGACCCATGTCGCCGAAAACACCGATGAAGTCGCCTGGGTGACGTCGCTGTTCCCGCAAGCGCGCAGCTATCTGGATGTGTACGGGCAGTTCGGCCTGCTGCGCGAGCGGACCATGCTGGCGCACTGTATCTGGCTCGACGCCGACGACCGCGCGCGGATGGCAGCGACCGGCGCGGCAGCGGCGATCTGTGCGACGTCGAACCTGTTTCTGGGTAGCGGGCTATTCGATTTTGCGGCGGCCGATGCAGCACAGGTGCGCTTGTCGCTGGCCACCGATGTCGGCGGCGGCACGTCGTTTTCGATGCTGCAGACGATGAATGAAACCTACAAGGTCGCGCGCATGGGCAACACGTATTTACCGGCGCTACGGATGTTTTATCTGGCCACGCTGGGCGCGGCGCGCAGCATGCAGCTCGAAGGCACGATCGGTAATTTTGTTGCAGGAGCGGAAGCCGATTTCATTGTGCTCGATCCGCAGGCCACACCACTACTGGCGCGGCGCACGGCGCGCACAAACAGCCTGGAAGAATGGCTGTTTGCGTTTGCCATGCTGGGCGATGACAGAGCCGTGATGGCGACGTATTCGGCGGGGCAGTTAGTACATGTACGGTGAACAGCCACGCTAATCCCGACATGCGCCACATGTGCCGACAGCTTGGCGGCATGACGGTTTGCGTTGGCCTTGCGGGGGAAGACCGGTAAGCCTCACCACGGATGCGGATGCACAGCGATCGCTTCACCTAATAAGTCTCGTAGCGCACGGCAATCGCGGCCAGGTTGTCCGGCATGCTATTTGATAGACCAAGCATTTCTTTGAGTGCCTGCTCGTACTGGTTGGTAAGGTTGTCCATTAACTCGAGCAAGCGCTCACTGGTGGTCGCGATATTGCGGCTCATCGTCGCATTCGGCTTCTGCTCCAGCGAGGTATCGAATGCGCCCCATTGCATCTTGGCGAGATCCAGATCCTGCCGGATCGATACCGTTGAAATGGGTGCACTGGCCATGGTATCGAGACCCGCCTTGAACTCTGTACGGGCGCGCTGGAGATCCGTCCTGACTGCCTTCGTATCGTGACCCGCCTGGATCAACAAATACGATTTCGCCGCCAGTTGCGACAGCATGCGTTGACGGCCGGCAATATTGACGATCTTTGCCTGGGATGATTTGGCAAGGGCTTCATAGAAGCGTGTGGTCTTTTCAGCCTCGACCAGCAACAGGTCGGCCTGAGTGGAAACGAGCAGCGTGTTTTCCTTGCTGGCTGGCTGGGCCGTAAATCCAAGCAGCATTTTCGCCTGCGTGTCCAACGGTCCGAGCAACGCCAGTGCATCCGGATAGGATGTCGCGGATGCCGTTCGCAAATCCAGAATATTGCGTTCGATCAGTGCTTGTGACGACACCAGGATTTCGTAGGCCTTGTCCGGTAACACACCGAGGGCTATCTGGACGTAGGCCTTGGCCATCCGTTGCGACAACGCTCGCAACCGGCCGCTGCGATTGATGATGGTTGGCAAAGGAATTATTTTGGATTGCGCACTGGCAATACCAGATAGTCCGACCCCGGTCAGCAGCATGCCGTAGACGGCAATCATCGTCCTGCGACGCAAAAAGTGGGGGGTGTGCTCATCTAAATAGTGCATGGCCGACTCCTTGAATAATCATTATTTTAAGTATTTTTAGTGCAGATACTTACAGTAATGTTCTTCAGAGCAATAGAGCAACGACTTTTTCAATCCGGATGAAAGTACCTGTGTATTCTGGAAATTCACTGAGATTTTTCGTTGCATGGATGAAACTAGAATGCGGATAAGCGCAAGGTGACGCTACGGATGCTCTGTCCAGCTTCGCGTCTTCAGGGGCCTCCTCACCGACAGGGACTCGATAACCGCGATGGCTTTCCAGGTTAAACAGATTCGCAAGAAGATTACAGAACGCATTGAATCTCCCCCTCAGAAATCAGTCATCCGCGCACCAAACCGGAACTCCCGCACGACGTCCAACGTAATCTGCGCAAACGCAGGGTGTGCAGGATTGATGACCGCATTCAACGCTTCCGGAATGACTGCAGAGGGAACCAGCATCATGAATGCATCCGGCGATGCCAGCCATCGCTTGCCGATTTCCTGAGTGCTGGCCGGTGCCGGCAACGCGGCCCAGTCGTCGGGCAAGTCGGCTACTGCCGGCTGGAATACCGGTGCTGCATGCTCCGGTACATCGAGCGCCACCAGCACCATGGGCGGGACAACCGTGCCGGACAAATGAACAAATTTCTCGAGGGCGCATAGCTCGATGGTCGTGCCGGCATACAGTGCCGGAAACCCGATCGGGGTCCAGCGACCGCCATATAACCGGGTACCATCGCACCGCCGGTCGAGTGCCCACTGCGCTGTCGCGATACGCCACAACTTCAAGCAGCACCGCCGGTGGCGATAGCATTGAGGACTTGACGCACCGACACGGCACCCGGTTCGGTGTCCATCAGATCCAGCGGGGCGACCTCACCCAAAGCACGATTGGGACGCCGCATCCAGTCAATCGCGACGAACTTATCGCCAAAGACCTCGACCGCCAAGCGCGTCACCGCGCCCATCCGGAACAGTCGTTCCGTGGCTCCGGAATCAATGCGGGCATTGGTCTTTTCGAGACGACTGGCCGTCGACGCCGGAACCTGAGCAATGCTTTGAATGCGGGCGTCTGCGACACCAAAAAAATTACTGGCCGCCTTGATCATGCCGATTGAATAACCTTCGCGAATTGCCTGTACTGCCGCAAAGCCGGAGAGCGGTGCGTCGGAAACCAGATGGGTAAATGGCGTATCGTCCAGCCGACTGGTAGCGGCCTTGAAACGCAACGAAGCCCCATTGCGGGGCTTGGCAAGGTGTTCGGGGGGAAGGTGTTTGGTCGCCATCTAAACCTCTCATTCGGGCTTTTAAAATAACCCAACCGAGATCACAGACCAATGGTTTCAACCCTGCAATGTGGTGTGGACGCCAGCAGCGCCGACCAGCGTCACCCCCCGAACGACCGCATGACCCCGACCCGGAACAGATCCCGGTCATTTTTTTCGCGGAAGGTATTGACCCGGCTGAAGCTGGCAAAGGCTTTCCAGTCCTTGCCGATATTGCGGTCGACTTGCATCGTAATCAATGCCATCAGCCGTGCCTGATCCGAGGAACCGCGCTTGTTGGTGGTGACGTAAGGACCGACACCGGCACTGGCGCTCCAGTTGTCAGCCAGCGGTTGGACATACCAGGCCTGTGCCGCCAGGCCGCGCCGGTCGACCCGGGTATCGTCGTCGCCCTCGGCGATTGCCGAGGCGGAAAACGCCCACGGACCGTAGTACTTCTTGATTTCTGCTGAAGCACCGGCACTGCGTTCGGTATTGCCATGGTTGGTCTGCCCGTTGATCGCGGCCACGCCCAGCCAGAGGCGATCATCGACCAGCCCCGGCATGCTGCGGGCAGGCGTCGTATCAAAATATTTGCCGACGCCGATCAGTACGGCATTCGATGAATGCGCGCCCGCTCCCGGCATGCTGACGTGATTGAAACCCAGGCGGATGTGCGCCCCGCTCCCCAGCTGATCCACATCGATCAGCAACGCGGTCGACAGCAGCACACCGAGGTTCGAATTGTTGTGTTGCACGCCGCCGATGGTGGTCGTATTCATGCTGTAGTACGGACCGAGTCCGACTTCCGCGCTGACGATTTTGCCCAACGGCTTGTTATACATTCCCTGCAGCGCAAAGCCATCACGATGATTGTTATCGGGATGACCTTCGTTGTAATGCACGACATCGACACGAAATTTTTCATTGGCCGAAAACAGCTTGCCGGTATCCAATCCCGGCAAGGTGACTTCCTTGCCGAAGCGCACTTCGAATGCCCATCCCAGCGTCGCCTTGCCACGCACATTCTCGCCATCAATCTTGCCATTGCCGTACGTGCCGGACACGTAAGCGCGCTGGTCGAGGGCGATCAGCGAGGCATTTTTGGCATCCACTGCATCAAGCGTTTGTGCGGAAGCGGTGCCGGCAAACAGGCACAGGACGGTCCATCGAAGTACTGAAAATTTCATGATAATTGGGGCTACAGAGGACGATGGGGGCCGCAGCGTAACACGTGGCCATATGACATTTCGTAGGGCGCAATTAGCGCTTTCGTGTAGCCACACCAGCACCTGACGCACGCCACGGAATCGCTGTCGGCATCGCCACGTCTGTTTGCTACAATGAGCCTCACTTTTCGTCAGGCGTCGACCATCATGCGCACTTTAAACATCTGGCCTTGCTTCATCCTCTGCGTCGCAGCCAGCGCCACACCTCTGCTGGCGCAAGCCCAAACCTCGACGGTTAATCAGGCACCACCGAACCTGGAACGACTGGAAGAAGGCAGCATTCCCGATATCACGATCCGGCCGCAACAACGCGGCACGACCACCGACAAGCGCGAACAAGGTGTCGTGACCGAAGTGCAGGTCGAGAGCGGCGGCAGCAATTACCGTGTCAAACAAAGTGCCGGTCCGGGCAATGCAGCGCCGGGCGATGCCCAAAGCAATGCCGTGCGGGCACCGCAATGGCTGGTCAAGGAATTCGACTGGGGCGGCAAGAAAGAGCCCAAGCCTGGCGAACCGGCCCCGATCCAGGATGCACCCCCACCGCCGCTACCAGCGGCCAAATAACCATCACGGGCGCAGCGATGCGCCCGCTTTCTGACCAGCGCTGCGACCTGTCGCATGCCCCTTACCTTTACCCGCTATGGCAGTGTTTACCACCGTTACCCAAGACGACCTTACTTCCTGGATCAGCCAGTTTCCGCTCGGTGCCGCACATGCCTTACGCGGCATCGCCTCCGGCGTTGAAAACAGTAATTTTTTCATCGATACCGACCGCGGCGAATTTGTCCTGACCGTGTTTGAAAAACTCACGTTCGAACAAGTGCCGTTTTATCTTGAACTGATGCGTCATCTGGCCGAGCGCGGTGTCGCCGTGCCGGCACCGGTCGCCAGCAACAGTGGTGCGCTGGTCACGCCATTACACGGCAAGCCGGCAGCGATCGTCAGCAAGCTCGATGGCACTTGCCAGATGCATCCGGCTCCGGTCCATTGCGCCGCAGTCGGGGCGATGCTGGCACGCATGCATCTGGCCGGCGCCGACTTCCCGATCCGCCAGCCCAATTTGCGTGGTCTTGAGTGGTGGCGCAGCACGGTGCCGACGGTGCTGTCCTATCTGGTACCGGACGCGATGATCCTGCTGCTCGACGAAATGGAATACCAGGAAGGCTTTGCCGATTCCGAAGCGTATATGGCACTACCGGACGGCCCGATTCATGCCGACCTGTTCCGCAATAACGTGATGTTCGATGGCGAACGCCTGACCGGCTTTTTTGATTTTTATTTTGCCGGTTGCGATACCTGGCTGTTCGATGTCGCCGTCACGATCAATGACTGGTGCATCGACCTCGACAGCGGCGTGCTTGACAGTAACCGGGTGCGCGCGCTGCTCGATGCCTATCATGCCGTGCGGCCGTTCAATGCCAGCGAACAGGTCGCCTGGCAACCGATGCTGCGTGCTGCCGCGCTGCGTTTCTGGCTCTCACGCCTGTATGATTTACATTTGCCGCGCGACGCCGAAATGCTGACGCCGCACGATCCCGATCACTTCAAGCGCATCCTGCAAGAACGTATTGCAACTGCTGCCCCCACTTTGTATTGATATGACTTCTCTTCCTGCAATGACAGGCTGGTTGTGGCTCAAGGAAGGCTTCGCCCTCTTTCGCAAACAACCGGTCGAACTCTCGACGCTGTTCATCAGCTACATGTTCATCATGATCGCCATCGGCATCGTTCCGGTGATCGGCCAGGTCGCGCCGATGATCCTGGTACCGGTCTTTTCGCTGGCCTTCCTGTCGGCCAGCGCTCAGGTCCGCAATGACGAACGGGTCTATCCGAAGCTGCTGTTTTCTGCCTTCCGCTCGCCGGCGATCAAATCGCTGCTACTGCTGGGCACGCTGCAACTGGCGGCCGGCCTGCTGGCGCTGGGCGTGTCGGTGCTCATTGATGGCGGCGTGTTCTGGAAAGTCCTGAGCGGCGAAACCGGGATGGATCCGGCCGTCATCGGTGAGTCCAACATGGGCCTGGCCATATTGGCCGCCGCGCTGGTCTATTTGCCTGCTGCGATGGCCTTCTGGTACGCGGCACCGCTGGTGGCGTGGCAAAAAATGACCGTCACCAAGGCGGTGTTCTACAGCCTTTTTGCGGTCCGCCAGCACTTCAAGGCCTTCGTCGTTTACGGCCTGTCCTGGGTTGCCGTTGGCGTGGTGTTGCCGACTGTGGCCAGCTTGCTGTTGGCCCTGCTGTTCAACAGCGCCAGTTTGATCGTGATGGTAATGATGCCGTTGTCGATGCTGCTGACCGTGGTGTTGTACAGCTCGTTTTACATCACTTATACCGACGTGTTTCCGGTGCCCGAGCAGCCGGTGGTGGCGGCGATTGATGTCGATGCTTGAAGTGGTGTAGCTGCGGCAACGGCACTGTCAACCCGGGGTTGAGCAACGCTTCGTGGCAGCGTTCCGGGTGCCACGGCGGTGCAATGCCCTGCGGTTATTGCACCCTACGTGTCGCTCGTTGCTTGTTACCTTGCACGGTTCCCTGCGCCGGCACACCGACCATTTCCCGTTCGTCCTGAGCCTGTCGAAGGCGCACAGTCAGGTGCGCCTTCGACAGGCTCAGGACGAACGGTTTATTGAGTGCTGTCCGATTTAGCAGGTAGGGTGCAATAACCGCAGGGCATTGCACCGAATGGTCTAGTTGTCATCGTCAATACCGGTGACGACACCCCCATCACCGCCTCAAACCACCTTATCGAGCTTCGCAATGCTCAAATCAAGCAACTTCATCCCATGCTTGCCAAAGTTGATGTGCGCCCGCGCATTCATGCCGCCGCCTTCAATATTGACGATCACCCCTTCGCCGAACTTGGCATGCGCGACTGACTCGCCAATCCGCCAGCCGAGGTCTTTATGACTGGATCCCAGCGCTAGCGAATTCGTTGACGGCACATCAACCCATGCCGCCTTCGGGCTATCGTAACGGTAAAACGGCTGGATTTTCGGCGACAGCCATTTCAGTGACTCTTCCGGCAGCTCGGCAAAAAAGCGGGACTTGAGGTTGTAGCGGGTCTGCCCGTGCAACATCCGCGTTTGCGAAAAACTCATGTATAGCCGCTTGCGCGCCCGCGTGATGGCGACGTACATCAGTCGTCGTTCTTCCTCGACGCCGGCCTCTTCTTTCTGCGCATTCTCGTGCGGGAACAGGCCTTCTTCGAGGCCGGTGATGAACACCGTATCGAACTCCAATCCCTTGGCCGAATGCACCGTCATCAACTGCATCGCATCCTGCCCGGCGCTGGCCTGGTTGTCGCCGGCTTCGAGCGAGGCATGCGACAAAAAGGCCGACAGCGGCGACATCACCGCCGGCAACGGCGCATCCGCATCGAGTATTTCAAAACCGTCGTCGAGCACGATCGCCGTGCCGCTCACCGGCGCGCTTTGCGGCCCGAGGAAAGCCGGCGCATCGTGGCCGAAACCTTCTTCGTTGACGAAGACGGTGGCGGCATTGACCAGCTGTTCCAGATTCTCGACCCGATCCGCGCCTTCCTTTTCATTGCGGTAATGGGCAATCAAACCACTTGCGGCCAGCACCACATTGACCATCTCCGGCAAGGCCAGCTGGGCGGTTTCAAAGCGCGTACTTTCAATTAGCTTGATGAAGGCACCGAGCGATGAGCCTGCCTTGCCAGCCACATGCGGCACCGCTGCGTACAGCGACAGGTTGTGCGCGCGGGCGGCGTCCTGCAATTGTTCCAGCGAACGTGCACCGATGCCGCGGGTCGGAAAATTCACCACGCGCAGAAAGGCCGAATCGTTGTGCAGGTTATCCATCAACTGCAGGTAGGCGATCGCACTCTTGACTTCGGCGCGCTCAAAATAGCGCTGGCCGCCATAGACCTTGTACGGAATCCCGGCCGAGAACAGCGCATGTTCGATCACGCGCGATTGCGCGTTCGAGCGGTACAGCACCGCGATCTCGCTGCGCAAAGCGCCTTCGTTGATCAAGCTCTTAGCTTCCTCGATGATCCATTGCGCTTCCAGCAGGTCGCTGGTTGATTCGTAAATCCGCACCGGCTCGCCATGACCGGCATCGGTGCGCAGGTTCTTGCCGAGGCGCTTGGTGTTGTTGGCAATGAGCAGGTTGGCGGTGTCGAGGATATGGCCGTGCGAGCGATAGTTTTGCTCCAGCTTGATCAGGTTTTGCACATCGAATTCGCGCTCGAAGGCCGACATGTTGCCGACGTTGGCACCCCGGAATGCATAGATGCTCTGGTCATCGTCGCCGACCGCAAACACCGCGCCGCGCTTGCCGGCCATCAGCTTGAGCCAGTTGTACTGCAGGTTGTTGGTGTCCTGGAATTCGTCGACCAGGATGTGCTTGAAGCGCGCCTGATAATGCTCGCGCAACGGTTGGTTGCGGCTCATCAGCTCATACGTGCGCAACAGCAGCTCGGCAAAATCGACCACGCCTTCGCGCTGGCACTGGTTGTCGTAATAGTCGTATAGCTCGACCAGGCGGCGGTTGTAGTCATCGCTGGCATCGACATCCTTGGCACGCAAGCCCTGGTCCTTGGCGCCGTTGATGAAGTACATCAGATTACGTGGCGGGAATTTCTCATCGTCGACATTGAGGGCTTTGAGCATCCGCTTGATCATCGACAACTGGTCCGACGAATCAAGGATCTGGAAGGTCTGCGGCAACCCGGCGTCGCGGTGATGCGCGCGCAATAGCCGGTTGCACAAACCGTGGAAGGTCCCGATCCACATCCCGCGCGTGCTGATCGGCATCATCGCCGACAGCCGCAGCGTCATTTCCTTGGCCGCCTTGTTCGTGAACGTCACCGCCAGCACACCATTCGGCGCGACCGCGCCGTTCTGGATCAGCCAGGCGATGCGGGTGGTCAGGACACGGGTTTTGCCGGAGCCGGCACCCGCCAGGATCAGGGCGTGTTGCGCGGGCAAGGTGACGGCGGCGAGTTGTTCGGGATTGAGGTTGTGGAGGAGATTTTGCATCGGGGGATTATAACGTCCGGGGGGTGGGGTGGACGGTTGGGATGGGCGGACATTGTTGATCTGCGCTCGTGGTCGCGAGGTGTCGTGCCCGCCATATCGCATTGCAGGCGCGCAGATAGTCCGACCTCCGCCATCGACACTCGCAGGCCACATCGTACGGTCTGACAAGCACATTAAAATTTATCAGACGATGATATTCACAACGTTCGATTTTCGAAAAATGGCATGCGTACGACGCCCCAGGACATCATTGTATTGAACAAGTTGATTTTCTAAACACGACCAATCGGCTACGGTCCCGTCATGTTTTTCAATTGACTTATGACTACGTTCACCAATTGGGATTGCGGTCACATTATTACCACGTACAGCAGGCAATAAAATAACCCTATGAAAACGACTATCAATGCAGATAATTATCCACAACAATCCTTGCTATTTTTTTGAATAACACAGGAAAACTCACCAACAAAAAAAGACAGTAAATGTTACACGACGTTTTGTCGCAAACATATTACTGTCCCTGTACCGTTCATCCATTGCAATACCGTATGATTCTGGCTGCCTGAATACTGAATATATCGCTCTGGATGATATAAAGGTAATCCCGACAATATTTATAACTATTTTTTTAATTTAAAAAAATTCACTTTAAATTATTTAGCTCTCTTTTGTCAAAATCGTTGTTATTACCACATAATTGCTTCATTAATGCCGGGTTATTCAATATCCACTTGGCAGCACTTCTTTCTTGTTCCGTGATATTTTTGTCTTTAGCCATGGCAACCAAGTCCTGGTATCTTATTTTAAAGCGATCTAGCGAATCACTCTTTGAGTTAAAAACTAATTTCCCTGCTTGTTTATCAGAGGCAACAGCATCAGCACCCTCAGGCTGCTTTAAAAAATGATCAGAATCCGCAGCCGTTAATACCCCATTTTCGACTATTTTGATTTTTTCAGTAAAGGTTTTATGCGACATCTTTCCGTCGTTCATTACGGCAATCAAGGTATCCGGATGCCGTAGCAACCAATTTGCGGCAGCTTGCTCTTCTGGCTTGATATCAGCGCCTCCGTTAGCAACTCTGTAAAGATCGTTCATATCCGCACCGTCTTGAAATCCCCCCCCGCCTGTTTTTGTAATTGCATTTCCTTTGTCAACGTCGTTGAAAAGTGAATTTGCGCCTGGGGTATTCAGGGCCTCAAGGCACGTTTTCGCGTTGAACGTCGTTGCCGGTGGATTTGTCGCTGCTGGTGCTGATACTGGTGCTGCTGCTGGTGCTGGTGCTGCTGGTACTGGTGCTGGTGCGGATGATGGTGCTAGTGCTGCTGCTGGTGCTGGTGCTGGTGCTGGTGCTGGTGCTGGTGCTAGTGCTGCTGCTGGTGCTGGTGCTAGTGCTGGTGCTGGTGCTGGTGCTGGTGCTGGTGCTGGTGCTGGTGCTGGTGCTGATGATGATGATGATTGTACTTTTAGTACTGGTACGGAATCTCTTACCGTTGGCGTTGGCGCTGTCGTTTGAGTTGGCGTTGGCACCTGCATCCCAGCTAATGCTGATGGCTTCCAAGCAACACTCGCTTCTGCGGTTATTTCAGGCTTTAGATACAGTGACTCGGGGCCCAACAATGCTTTGGCATCGGCGATATCCTGCTTAGTCGCGTTTCGCCCCCAGATCGTGCCTTTGGTGGCAACCGTCTGCAGGTCTTTGAGATAAATATTGCCATCACCACTGACAAGGTGCGATTCTCTCTTCGTAATACGTTCGATAGCCTCCTTTTTTTCTGACATTGACACTAACTGAGGATTTACCCAAACGACGCCATTTTCGTCGACGCTGTTGGTCGCTCCTACAGTTCCGACAGACTTGCTGCCGGGGGCGAGCTCAGATAGTTCATAAGGTCTCTCTGTCAAAGTTTTTTGTGCTGGTATTGCGGCTACTTTCGCGTCTGGTGTTACGCTTGGTTTTTGATCATCACCGGCCATTCCCAGTACAGCACTAACTTGCTTCCCGTTATTCTCACTTTTATCGAGCCTGTTAATTAAACGATTCCAGAATCCTTCATTCTTTTCTTTATCATCAAAATAATCATCACTAGACTCATCCACTGTTAATTTTTGCCTCTTACCATCAATATCGACTCCATCATCAACAATTACTGTCAAATCTTTTCCTTGTTCAGAATGCGTGACCTGAACTATTGTATGTGTATTGCCTGAAAATATAATATCCCCTTCTTTGAGAATACTCGTATCCTTCGACGTTACTTTCTTAGATACTCCATCCTTCCCGACGATCGTATCACCCGCTGCCAACGTATTATTTGAGATACCAATACCCATAATATATACTCCCAATAAAATATTTGTCTTAATAACTAATTAATATACTTAATTTAAAATCTGAATTACCCAGATAAATGTCAACCCCAACTTTTTATCTATAAAAGTAAATGGTCTTCATTGATCAGAACCAGCTCGACTATGGATTAAAAATGGTAGTGATTACCAAGTAAGTAGCTCAACACACTTATAAAGTTCCGTGCAAATAATGCGTACTTTCCAATGTGCGGCAAGCAATCAAGTGCACAACATACCGTTGGCAATTCATGGAAATGACAGGCGCTACAAGGAGATTTAGGAACTGCGTCGACTAATGAAGTAGTACGAACATCAGGCGTTCATGCCAACCTTGAAAATTGGCTATGAACCTGCCTGGGAGCGGCAGGCGGGATGATCGGAAATAAAAGCCAGGCAACGGCATCTGAGCATGCGCCCCAAGCAAGACGGAATAAAAAACGGTATTTCTGGTCACAGACGTCGCCCACTTACCGAACGTCACACCGATCCGGCAAGACAGCAAAGCGACGGAATCCTATTTGCTGTGTCCGGATAGGATTTTTTGCAACAGGGCGGCAAAGTCAAACAAACAATCCGGCGAACCCCGCCGCCGCCGCACGCACCTTCTCCGCCGCATACACACTGCTAATGGCCGCCACCATCTGCGCACCCTGCGCCACCAGCGGACGCGCATTGTCAACCGTCATGCCGCCTATCACCACCACCGGCAGATCGATCACCGCACGCGCTTGCGCAATGATGACCGGCGCGGTCGTGACCGGATATTGCTTGACCCGCGACGGATAGAAACCACCGAAGGCGACATAGCTGGCGCCACTGCGTTGTGCGCTCAACGCCAGTTGCAGGTCACCGTAGCACGATGCCCCGATGATCTTGCCGGGCCCGAGCAATGCGCGCATCTGCGTAACGCTGGCGTCGGTGCCACCGACGTGGATGCCATCGGCGTCGAGCGCGATGCACAGGTCGGCATGGTCGTTGATGATGAGGGGCCGGGTGTAGCGGCGGCACAGGGCCAGCAAGGCGGTGGCTTGTTCGAGGCGTTGGCCGGCATCGGCAGTTTTATGGCGGTATTGCACCAGTGCGGCACCGCCCAGCAAGGCTTGTTCAGTGACGTGCAGCAGGCGGTCGGTGTCATCCCAGTCGGGCGTGACGAGGTAGAGTCCGTTCATCATGGGTCATTGTTCCTTGTTCTTGTCCTGATTCCAGGTGACGTTGCGATTCGGGATACGCTGCCCGTCGGCGATGGCAAAAGATTGCTCGAGCGTGCGGTGGCAAAAAGCTTGCGCCACGTCGAGCGCAGCCTCCATCGGCAAGCCGCAGGCCAGCGCTCCGGCGATCGCGCCGGCCAGCGTGCAGCCGCTGCCGTGGAAGGTGCCGGACAGACGCGGCCAGCTCCAGCTGCGGCTGGCGCCGTCGGTGTACCAGCGATTGACCACTTGCGCATCGAATCCGTGACCGCCCTTGAGCAGCACATGGCCGCAGCCGCGCAGCAGCAAGGTATCGACCTGTTGCTCGGCGCGCCGGTCGCCGGCGCAGAGGATGGCGGCTTCGGGCAGGTTGGGCGTGAGCAGCGTGGCCAGCGGGATCAGGTCGGCCAGCATCAGGGCGGCGTTGTCGAGCGAGAGCTGGTCGCCGTGGCCACTGGCGAGCACCGGATCAAGTACGACCGGCAAATCGGGATTGCGCGCGCGCAGCGTGCGGATCACGTCGAGGATAATGGCGGCGTTGGCCAGATTGCCAATGACGCCGATCTTGATGGCGGCGATGTCGATCTTGTCGACCAGCGTCTGCGCCTGTTGCTGCAACCAGCGCGCCGGCACCGGATATACCGCGTGCACGCGGTCGTTGTCCTGCACCGTCAGCGCAGTGATCAGCGCCAGCGCGTGGGCGCCCATCGCACCGATGCTGCCGATATCAGCCTGGATACCGGCCCCGCCGCTGGGGTCTGAGCCGGCAAACACCAGCACGCACGGTCGGGTCATGCCGGCCGGCCTTGCATCGGCGACGAGGGTGATGCCGCAAACCGCTTCGGCATGCGGCCCGCCAGATACGCATGACGACCGGCCTGGATTGCCAGCCGCATCGCATGCGCCATGCGCACCGGATCCTGCGCGAGCGCAATTGCCGAATTCATCAGCACGCCATCGCAGCCGAGTTCCATTGCAATGGCGGCGTCCGAGGCGGTGCCGACACCGGCATCAACTAGCACCGGCACGGTGGCTTGCTCGATGATCAGCGATAAATTCCACGGGTTCAGGATGCCCATGCCGGAGCCGATCAGCGAGGCCAGCGGCATCACGGCGACACAGCCGATCTGTTCGAGCAATTTGGCCTGGATCGGGTCGTCGCTGCAATACACCATCACGTCGAAGCCGTCGCGCACCAGTGTCTCGGCGGCTTTCAGGGTTTCGGGCATGTTGGGGAACAAGGTCTTGTCGTCGCCCAGCACTTCGAGCTTGACCAGCTTGCGTCCGCCCAGCAATTCACGGGCAAGCTGCAAGGTATAGACCGCATCGGCGGCGTTGTAGCAGCCGGCGGTGTTGGGCAGGATGGTGTAGCGCGATGGCGGAACGACGTCGAGCAGGCTGGGCGCGTTCGGGTCCTGGCCGATATTGACGCGACGGATCGCGACGGTGATGATTTCTGCGCCGCTGGCTTCGGTGGCGTCACGGGTCTGGTCGAGGTCGCGGTATTTGCCGCTGCCGACCAGCAGGCGTGAGCGATAGGTGGTGCCGGCAATGATGAGGGGAGTGTCGTCGAGGTAGGCGTCAGCGGTCATGGAGTTGGTTCAAAAACGATTCGGTTAAGGCAAAACGGGCACGGCGTTATCGTACCCTTCTGCGGTGGTCAGTACGGCTTTTCTCGCAGCCATTTGTTGGCAATGATCTTGGTCCCTTTTTCGACAGGCAAACCGGCATGCAGGGTCTTTTTGTCGGGCAAGCCGTACGGCGTGGTATTACGAAAAAACAGGGCACCTCCTTTTTGCGGATGCACATCCAGGCAGATACCCGGGAACGACGTACTGCCGCCCTCCTCGACATCGGTCAGGTACAGAATAATCGTGCCCAGCCGCTGCCCGCTTTCTCGGTCTCGCCGCGCTGGATGTGCGCGCTTTCGCTGGTGCGACTGTTATCGAAGCGGCTGATGCCCGAGGCATTGTCGATCGTGGTCGAGCGCACGAATCGAGATTTAATTAGGGTCAGAGTCAATTTAAAAAGTGCTCGAACAAAACTTGCGTGGCCTGCCGCCAGTCGCCACAAACCACATCGGCAGCAACCAGGGTCAGTGTTTTTTTTCGCGAGGTTTTTTCGCGAAAATTACACTGACCCTGCTTGCTGATCTCGAAGCACCACGGCTTGCGACCGGTTGCGCTCCGTGGTCCGTTCACGGGGTCAGAGTAATTTTCGCGATACGGCCTGCGAAAAAAACTCTGACCCCGTGAACTCCTTGCTCTGGCAGCTTGTGACGTCCGGAACCACCTGCTTTTGCCAACTTCGAGGAGAAATCAATTAGGGTCAGAGTCAATTTAAAGATGCCTCATAAAAAGATCCTCATCCCCCGCCGATCGCCCGAACCACATCCACCCGATCCCTGTTCGCCAGCAGTCGCTCACGCCACAATTGCCGCGGCACGATCTCGCGGTTGACAGCAACCGCCAGTGACTGGTTCGCCAGCGCCAGCGCAT
Organism: Actimicrobium sp. CCC2.4; assembly: GCF_034347385.1. Lineage (NCBI taxonomy): Bacteria > Pseudomonadati > Pseudomonadota > Betaproteobacteria > Burkholderiales > Oxalobacteraceae > Actimicrobium > Actimicrobium sp. CCC2.4. Next base: position 1,090,272 of record NZ_CP133777.1, on the reverse strand, counting down.
CAATCAACTCCTGCAAGTGCCAACCCGGCGCGATCCGGTGCGGCGCGCCGTTAAGTTCGATCTCGATCATGGTGGCGGCCATCACTGCTTGCGATAGAGTTCCGCACCGCTCTTGACGAACTCGATCGCCTTGACTTCCATGCCCTGCTTGAGCGCGGCGATATCGCTGATGCCTTGCTTGGCGGCGTAATCGCGGACCTCTTGCGTGATCTTCATCGAGCAGAAATGCGGGCCGCACATCGAGCAGAAATGGGCGACCTTGGCTGAATCCTTGGGCAAGGTTTCGTCATGAAATTCGCGCGCCTTGTCGGGGTCGAGGCCGATGTTGAACTGGTCATCCCAACGGAATTCGAAGCGCGCTTTGGACAGCGCATTGTCGCGGATCTGCGCGCTCGGATGACCCTTGGCCAGGTCGGCGGCGTGGGCGGCGATCTTGTAGGTGATGATGCCGTCCTTCACATCCTGCTTGTTCGGCAAGCCGAGATGCTCTTTCGGCGTGACGTAGCAGAGCATCGCGGTGCCGTACCAGCCGATCTGCGCGGCGCCGATGCCGGAGGTGATGTGATCGTAGCCGGGCGCGATGTCAGTGGTCAGCGGCCCGAGCGTGTAGAACGGCGCTTCGTGGCATTGCTCCAGCTGCAAGTCCATGTTCTCTTTGATCAGGTGCATCGGCACGTGGCCTGGACCTTCGATCATCACTTGCACGTCGTGCTGCCAGGCGATTTGCGTCAGTTCGCCAAGGGTCTTGAGTTCGGCCAGTTGCGCTTCGTCGTTGGCATCGAAAATCGAACCGGGACGCAAGCCATCGCCGAGGCTGAACGAGACGTCATAGGCTTTCATGATGTCGCAGATGTCGTTGAAGTGCGTGTACAGGAACGATTCTTCATGATGCGCCAGACACCACTTCGCCATGATCGAGCCACCGCGCGAGACGATACCGGTCAGCCGCTTGGCGGTCATCGGCACGTAACGCAGCAACACGCCGGCATGAATTGTGAAGTAATCGACGCCCTGCTCGGCCTGTTCGATCAGCGTGTCGCGAAAGATTTCCCAGGTCAGGTCTTCGGCCTTGCCGTTGACCTTTTCCAGCGCCTGATACAGCGGCACGGTACCGATCGGCACCGGGGAATTGCGCACGATCCATTCGCGGGTTTCATGGATGTGCTTGCCGGTAGACAGGTCCATGACATTGTCGCCACCCCAGCGGATCGCCCAGGTCATCTTTTCGACTTCTTCGCCGATGGACGACGTGACGGCGGAGTTGCCGATATTGGCATTGATCTTCACCAGAAAATTGCGGCCGATGATCATCGGTTCGATTTCGGGATGGTTGATGTTGGCGGGGATGATGGCGCGGCCACGGGCGATTTCCGAACGGACGAATTCGGGCGTGATCTCGGCCGGGATGGCGGCGCCGAATGACTGGCCCGGATGTTGGCGGCCCATCAAGTCGGCGAGGCGATTACCCATCGGCCCGGAGGCTTTCAGCTCGTCGAGGTATTCGCGCCGGCGCATGTTTTCGCGGATGGACACGTACTCCATTTCGGGCGTGATGATGCCCTGGCGGGCGTAGTGCATCTGGGTGACGTTCTTGCCGGCCAGTGCGCGGCGCGGGGTGCGCTTGAGGTTGAAGCGCAGTTCGGCCAGCGCCGGATCGTTCAGCCGTTCGATGCCGTAGGCCGACGACGGACCGGCCAGTTCTTCGGTGTCATTGCGCTCCAGGATCCACGGCAGGCGCGGCGTCGACAGGCCGCTGCGGATGTCGATGACGGCATCCGGGTCGGTGTACGGGCCGGAGGTGTCGTAGACGTAAATCGCCGGATTTTTTTCTGCGCCGAACGAAGCGGCAGTATCGGACTGGACGATCTTGCGCATCGGCACGCGCAGGTCGGGCCGCGAACCTTGTACGTAAAACTTGCTGGAATTGGGCAGTGGCTGGACGGCGGCTTCGTCGACGATGGCGGTGCTGGCGTCGAATTTGGCGTTGTCGATGGTTTTGCGATTGGTACTGAGAAAGGGGGCTTTGTCGTTCATGATGTTCCTTTGCTTGAGCGAAAAAGCGAAGGAATAACGGAACATGAAGTGGGTTCCGGAGCTTCCCTTCGCTGGCATTATCCAGATCAGGTTCAAGGGTATTTCTCACCCGAGCGCGAATGTTTTGCGGTCAGGACCCCTAGCTTGGTGGTGATTTTGTGCTGCCTTTTTAGCGCAGCACGAATGGATTCTACCTCATCGCGCAAGTGCAAGGACCTTAGCGATTCTGACATCGGCCAGACACGCACCGAAGAAAAATACTCTGCTGGCGCTAGCCCGATTCCTGATGTTCAATTTCAGCGGGATCGCAACGACCAGGAAGCAAATTGGCTTTTTGAGTATCCCCTGCCAGTCAACGCAATCAACGTAATCACTAAAAAATAGGGTGTCAGTAAATAAATCATCCTATTGAGACCTCATTGCAAACGGATCAATGAATAATAACTCTCCGCTTTGCAGCCACTTTTCTTTTTCAGTATCTGACATTAAATTATTCACATAAAATTCACGAGCCAGACTCCAATCACCCGATTGCATTGCGCTGAGATAAATATCGCGGCTTTGAACTAAAAATGACTGGTGCATCGGACTTTTTACATCGTCATACCAGAAGGACTGAAAGCTGCCCAATTCCGAGCATTTTTTTATCCAGTCCTTATAGGTCGCACTCAGATAATGCAAAACACAAACCTGATGCTCCCGAACCATCTTTCCGTTGCTCGTTTCAAATTCATGAACACTGACAGGACCAAGGCATTTCTGGACGCGTACCGCAGACTTTCCAAAAGTATATCCCTGGTAATAAGGAGATCCTTCGGCCAGAGGCGTATCGGTTGATCGATCAAATCGCCTGTTTTTCTTGAAAATCTTCAGTTCCCGAAACGGATCGTCTGCCGCATAGGCACTGACTGCTTCATGATTAATAAACTGAATACTGCTCACATTCGGATCGACATGAGCGAAGTAATCTTTCAAACTCTGCACCGGCGAATACATCAGTTCATCGGAATCAATATGAATTAACCAGTCAATTCCGTCTATCGAACACTGCTTGAGACCATGCCGCACATTGACACATTGCCGCTGCATGACTCCGGATGGGCCTGAAAAAGTGCTCAGCCATGCACCAGGACAGACAGAAACTACCGGACTGGTAGGCAGACCTGACAATATCGCGGGGGTTGAACTGTCAAGATAGAGGTATATCTTGTCGACCAGCTTCGAATGGTAATTAATCCACGTCTTGAATGACGCAGCAGGATTTCTTACCGTACAAACAATCGCCATTTTTAGTGTGGGCATCCTTGCTCCTCCCGGATATTCATTTGGCTACTATTGACATGCCTATGCGACCAGATAGTTTTTATTTCTTGGGAATGAGCGATTCGACTTGATAGCGATCATCAGCACTGCCAAAGAGATCGCCGTGATTGCGATTTTTTCTCCGCAAATACCGTAAATAAAACCAAGCTCAAGCTGACTATCAGCACACCGGTGCCGGTGATGACGGTCATGATGCGGTCCTTTTAGGCAATCGACGATCTGTACGAAGAAGGCTGCCAACGCCCGCCCGGACAACGGCTTCCTGCACCATGCCTGCCTTATAATGCGGACTTCTTTTCTCTACCAGACACCCATCATGGAATTAGCCAAGTCGTTCGAGCCCGCCGAAATTGAAAAGCACTGGCGGTCCACCTGGGAAGCGCGCGGTTATTACGGCGCCACCCTCGACGCTGACAAGCCGGCCTTCAGCATTCAATTGCCACCACCGAATGTCACCGGCACGCTGCACATGGGTCACGCCTTCAATCAAACCATCATGGATGGCCTGACCCGCTATCACAGGATGAGTGGGTTCAATACACTGTGGGTTCCCGGCACCGATCACGCTGGTATTGCCACACAAATCGTCGTGGAACGGCAACTCGATGCGCAAAAGCTGTCGCGCCATGACCTTGGCCGCGAGAAATTCGTCGAGAAAGTCTGGGAATGGAAAGAACAATCCGGCTCGACCATCACTGGCCAGATGCGCCGGATGGGTGCCTCGACCGACTGGAGCCGCGAATATTTCACGATGGATCCGAAGCTCTCGGGCACCGTCACCGAAGTGTTCGTGCGGCTGTTCGAGCAAGGCCTGATCTATCGCGGCAAGCGACTGGTGCATTGGGATCCGGTGCTGGGCACGGCGGTGTCGGACCTGGAGGTGGTGTCGGAGGAAGAAGAAGGCTTCATGTGGCATATCCGTTATCCGCTGGCCGATGGCAGCGGGCACCTGACGGTGGCCACGACGCGTCCTGAAACCCTGCTCGGCGACACCGCCGTGGCGGTCGACCCGACCGATGCGCGCTACGTGCACCTGATCGGCAAGATGCTCAAGCTGCCACTGTGTGACCGTGAAATCCCGATCATCGCCGACAGCTATGTCGACAAGGAATTCGGCACCGGCTGCGTGAAGATCACGCCGGCGCATGACAACAACGATTATGCAGTCGGCCAGCGCCATCAACTGCCGATGATCAATATCTTCACGCTGGACGCGAAGGTCAACGAGAACGGCCCGGCCAAATATCAGGGCATGGACCGCTTCGTGGCACGCAAGGAAATCGTCGCCGACCTCGATGCGCTCGGCTTGCTCGACAGCGTCAAGCCGCACAAATTAATGGTCCCGCGTGGCGACCGTACCGGCGTCGTGATCGAACCGATGCTGACCGACCAGTGGTTTGTGGCGATGTCGAAGCCGGCACCGGAAGGCACACACTTCCCGGGCAAATCGATCGCCGAAGTCGCACTGGAAAAAGTCGCCAGCGGCGAAGTGAAGATGATTCCCGAGAACTGGACCAGCACCTACAACCAGTGGCTCAACAATATCCAGGACTGGTGTATTTCTCGGCAGCTGTGGTGGGGCCATCAGATTCCGGCCTGGTATGACGAGGACGGCAAAATCTATGTCGCCCGTACCGAAGCCGAAGCGCAGGCGCAAGCGCCGGGCAAGACGCTGCGGCGTGATGCCGATGTGCTTGATACCTGGTTCTCGTCGGCGCTGGTGCCGTTTTCGACACTGGGCTGGCCGGAAGAAACCCCCGACTACAAGATGTTCCTGCCATCGACGGTGCTGGTGACGGGCTTCGACATCATCTTTTTCTGGGTCGCGCGGATGGTGATGATGACCACCCACTTCACCGGTAAGGTGCCGTTCGATACCGTCTACGTGCATGGCCTGGTGCGCGACGGCGCCGGCCAGAAAATGTCCAAGTCGAAGGGCAATACGCTGGACCCTATCGACCTGATCGATGGCATTGAGCTTGATGCGCTGGTCGCCAAGCGCACCACCGGCCTGATGAATCCGCGCGACGCGACCAAGATCGAGAAAGCCACCCGCAAGGAATTCCCCGATGGCATTCCCGCCTTCGGCACCGATGCGCTGCGCTTCACGATGGCCAGTTATGCCTCGCTCGGTCGCAACATCAATTTTGATCTGGCGCGCTGCGAGGGCTATCGCAACTTCGGCAACAAGCTATGGAATGCGACCCGCTTTGTGCTGATGAATACGGTCGACAAGGATTGCGGCGTCGAGGAACGCGATGAGTCGGGTTATCTGGAATTCTCGCAGGCCGACCGCTGGATCGTTTCGACCTTGCAGCGCACCGAAGCCGATGTCGCCAAGGGTTTTGCCGACTACCGCTTCGACAATATCGCGTCGTCGATCTACAAGTTCATCTGGGACGAGTACTGCGACTGGTACCTCGAACTGGCCAAGGTGCAGATCCAGCACGGCAACGAAGCGCACCAGCGCGGCACCCGTCGCACGCTGCTGAAGGTGCTCGAAACCACGCTGCGCCTGGCCCATCCGATCATCCCGTTCATCACCGAAGAACTGTGGCAAACCGTCGCGCCGCTGTCGGGCAAGGTGCTCGCTGCGACTGGTGATTCGATCATGATGCAAGCCTATCCGGTGGCGCAAGCGGACAGGATCGACGAGGCCGCCGAAAGCTGGATGACGCAGCTCAAGACCATGACCGATGCCTGCCGCAACCTGCGCGGCGAGATGCAGTTGTCGCCGGCGGTGCGCGTGCCGCTGATCCTCGAAACCGCTGCGGGTGCCGATGCGGCGCAACTGCAATCGTTCGCGCCGTACCTGCAGGCGCTGGCCAAACTGTCGGAGGTGCAGGTGGTCGATGCGCTGCCGGAGTCGCCGGCACCGGTGTCTATCGTCGGCAATGCACGGATGATGCTGAAGGTCGAGATCGACATCGCCGCCGAACGCGAACGCCTGCTCAAGGAGATCACCCGCCTCGAAGGCGAGATCACCAAGGGCCACGCCAAACTGGGCAACGAAGCCTTCGTGGCGCGGGCACCGGCAGCGGTGGTACAGGGCGAACAGGACCGGTTGGCCGGCTTTATCGGCACGCTGGAAAAACTGCGCGAACAGTACGCCAAATTACCTGTAGCCTGAGCCGTTCCATTACAAGGAGACATGCATGATCAAGACAAAAAACCTGGCGGCACTGACCGTCGGACTGTTGCTGGCAACCGGCGCACTGGCCCAGAGTTCGCCGGTCGGACTCTGGAAAAGCATCGATGACGGCAACGGTCAGCCGAAGGCGCTGATCCGCATCAGCGACAGCAACGGCGAGCTGAAAGGAAAGATAGAAAAAATCTTCCCGTCGACCGATGACAAGCATCCGAATTGCGACAAGTGCGAGGGTGCCAACAAGGGCCAGCCTATCCTGGGCATGACCATCGTCAACGGGATGCGCGCTGAAGGTAGCGAATTTACCGGCGGTACCATTCTTGATCCGAACAATGGCAAGGTCTACAAGAGCAAGATGACGCTCAGTGACGAAGGCAAAAAACTCAATGTGCGCGGGTATATCGGCATGCCGATGCTGGGGCGCACGCAGGTGTGGTTGCGCGAGGAGTAATTGGCGGGTGAGCCGCTCAGGACGAGCGGCTTTCCGCAGGATGTTGGGTGTAATAACCGCAGGGTATTGCATCAGGCGCAGCACATCCGTACGCCAATACCGTCGGCCTAACCCGCTACCGCCGCTCCATCCATCTCCCGCAACGCCTCCATCACCCTCCCCGCCGCAATATCCTTCATGCACCGGTGATGCCCCAGCGGACATTCGCGCTGCTTGCAGGGCGCGCACTCCAGCGCCAGGTAAATCGTCCGGAAGACATCCGCAAACGGTGGCGCATGAGCCGGATCCGTCGGTCCGTACAACGCGACGATCTTGCGGTTGAGCGCCGAGGCAATGTGCAGCAATCCGGAGTCATTGCTGACTACCGCATCGGCCTTGGCGATCAGCGCAATCGCCTCTGTCAGCGCGGTACTGCCCGCCAGGTTGGTGACGAACGGCATGATGGTCGTGATCGCCTCGCCGACCGGGCGATCCTTCTCCGAACCGAGGATGACGACCTGCACCTCCGGAATCGCCTGCTGCAGCAGCCCGGCCAACTCGGCAAAATGGGTAATCGGCCAGCGCTTGGCGGAACCGAATTCGGCACCCGGCGCGAACACCACCAGCGGCCGTCCGACCTGCAGTTTTGCGCTCTGCCAGGCCGCGTTCACCTGCGCCGCCTCCACCGTCAGTGTCGGCCGTGGCAACTCGGCCGGCTGTGGCACCGAGGCCGCCGGCGGCTGCGCCAGTGCGGCGTAAAACGCCACCATCGGCCGCGGCAATTGCTTGTCGTCGCGGTGCAGCGTGTTGAGCAATCCGTAACGCGATTCGCCGACATAGCCGACCCGCTGCGCAATCCCGGCCAGCCATGGGATCAGCGCGAACTTGAGCGTATTGGGCAGCACGTAGGCAGCGCCATAATCACGCGTGCGCAGCTGGCGCGCAAACCGCCAGCGCTCGCGCAACTGCAGCGCGCCATGCCGGAACGGTGTTTCGATGACGCTATCGACTTCGGCCATCGCGTACCACACCGGTGCCACCCAGGCCGGTGCCAGGACGTCGATCGGCCGGTCGGGATGGGCCAGTTTGAGCAGCTTGAGCAGCGGTTGCGCCATCACGGCGTCACCGATCCAGTTGGGAGAAATAACCAGTGTGCGGGTCACCGGTGCGCCACGCAGACGGGCGGCGAGGTGGCGATCGAGAGGAAGAAAAAGTACGGATCATGCAGGGTCATCAGACGGCTTCCTTTTCAAACTGCAAATGGTGCAGGCTAGCGTAGACGCCATCGCGCGCCAGGAGTTCGGCATGGGTGCCCAATTCGACGATATGACCGCTAACCAGCACCACGATGCGGTCGGCCCGCTCAATCGTCGAGAGCCGGTGGGCAATGACCAGCGTGGTGCGGTTCTGCATCAGGTCGACCAGCGCGGACTGGACCGCGCGCTCGGATTCGTTGTCGAGTGCCGAGGTGGCTTCGTCGAGAATCAGGATCGGTGCGTCCTTGTAGATCGCGCGGGCAATCGCCATGCGCTGGCGCTGGCCACCGGACAAGCGACTGCCGTTATCGCCAATCGGCGTGTCAAAACCTTTCGGCAAGGCCGCGATCATTTCGGTCAGATGCGCTGCGCTGGCGGCGGCTTCGACCCGTGCGCGATCCGGTTCCGGATCGCCATAGGCGATGTTGGCAGCGACGGTGTCATCGAACAGGACGACGTTCTGGCTGACCATGGCCATCTGCGAGCGCAGGCTGGTCAGCGACAACGAATCGAGTGGCGCGCCGTCGAGGCAGATCTGGCCCGATTGCGGCGTATGAAACCCCGGCACCAGATTGACCAGCGTCGATTTTCCGCCGCCCGAAATCCCCACGAAGGCGACCGTCTCGCCGGGATGGATGGTCAGGTTGATATTGGCCAGCGCCGGCAAGGTCTGCTCGGGATAGGCAAAGCAGACGTTCTGGAATTCGATGTGACCAACCGAGCGGCCGGTCAGCGCGACGCCATTGGTGCGTTCGGGCGGCGTATCGATCAGCGCGAAGACCGCTTCCGCTGCAGCGATGCCGCGTTGCAGCGGGCCGTTGACTTCGGCCAGGTGCTTGAGCGGTGTCAGCAGCATCAGCATCGCGGTGATGAACGAGACGAAACCGCCGGCGGTGATCTGGTTCTGGCCGGACTGCAACAGCGCAATCACGATCACCACCGACACCGCGCAAGAGGCCATGATCTGCGTGATCGGGACGGTCGCGGCGAAGGTACTGGCCATGCGCATCGAATAATTGCGCAGCTTGACCGCACGCTGTTCGAAGCGGCTTTTTTCATAGTCATGGCCACCGAAGATCTTGATGACCTGCTGGGCGCGGGTGGTTTCTTCGATGACCTGCGTCAGTTCGGCATTGACATCGAGGAAGTCACGCGTGAGCTTGCGCAGCCGCTTGCCGGTCATCCGGACCACAATCGCCATCAGCGGCAGCAACACCAGCGCGACGATAGTCAGACGCCAGTTCAACCACAACAAAAATGCCAGCAACACGATGACAGTAAGGCTGTCACGGATCAGCGAGGTGAATACCTTGGTGACCATTTCAATGATTTGCTGGACCTCGAACATCATCGAGTTGATGACACGTCCGACCGAGGTGCGCTCGTAGAATTGCGCCGGCACATCCAGCAGGCGACTGAACATTTGCCGGCGCAGGATATTGAGCAGATGGGTCGAGACCCAGGTCATCATGTAGGTCGTCAGAAAAGTCGAGAGCCCGCGCAGCACGAACATGCCGATCACGGCGACCGGCACGGTCCACAGCGGGATCGTCGATTTGCCGACGAAGCCATTGTCGAGCAGGGTTTTCATCACCGCGGGGAACATCGGTTCGGTCGAGGCGGTGATCGCCATCCCCAGGAAGGCCAGCCCGAGGCGACCACGGAATGGCTTGAGCATGCGCGCCAGGCGCATCAGATGGGGAGGCAATTTCATCGGGGACTTTACGGGGTAAGCAGGCGGGAACGGCGGAAGAAAGCGTTTACAATTCTCCGGACTGGCTGCCGCAGTGGCAGCATGCCGGGATGTACCTTGAGCGCCGCTGCCGGCCTCGGGCAAGCACCCCGTGAACAATTGTGCGATCCCACCTTAGGTGTTATGAAACTCTCTGTCATTGTCATCACAAAAAATGAGGCACGAAATATCGGCGCCTGCATGGACAGCGTCGGATTTGCAAACCAGTGGATTATAGTAGATTCAGGTAGCACGGACGGCACTGTCGGACTGGCCCGCGCTGCTGGTGCCAGCGTCATCGAGACGACCGACTGGCCCGGCTTCGGTCCACAAAAAAATCGCGCGCTGGCCGCTGCCGATGGTGACTGGATCTTGTCGCTGGATGCCGACGAGCGTATCACGCCGGCATTGCGTGACGAAATCCTCGCCGTCATCGCCGCTCCGCAACACGATGCGTATGCGCTACCAAGGCTGTCGAGTTTCTGCGGCCAGTTCATCCGTCATTCGGGTTGGTATCCGGATCACGTGATCCGGTTATGGCGACGCGGCAGCGGCCGGTTCTCGGACAGCCTGGTGCACGAACGGGTGCTGGTCAACGGCGGCAAAATCGGCTACCTGCACAGTCCGATCATTCATTACAGTTACCGCGACGACAGCGACTTTCTGCGCAAGGTGGAACAGTATTCGGAGCTGGGCGCCCGCCAGGCCTTTGCGGCCGGCAAACGCGCCACGCTGCGCAAGGCGTTCGTGCACGCCCTGTCGGCCTTCCTGCGTTCGTTCGTGTTCAAGCGCGGTTTTCTGGATGGCCGGGCCGGGCTGATCGTCGCGCTGTGCGCGGCCGAAACCACTTATCACAAGTACTTCAAGCTGATGCTGCTGACCCAGGCAGAGGGCGGATCGGTGCGCGACGCCGACGTGTATGAACGCACGCAGACGCAGCAACGCTCCTCACGGGATTAAGTCGTTCGCAACGACTCCGCACAGCGCAACATAGCAAAGCACGCATCAAGCAGCCGTCCGGACTGCCTGCCAAGATCAAAACTTTGCGGTGAAAACAGCCAGTTATTGATCAGGCCTTCGAGCATCGCATGCAGGCTGACCGTCGCCAGATGCGTATCCAGCGTCGCCGGCAACTGGCCCTGCGCGCACGCCAGAATGAGCAATCGCTCGATATTGTGCATGCAGTCATTGAAGCCTTCGTGCTGACGGACACGGATCGGGTCATCGATATCGACCAGCTCGCATTTGTGAAAAATGACTTCGAAGACCCGCCGCGTCTGCGGGTTGTGAACGATGTCGTTGATCGCAAACAGGATGCCGGCGCGCAGCTGGTCGAGCGGTTCGCGGTCGGGATGATCGGCGCTCTCTAACACCATCGCTTCCAGCGGTAAGTGCGCTCGCTCACACATGGCATTGAACAAATCCCCCTTGTTCTTGAAATGCCAGTAAATTGCGCCACGCGTGACGTTCGCGGCTGTCGCCACATCCGCCAGCGACGTGCGTGTCACGCCGTGAGCGTGAAAGACATTTTCAGCCGCATCGAGGATGCGGCTGCGGGTTTCAAGGGCTTCTTCTTTTGTCGATCGGGACATAATTGCCTGGATAAAAATGCTGCACTGCACCGCACAATACATACATCATTGAATGTATGTATACTACCATCCAACACGACATGGCCGGCATGCACGAAGAAACTCACATTTCATGCACCGCACCAACTTTAGCGACCCGTGTCGCACCCGTCCCTATACCAATAACAGTACGACCTTCCATTGCGAGAATTCCATGCGCCTGACCCGACCTGATTCCACGTTGCGCTTGAGCGCTTCCCTGTTGCTGCTCGCGGCGCTTGCTGCCTGTAGTGACAATAAGCCTCCGGCTGCCACCAAGGCGCCGCCCACCGAAGTGGCCATCGTCACCGTGACACCGGGCAGCATGCCGGTGACCACTGAACTGCCGGGTCGCATCGAAGCCAGCCGCATCGCCCAGGTGCGTGCCCGTGCTGCCGGTATCGTCCAGAAGCGGGTGTTCCGCGAAGGCAGTGAAGTCAAGGCCGGCGACGTCTTGTACCGGATCGATCCGGCAGCCTTCAAGGCCGCTTATGACAGCGCCCAGGCCGTCGTGGCGAAAGCCGATGCCAACCTCGCACAAGCATCATTAAAAGTGCAGCGCTATGCGCCACTGGTCAAAACCAACGCCATCAGCAAGCAGGAATACGACGATGCGGTCACCGCAAAGACGCAAGCCGGTGCCGACCTCGCCGCCGGTAAAGCCGCACGCCAGGTTGCCAGCCTGAATCTGGGCTACGCCACGGTTACCGCGCCGATCTCCGGTCGCATCGGCCGTGCGCTGGTGACCGAAGGTGCGCTGGTCGGCCTCGGTGAAGCCACCCCGCTGGCCATCGTCCAGCAAGTCGACCCGGTATTCGTCAACATGACACAGTCGAGCATCGAAGTGCTGCGCCTGCAGCGTGCGATGGCCAGCGGCCAGTTACAAAGTGCCGGCAAGGGCTTGGCCAAAGTGACACTGGTGACTGAAGACGGCAAGACGTATTCGCAATCCGGCAAGCTACTGTTTTCCGATCTGAGCGTCGATGAAAGCTCAGGGGCCATCACGCTGCGCGCCGAATTCCCGAATCCGGACCGGCTGCTGCTGCCAGGCATGTATGTCCGCGCCAACATAGAGCAAGCCATTAACGAAGCCACCATCACGGTGCCGCAACAAGCGGTGCAGCGCACTGGTCAGGAAGCGACCGTGATGCTGGTCGGCGCAGAAGACAAAGTCGTGGTGCGCAAGATCAAGACCAGCACGTCGCAAGGCAACAAATGGATCGTCACCGACGGCCTGAATGCCGGTGACAAAGTCATCGTCGAAGGTTTCCAGAAGATCAAACCGGGAGCCACCGTCAAGACAATCCAGTGGAAAGACACTGACACCGCCCCTGCGGCAATGACTGCTCCTGCCGCCGGAGCCAAGCCGGCACCGGCTGCCGCTGCAGCGAAATAAGGAGTCCGGCATGGCACATTTTTTTATTGACCGACCGGTCTTCGCCTGGATGCTGGCACTGTTCATCGTGCTGGCGGGTGCGCTCTCCATCACGAGCCTGCCTGTCTCGCAATACCCTTCCATCGCTCCGCCTTCCGTGGTCATCGCCGCAACCTATCCGGGCGCGTCTGCCCAGTTGCTCGATGACAGCGTCACCAGCCTGATCGAACAGGAAATGAACGGTGCCGAGGGCTTGAAGTACATGGAATCGCAAAGCCAGGCCAACGGCCAGGTTCGCATTACCGTGTCGTTCGAGCCGGGCACCGATCCCAATCTAGCCGCTGTCGATGTCCAGAACCGCCTGAAACGGGTCGAGGCGCGCTTGCCGCAAGTCGTCACGCAGCAGGGCGTGCAGGTCACCAAATCGCGCAGCAACATTCTGCTGTTTACGTCGCTATCGTCGACCGATGGCAAGCTCGATCCGATCGCACTGGGCGACTACATTTCGCGCAATGTCCTCAATGAACTCAAACGCGTACCGGGGGTCGGCGAAGCCCAGCTGTTCGGTACCGAGCGGGCAATGCGGATCTGGCTCGATCCGGCCAAGCTGGTCGGCTACAAGCTGACCACCGCCGATGTCACCAGCGCCGTGCGTGCACAAAATGCGCAGGTCACGGCCGGTACGCTGGGCGAATTGCCCAGCCCGACTACGCAACAGTATTCGGCACCGATCATCGTCACCGGCCAGCTCGCAACGCCGGAAGAATTCGGCAAAGTGGTCCTGCGTGCCAATCCGGATGGCTCGACGGTGCTGCTGCGCGACGTTGCCCGTATCGATATCGGCGGTCAGGCCTACGGCACCTCGGCACGCCTGAACGGCAAACCGACCGCCGCTATCGCAGTGCAACTGTCCCCGTCCGGCAATGCCCTTGGCACCGCAACGGCCGTGCGCGCCAAAATGGAAGAGCTGTCCAAATTCTTCCCGGAGGGCGTGCGCTACGACATTCCGTATGACACCTCGACCTTCGTCAAGATTTCGATCGAGGAAGTGGTCAAGACGCTGCTCGAAGCCATCTTGCTGGTGTTCCTGGTGATGTATCTGTTCCTGCAAAATTTCCGCGCCACGCTGATCCCGACCATCGTCGTGCCTATCGCCCTGATGGGTACGTTCGGCGTGATGTCACTGTTCGGATTCTCCATCAACGTCCTGACGATGTTCGGCATGGTGCTGGCCATCGGCATTCTGGTCGACGACGCGATCGTGGTGGTTGAAAACGTCGAACGCATCATGAGCGAAGAAGGCTTGTCGGCGCGTGACGCCACCCGCAAGGCAATGGGCCAGATCACCGGCGCGATCATCGGTATCACGCTGGTACTGATTGCGGTATTCCTGCCGATGGCCATGTTTGGTGGTGCAGTCGGCGCCATCTACCGGCAGTTTTCGCTGTCGATGGTGTCCTCGATGGCGTTCTCCGCGCTGCTGGCGCTGACGCTAACGCCGGCACTGTGCGCCACCATCCTGAAACCGGTCAAAGCCGGCCACCACACCGAAAAGAAAGGTTTCTTCGGCTGGTTCAATCGGGGCTTTGGCCGCACTGCCTCGGGCTACCAGAGCTTTGTCGGCAAGATGCTCAACAGCACGCTGCGCTACACACTGGTCTATGGCGGCATCCTGCTGGTTGTCGGCTTCCTATACACCCGTCTGCCATCGGCCTTCCTGCCGACCGAAGATCAGGGCTACATCGTCACCAACGTGCAACTGCCCGCCGGTGCCAGTACCGGACGGACCTTGAAAGTACTCGAGGAAGTCGAGAATTTTTACCTCAAGCAGCCTGAAGTGGCCCGTACCGTCGCCGTCGCCGGATACAGTTTTTCAGGCAATGGCCAGAATGCCGGCCTGGTGTTCGTGCCGCTGAAAGACTGGAGCGAGCGCAATGCCGACCAGTCCGCCAGCGCACTGGCCGGCCGCGCGATGCGCGAGTTCTCGAGCATCCGCGACGCGATCGTTTTCCCGGTCACGCCACCGCCGATTCCCGAACTGGGCAACGGCACCGGCTTCACGTTCCGTCTGCAGGATAGGGCCGGCCTCGGCCATACTGCGCTGGTGGCGGCACGCAACCAGCTGCTCGGACTGGCTGGACAGAGCAAGGTACTCGTCGGCGTGCGTCCGGAAGGACTCGACGATGCACCGCAACTGCAACTTGATATCGACCGCGACAAGGCCAATGCGCTTGGCGTCGCGTTTGCCGACATCAATGCCACGCTGTCGACCGCACTCGGCTCGTCGTACATCAACGACTTCCCGAACCAGGGTCGCCAGCAACGCGTGATCGTGCAAGCCGATGCGCCGGAACGCCAGCAACCGTCAGACCTGCTCAAGCTGTATGTGCGCAGTAGCAGCGGCGCGATGGTGCCGATGTCGTCGTTCGTGACTTCCCGCTGGATCGTTGGTCCGGTACAACTGGTGCGCTACAACGGCTATCCGGCGATGAAGATCTCGGGTGATGCAGCGCCGGGTCGCAGCTCCGGCGAAGCACTGACCGAGATGGAAAACCTGATGAAGCAGCTGCCAGCCGGCTTCGGCTTCGAGTGGACGGGTCAGTCACTGGAAGAAAAAACCTCCGGCTCGCAAGCACCTGCCCTGTTCGCGCTGTCGCTGCTGATCGTTTTCATGGTGCTGGCCGCGCTGTACGAAAGCGCCACCATCCCGATTGCGGTCTTGCTGGTGGTGCCACTCGGCGTACTGGGTGCGCTGCTCGGGGCGAGTTTTCGCGATTTGCCGAACGACGTGTATTTCAAAGTGGGCCTGATTGCCACGATCGGCCTGTCGGCCAAGAACGCGATCCTGATCATCGAGTTCGCCAAGGATCTGCAAGCGCAGGGCAAGAGCGTGATCGAGGCGACGCTGGAAGCGGTCCACCTGCGTTTCCGCCCGATCATCATGACCTCGCTGGCCTTCATCCTCGGGGTGCTGCCGCTGGTGCTGGCATCCGGTGCCGGTTCGGCCGGTCAACGTGCCATCGGTACCGGCGTGATGGGCGGGATGATTACCGCGACAGTGCTGGCGGTGTTCTTCGTGCCCGTGTTCTTCGTGATTATCCGGACCTTCTTCAAGGGCAGCGAACGTGAGCGCAAGCTGGCACTGGCCGCCCACCATGAAACCAAGCAGGGAGAACAAGAATGACCCGGTTGACTTTGATAATGCTTGCCGCCGGTCTGCTGAGTGCCTGCTCGATGGCCCCGCTATACGTGCAACCCGCCGCACCGGTGGCGGCCACGTTTGCCGGTAACGCCGACGGCACCGTCAGCGCCGCCGATACCGGCTGGCGCACGTTTTTTCCGGACCAGCGGCTGCAAGCGCTGATCACCGCCGCACTGATCGATAACCGCGACCTGCGCACCGCCGCGTTGCGCATCGAAGAAGCACGTGCGCTATACAACGTGCAGTCCGCTGACCTGCTGCCCGCGATCAACGGTACGGCCAGCGGTGCCCGCGCCCGCGTTCCCGGTTCGCTGTCGATGACAGGGCAACCGGCCATTGGCGGCACGTATCAGGTCGGTCTTGGCCTGGCCGCGTTCGAGCTGGACTTTTTTGGTCGGGTGCGCAGCCTCAATGACGCGGCGCTGGCGCAATTCCTGGCCACCACCGAGGCGCGGCTGTCGGTGCAGATCAGCCTGGTTGCCGAAGTCGCCAAGGCCTATCTGTCCGAGCGCGGCTTTGACGAACAACTGATGCTGGCACGCCAGACGCTGGAAGGTCGCGTGCAGGCCTACCAACTGGCGCAACAGCGCTATGACGTCGGGGCCTCGTCGGAACTTGACCTGCGCCTGTCCGAAACGCTGGTGCAAACCGCCCGTGTCGCGCAACTGACGCTGCAACGCCAGCGCGCCCAGGCCGGCAATGCGCTGACGCTGCTGGTGGGCCGCGCCACCACCGACCTGCCCGCAGCACCCTTGCTCTCCGATGAAAACATCATCACCAGCATCGCGGCCGGCCTGCCTTCGGACCTGCTGATGCGCCGGCCCGACATCCGTGCCGCCGAACAGCGCCTGAAGTCGGCCAATGCCAATATCGGCGCAGCGCGTGCCGCCTTCTTCCCGCGCATTTCGCTGACCGCCGCGGCCGGCTCAAGCAGCAATGCGCTGTCCGGCCTGTTCGAGGCCGGCTCCGGCAGCTGGTCATTTGCCCCGCAACTGGTGCTGCCGATCTTTGATGCCGGACGCAATCGCAGCAACCTGACGCTGGCGCAGGTCCGTACCGATCTTGCCGTGGTCGACTACGAAAAAGTCATTCAGATCGCCTTCCGTGAAGTATCGGATGCGCTGGTGGCGCGCGGTTTGCTGGAAGAGCAGGTCGTCGCCCAGCAAGCCGTCGTCACGGCGCAGACCGTGCGACTGACACTGGCACAACAGCGCTTTGATAACGGCATTTCCAGTGCGCTCGACGTCGTCGATGCGCAGCGCGAACTGTTCATTGCGAAGCAGGCGCTGGTGCAGACGCGCTTGCTCAGGCTGACCAATGCGGTGGACTTATACCGGTCACTGGGTGGCGGACTGACGGCAACGGCCCAGCCAGGGTAAGTCATCGTGAGTTGTTGTCGCTAGTTCGGTTCCGCCGAAAGCACAGGGAGGGTTTGACGGCACATCGCGGTAAGGTAAGATCAAAACCTTACCTCTTCGTGAACAACACCATGGAAAAAGTCAAACTCTCCAGCAAAGGTCAGATCGTTATTCCGAAAGCCATGCGGGATGACTTGCACTGGCCTGCCGGCACGGAACTTGTTATCAGGTCGACCGCAACCGGACTGACACTGACGCCCTCCACGCACTTCCCGAAAACGATTCCAGCCGAAGTTCGTGGCTTCCTGGCTAAACCGGGAAGAACCTTGCCCAACGATGACGAGATCAAGGCATGCATCAAAGGCCGTCTCAAGGCAAACGACAATGCCAGCAAATAAACACCCGTCAGGCACGGTCCGCCCATGATTTCGCTGGACGCCAACATTCTTGTTCGATATTTGCTAAACGATTCCCCTGCGCAAGCAGCCGCCGCATAAAAACTGTTGCATGGGTCCGATATTTGCACGGCACCCATTACCGTATTCCTGGAGTTGGTCTGGGTCTTGGAATCCTGCGATTGCGAGCGATCGCAAATCGCCAAATCAATCCGGCTTTTATGCGGACTGGAAAATTTCAGGCCTCACCATATCGATGCACTGGCTCACGCCACGCAATGGTATGAAAGCGGATTAGATTTTGGGGACGCACTGCATCTGGCCATGAGCTCAGAAGAGGCTGGATTTAAAACTTTCGACAAGGCCTTTGTAAAAACGGCTGGGAAAATCGGCGCTTTTCCGCAAGTTAGTGCACCGTAACTGCCTTCCCGATTGTCGTTAGCGTGTAATAACCGAAGGACATTGCACCACGTGGTCCGTTTGCGGTGCAATGCCCTTCGGTTATTGCACCCTACGAAACTGGTGATCGCCTGGGTTGCGATACACGTCAAAGCGCGGCATTTTAAAAAGCGCGCCACTGTGCCAGTGGCAATCCTTCGGCATCGAAGGTCTGGTTGTAGGCTTGCACGAAATCAGCGTTATCCACTGCCCAACGCCGTTCGCGCTCGACACGGATTGCGTCCTGGAGCAAGCGTTCGCAGGTTTGCGAAACATTCATTCCCAACGCACTGGCTTCGTTGACCACCGCAAGTGACAGAGTGATATGGGTGGCTGGTTCGGTAACGTTTTTTGGTGAGGCAGGGCTCATGGCCATTCCTTGTAAGTCAACCAGTACACATCATCGGTCAATATAAACACGTCGCCCACCGCCGGCACCTCAGCGTCGGTTTAGCGCATCATCCGGCATCACCGCCGCCACCACCGCCATCGTCCGGCGCGTCGCACCGCGATGCTGCTGTGCAAACTGCAGCGCACGCTCGCCCATCGCCGTCCGCAAGGCCTCATCGCGCAACAGCAGCGCTGCCGTACTCAACAGCGTATCGGCATCGGCCACGCGCAGGGCAGCGCCTGCCGCGATCGCTTCATCGCTGACCAGCGCGAAATTGAAGGTGTGCGGACCCAGCAGGACCGGCTTGCCGACCGCGCAGGCTTCGATCAGATTTTGTCCGCCCAGCGGCAACAGGCTGCCGCCTATCCAGGCAATATCGCCGGCACTGAAATAAGTGAACATCTCGCCCATCGTGTCGCCCAGCAGTACCTTCGCATCGACCGCCTGCGCGCCGACCACCGAACGGCGCTGCATGTCGAGGCCGTGCTCGGCGATCAGCATCGCGACTTCATTGAAGCGTTGCGGATGACGCGGCACGATCAGCAGCAGCACCTCGGCCGGCAGGTCGCTGCGGGCCAGCGCATCAAGCAGCAGCAGTTCTTCGCCGGCGCGCGTACTCGCACACAACAGCACCGGCCGTGCGCCGATCTGGTGACGCAATTGCGTACCGGCCTGCAGCGCCAGCGGCGGCGGCGTGACATCGAACTTGATGCTGCCGGTGACATGCACATCGCGCACGCCAAGACTGCGGATGCGCGTCGCGTCGTCGGGAGTCTGGGCCGCGACGCAGGTCAGCTGCGCCGCCGCGTCGGCAATAAGCTTACCGAGCCGTTGCGCCTTGCGCAGCGAGCGTTCCGACAGGCGCGCATTGACCAGCACCACCGGCACGCCGCGCGCGGTGCAGCACGCCATCACGTTGGGCCACAGTTCGGTCTCCATCAGGATGCAGATGCGCGGCGAAAAATTGTCGAGGAAGTGGCCGACCATCGTGCCGGTGTCATACGGCAGATAGGCTTGCTGCAGGCGCGCACCGTAATGCCCGAACAGATCAGCACCGGTGGCGCGACCGGTCGGCGTCATGTGCGTGAGCAGCAGGTCATGCCCCGGATAGGCCAGCAGCAGCGCATCGATCAGCGGTTCGGCGGCGCGGGTTTCACCGACCGACACCGCATGCAGCCACAGCAGCGGCGCCGTGCGGGTGCGGCGCGGTGCAAGGCCGAAACGCTCGGCAATGTGCTGCCGGTAACCCGGTTCCTGCCGCCCGCGCCACCACAGCCGCGCCAGTATCAGCGGCACGGCAAGCCACCAGGCCAGCGAATACAAGCGTCGCACCATTACAGCAGCGCCGCCATCGCACGACGCACGTCGTCGACCGTTGGCGATTGTCCTTCATCACCGAGGTTGATGATATCGGGCGACCAGTTGCCTTCGGTTTTCCAGCGCGGCGAATCGATGTACAGCTCAATGGTGGGCCGGTTGAAGGCGGCGGCGATATGCGTGAGACCGGTATCGACACCGATCGCCAGCGCGGCATCGTGCGCCAGCAGGACCGCGTCCATCATCGATAATTTGGGCAGTACCTGCGCGTTCGGCATCTGCGCGGCGAGCTGTCCGGCAGCGATCTTTTCGGACGGACTGCCCCACGGCAGCAGGACCGGTATGCCGCGCGCGGCGAGGTCGGCAGCAATCGTGATCCAGTGCGCGACCTGCCACTGCTTGGCCGCGCGCGCGGTGGCATGAAAAAACACCGCATACGGTTGCATCGGCAACCAGTCGGGACGCGGCCCGGCCGGTGGTGCCGACAAATTGAAATCAGCCGGCGTATCAAGTGCATACCCGAGCGCCGTCGCCACCACCACGCGGCCGCGTTCGACCGCATGCGTGCGCACGCCGACCGGCACGCTGAAGGTATGGAAGATGCGCGAGATCGCTTCGTAGCCCGAGCCTTCGGTGGCGTTGGCCAGGCCGACGCGCTGGCCGGCCGGTGCCAGCAGGGCCAGTCGCATGACGGCAGCGGTTTTCAGCAAGCCTTGCGTATCGAAGACGAAGTCGTACTCGACCTCGCGCAGGCTGCGCCGGAACGCACCCATCTCGGCCCGCGTGGCGGCACTCGCCAGGCTCTTGCGCCAGCGTCGCAAGGCGAACGGGATCACGCGATGCACGCCCGGGTTCAGGCGTACCAGCGCGGTGTAGCCTTCTTCGACAACCCAGTCGATACGGGCATCCGGCACGTGACGCAGGATGTCAGCCACGATGGGCATGTTGTGCACGACGTCGCCCAGCGACGACACGCGCACCAGCAGGATATTCAATGCCGCGCCGTCCTCAGAAGGGCAGCTTGGCGTCCGGCTTGGCGGCCAGGATCACGCGTTTGAATTCCGACTGGATGTGCGCCAGCGCGGTGGGCGTTTCGGCTTCGAAGCGCATCACGACTACTGGTGTCGTGTTCGACGCGCGCGCCAGGCCGAAGCCATCCGGATATTCGACCCGCAAGCCGTCGATGGTAATCAGCTCATCCGAGCCGGGGAATGTTGCCTCGGCTTTCAGCTGGTCGATCAGCGCGAAGCTTTCGCCTTCGTTGAGTTCGAGCTGCAGTTCGGGCGTGCTGGTCGATTGCGGCAACGCGTTCAGCACGGCCGACGGATCGCTCATCCGGCTCAGCAATTCGAGCATGCGCGCGCCGGCGTAAAGGCCATCATCGAAACCGTACCAGCGGTCTTTGATGAAGATGTGGCCGCTCATTTCGCCGCCGATAGGCGCGCCGGTTTCACGCATCTTGGCTTTCACCAGCGAGTGTCCGGTCTTCCACATCAGCGGCACGCCGCCACGCGCTGCGATCCACGGCGCGAGGTGGCGCGTGCACTTGACGTCGTACAGCACTTGCTCGCCCGGATGACGTTTCAGCACATCTTCGGCCAGCAGCATCAATTGACGGTCGGGATAAATGATCTGGCCATCCTTGGTGACCAGTCCGAGCCGGTCGCCGTCGCCATCGAAGGCCAGGCCGATTTCGGCGTCGCCCGATTGCAGCGCGCGGATCAGGTCCTGCAGGTTTTCAGGGTGGGCCGGATCGGGATGGTGGTTCGGGAACGTACCGTCGACTTCGCAGAACAGTTCGGTCACTTCGCAACCCATGCCGCGATACAGGTCGCCGGCAAACGCGCCCGCGACACCGTTGCCGCAATCGACGACGATCTTCATTGGCCGCGCCAGCTTGACGTCGCCGAGGATGCGTTCCAGATACGCCTGGTTGATGTTGTGGGTGCGGTAGGTGCCGGCGCCGCTGCGCAGGTCTTTGGCGACGATGGCGTCATGCAGCGCCATGATGGTGTCGCCGTAGATCGCTTCGCCGGCCAGCACCATCTTGAAGCCGTTGTAGTCGGGCGGATTGTGGCTGCCGGTGACCATGATGCCGGAGCGCGTTTCGAGCACGTTGGTGCCGAAGTAGACCATCGGCGTGGCGACCACGCCGAGGTCGATTACGTCGACGCCAGCGGCTTGCAAGCCCTTGGCCAGTGCGGCCGTCAGTTCGGGGCCGGACAGGCGACCATCGCGGCCGATCACGGCGACGGTCTCGCCTTTGGCCAGCATCGCGCTGCCGAAGGCCTGACCGATGCTGTGGGCAATGCCGGTATCGAGGGTGGTGCCGACGATGCCGCGGATGTCATAGGCTTTGAAGATATTTTTCGAGAGTGGCAACATGTGGAGACTCTTTCAGTGAGTTCAAAAATGCGGGGCATGCTGCAGGCGTGACAGAATGCCGATGCGTGATTTTAAAGGCAAACATCCACCCTTCCCCTTTCTTGCAAGACTGCTTACATGATTTCGACGAATAATTTATCCGCCCGGCCCTCTCTGTACGCGATCGGCGACCTGCAGGGCTGTGCCGGCCAGCTGGAATCGTTGATGGAGAAGGTCTTGCGCGACGATCCGGACGCGCGCTGGTTCTTCGTCGGTGATCTGGTCAATCGCGGCCCGCGCTCACTGGATACGCTGCGCCTGATCCGCAGCCTCGGCGAACGCGCCAGCTGCGTACTCGGCAACCATGACCTGCATTTGCTGGCAGTCGCGCACGGTATCCGCAAGAGCAGCCGGTCGGACACCCTCGATGAAATTTTAAGCGCGCCGGACCGCGATGACTTGCTCGACTGGCTGCGCCGGCAGGCGCTGGCGCAATGGGTGGACGGCCATCTGCTGGTGCATGCGGGTGTGCCGGCGCAGTGGACGGTGGCGCAAACGCTGGCGCGCGCGGGCGAAGTCGAAACCGCGTTGCGTGGCCCGGACTGGGTCGACTTCCTGCGCACGATGTACGGCAACGCCCCCGAGCGCTGGGACGATGCGCTGACCGGTGCCGAGCGCCTGCGCTGCATCGTCAATGGCCTGACGCGGATGCGCTTGTGCAAGCCCGACGGCAGCATGGTCCTGAAAAATCCCGACGAGTCGGCACAGCTACTGGTGCCGTGGTTTGATGTACCGGGGCGTCTAAGTGCCGGTGTGACGGTGGTCTACGGCCACTGGTCGGCACGCGGACTGACGCTACGGCCGAACCTGATCGGCCTCGACAGTGGTTGCCTGTGGGGTGGTCAACTGAGTGCAGTGCGTCTGTCGGACCGCAAGCTGGTGCAGGTCAGTTGCCCGCAGTTTCAGGTGCCGGATGAATAATCAACCGGAATATCCCAGCGCCCCCGCAATAGCGGTCCGCGCTGCAGGGGCTAGCTCGCGCCGGTGGGCACCAGTGCTATCGATCAGTGGCAATACGATCAGCTCGGCGGTTAGCCTCGGCGCTTTGAGGATCACCATCATGCTTTCGGCGAAGGTCATCTCGCCTATGAAGTCTGCTTGCGGCGCGAGCGCGCCATTGGCATCGACATAGCGCAGCGCCAGCGGCTGGATCGGCACACCGGCATCGATGGCGGCTTCGAACAGGTTGGCGTGGAATGGCAGCAGCGATCCTTGCGCCGAGGTGGTCCCCTCCGGAAAAAACGCCACATGTTCTCCATTGCGGATGCTGCTGACCAGGTCCTGAAAAATCCGCCGGACGTCGCGCACGCGGCCGCGGGCAATAAAAATTGTCCCCGAACGCGCGCACAGAAACCCCAGCACCGGCCAGCTGCGGATATCCGACTTGGCCACGAAGCGGCACGGCTGCATCGCGTTGATGACAAAGATATCCAGCCAAGACACATGATTGGCGACGATCAGTGCACGCGGTGCCAGCGCGCCGCTGCCGGCATGCCGCACCACCACCGTCAACCGGAAAATCGCCAGCAGGTCGATCGACCAGCTGCGGATGCGGCGTGCGCGCCCGTCCGCACCGACCAGCGGAAACACCAGCGCACAGGTCCACAGCCCGCGCAGCACATGCAGGAAAACCCGCAGCAAGCGCAATGCGGTCATGCGCCGCGCAGGTAAGCCAGCCGTCCCGATACCACGGTCGCCATCACGCGCGCACCGAGTTCGTAGCCGAGGAACGGCGTGTGCTTGCCCTGGCTGGCGAGCGCTTTGGCTTCGACTTTCCAGCGCGCTGCCGGATCGAAAATGCACAGATCGGCGACGCTGCCGACCGACAGTTTCCCGGCGGGCAAACCGGCCACGCGGGCCGCATCCACCGTGATCTTGGCCAGCGCCCGCGACAGTGGTCCGGCCTTGGCATCGATGTCTTCGTCGGCCCATTTGAGCGCCAGCGAGAGCAATAACTCCAGACCAGTCGCACCCGGCGACGCTTCGGCAAACGGCATCAGTTTTTCGTCGTCGTCGACCGGCGCATGGTCGGAGCAGATCGCATCGACGGTGCCATCGAGCAGGCCGGCACGCAGTGCATCGCGGTCGCGCTGCGAACGCAGCGGCGGCGACAGGCGCGCGTTCGAATCGAAGAAGCCGATGTCAAGGTCGGTCAGATGCAGGTAATGCGCACCGACGTCGCAAGTCAGCGGCAAGCCTTCCTTCTTGGCCGCGCGCACCAGTTCGATGCCGGCCGCCGAGGAGATCCGGCACAGGTGGACCCGCGCGCCGGTGGCACGCACCAGTTCAAAAATAGTTTGCAGCGAGATGGTTTCGGCCATCACCGGTACGCCCGACAAACCCAGCCGCGAGGCGATCGGTCCGCTGTGCGCGATGCCGGTCACGCCGATGTGCGGATGTTGCGGCCGTAGCCAGACCGTGTAGCCGAAGGTCTGCGCATATTGCAAGGCGCGCAGCAGGACGTTGGTATCGAGCACCGGTTCATCGGCTTGCGAAAAGCCGATGCAGCCGGCTTCGGTGAGTTCGTACATTTCGCTGAGCGCCTCGCCCTTCAGGCCGCGCGTCAACGCGCCCAGCGGGTACACATGCGACTGGTTCAGGATGCGCGCGCGGTGCTTGAGCATTTCGACCAGGCCAGGCTCGTCGAGCACCGGATCGGTGTCGGGCGGGCAGACCAGGCTGGTCACGCCACCTTGCAACGCAGCCTGCATTTCGGATTCGAGGGTGGCCTTGTATTCGTAGCCGGGTTCGCGCAAGCGCACGCTCAGGTCGACCAGGCCGGGCGCGACAACCAGGCCGGTGGCATCGAACACACGACTGACTTCAAAGCCGTCCGGCCTGGTGCCGATGCCGACGATGATGCCGGAATCAATGTAGACGTCATGCGGTGCGTCGATGCCGTTGGCGGGATCGATCAGGTGGCCGTGCTGGATATGCAGTTTCATGTTTTATTTGCTCGCCAATATGCTCATTACTGCCATCCGGACTGCGATGCCAAACGTCACTTGCGGCAGGATCACGGCCTGCTTGCCGTCGGCCACGGCCGAGTCGATTTCGACACCCCGGTTCATCGGTCCGGGATGCATGACGATGGCGTCGGGCTTGGCCAGTGCGAGGCGCTCCGGAGTCAGGCCATAGCTCTTGAAAAACTCTTGCGCCGAGGGCAACAGCGCGCCGCTCATGCGTTCGTTTTGCAGGCGCAGCATGATGATCACGTCAACGCCTTTCAAGCCTTCGTTGATGTCGGTGAAGACCCGCACACCCATCTGGTCGAGGCCGGCCGGCAGCAGCGTGCGCGGCGCAATCGCGCGGATTTCCGGCACGCCCAGCGTGGTCAATGCATGGATGTCCGAGCGCGCCACGCGGCTGTGCAGGATGTCGCCGACGATGGCGACCGTCAGATTGCTGAAGTCTTTTTTGTAATGCCGGATCGTGTACATGTCCAGCAAGCCCTGGGTCGGATGGGCGTGACGGCCGTCGCCGGCATTGACCACGTGGACGTGCGACTGGCCGGTCTCGACCAGATGCCGCGCGATCAGGTGCGGCGCACCGGACGAGGCATGGCGCACGACGAACATGTCGGCATGCATGGCTGCGAGGTTGTCGATGGTGTCGAGCAGCGACTCGCCTTTGGTCGCACTCGAGGCCTGGATATTGAGGTTGATGACATCGGCCGACAGACGCTTCGAGGCGATCTCGAAGGTGGTGCGGGTGCGCGTCGAGTTTTCGAAAAACAGGTTGAAGACGCTCTTGCCGCGCATCAGCGGGACCTTCTTGACTTCGCGGTCGCTGATGCCGACAAACGATTGTGCGGTGTCGAGGATATCCAGCACGATACGTTTCGGCAGGCCTTCGATGGTCAGCAGATGCTGCAGGTCGCCATCCTTGTTCAGTTGCGGGTTATGCATGATTCACCGTGAGGGAGAGCGCGCCATCGGCGCCTTGTTGCAGGATCAGGTTCTGGTCGGGCGCGAGCGTGACGGTGGCGGCGACGAAGTCCGGCGCAACCGGCAATTCGCGGCCACCACGATCGATCAGCGTCGCCAGCAGGACGCGCGCCGGACGGCCGTAGTCGAACAGTTCATTGATGGCCGCGCGCGTGGTGCGTCCGGTGTAGAGCACATCGTCGACCAGCAGAATGGTGGCACCCTCGACTTCGAAGCCGATCTGGGTGGGCTTGACGGCTGCGTGCAAACCTTTTTCGGCGACGTCATCGCGATAGAACGAGACATCAATGAAGCCGAGCCGGTCTTCGATCTTCAGGGCTTTGGCCAGTCGCTCGGCGAGCCACGCACCGCCGGAATAAATCCCGACCAGCGCGACGTGTTCGGTGCTGCCGAGTACGGCGGCAATCTGTCGCTCGAGGTCGGCATACAGCGCCTCGGCATCAAGTTCATGGGGAAGAGTGGGCATCGGCATTATCGTCAAAGTATTGTTGCAAAATCAGCGCGGCGGCACGATCGTCGATCCGCTCGCCGCGCTGCTGGCCGAGGACGGCCGAGGTATAGCGTTCATCGACCAACACGGTGGGCAAACCGTAGCGGCCATGCAATTGATTGGCAAAACGGCGGCAGCGTACCGACATTTCATGTTCGGCACCGTCCGGATGGAACGGCATGCCAACAATACAGCGGGCCGGTTGCCAGCTGGCGACCAGCGCGGCGATAGCGGCGAACTTGGCGTCGTTGGTGGCGGCATCGATGATGGTGAGTGCTTGCGCCTGCCGGATTACCGTATTACCGACAGCCACGCCAATGCGCTTGAGGCCGAAATCAAACCCGAGGACGGTTTCCATCAACGGGCTTGCTCAGGCATGCCCCGCCCCGGCGTTGAGCATGTTCGGATCAATGCCGAGCAGGCGGATTGCGGCGGTGAAGCGCTGTTCGACCGGCAGGTCGAAAATGACAGCCGGGTCGGCGGCAACGGTAAGCCAGCCATTGCGGATGATTTCATCTTCGAGCTGGCCGGCGCTCCAGCCGGAGCAGCCCAGCGTGACCAGCAAGCGCTCCGGCCCCTGGCCGCCGGCGACCGCTTCGAGGACGTCTTTCGAGGTGGTCAGCGCGATCTCGTCAGTGACTTTCATCATCGATGAAAACGATCCGGGCGGCGCATGCAGTACAAAGCCGCGTTCGAGCTGTACCGGTCCGCCGAACATCACCGGATGGTCCGGCAACGTCGGATGCCGGGGATTGATTTCGAGTGTCAGGTCGACTCGTTCGAACAGCACTTGCAGCGTCATGTCGGTGGGCTTGTTGATGATGACGCCGAGGGCGCCGCGGGCATTGTGTTCGCACAGATAAATCACGGTGCCGCCAAAAACCGGATCGGCCATCGCCGGCATCGCGATCAGGAAGTGATTCGTCAGGTCCATGCCGAACGGCGCGCCATCGATGTCGGCCAGTCCGGCCGGGTCTTGATGCGGCTCGTTGCCGGCAGTTCTTGGGGGAGTTTTTTTGCGCGTCGCCATGGCCGCATTCTAGCAGCTTTGATGTGCCCTGAAGTGCTCACTGCGGGGCCGGGCACCGGGGTCGACTCCCTGCCGGACACGCCTGCGCAGAACAGGGATAATGACGCCAGCCCTTCCTTTTTGCCCGGACCTCCATGACCACTGCCTCCTTGCCTGACTTGCCATATTCCCGCTCACTGATGTGGTTCCGGCGCGACCTGCGCGTGTTCGACCAGGCCGCGCTGCATCACGCACTGACGCAAAGCCGCGCTGTGTTTTGCGTCTTCATTTTCGACAGTGACATCCTGCAGCACTTGCCCGGACAAGACCGCCGTATCGAATTCCTGCATGCCAGCCTGACCGAATTGCACGCTGAACTGGTCAAGCTCGGCGGTGCGCTGATCGTGCGTCATGCCCGCGCGGTCGAGGCAATTCCCGCGCTGGCTCTTGAACTGGGCGTCGAGGCAGTCTTCATCAATCACGATTACGAACCGCAAGCGATCGCACGCGACGCCACCATCGCCACCGCGCTGCAGCAGCACGACATCGCGCTGCACAGTAGCAAGGACCAGGTCGTCTTCGAGAACGATGAAGTGCTGTCGCTGGCCGGCAAACCGTTCTCGGTCTTCACGCCGTACAAAAATGCCTGGCTCAGGCAATTGCAGTTCGATAGCACCGATGTGCACGTGCGCGCCCATCCGGTCGAGCCGCTTGCCGACCGCTTCGCCGTCAGTGCGATCGCGCACGTCATGCCGACGCTGGCCGAACTCGGTTTTGCACCCTCTAATTTTGCACAATTGAACATACCCACTGGCATGTCCGGAGGCCAGCAACTGGTCGACAATTTCATGGAGCGCATCGACAGGTACAAGCAGACCCGCGACTTCCCTGCCGTCAAGGGACCGTCGTACCTGTCGGTGCATTTGCGCTTCGGTACCGTGTCGATCCGCCATCTGGCGCGACGCGCTTGCGAAGCGGCGCGTATCGCAGCCGATGCCAGCGGCGCGAATACGTGGCTGGCCGAACTGGTCTGGCGAGATTTTTACTTCATGATTTTGCAGCATCATCCGCACGTGGTGCGCGGTGCGTTCAAGCCCGATTACGATGCGATCCAATGGGAAACCGGTCCGGCTGCCGATACCCTGTTCCAGGCCTGGTGCGATGGTCGCACCGGTTATCCGCTGGTCGACGCGGCGATGGCGCAGATCAACCAGACCGGCTACATGCACAACCGGTTGCGGATGGTTACTGCCTGTTTTTTAATCAAGGACCTCGGCATCGACTGGCGTCGCGGCGAAGCCTACTTTGCTGAAAAACTGATCGACTTCGACCTGTCGGCCAACAACGGCGGCTGGCAATGGGCCTCGTCGTCGGGCTGTGATGCGCAACCGTATTTCCGCATCTTCAACCCGATCACCCAGTCCGAAAAATTCGACACCGACGGCCGCTTCATCCGCCGCTATCTGCCGCAATTGGCGCAACTGGGTAACAAGCAGATTCATGCGCCGTGGCTACTGACGAAGATGGAGCTGGATCACGCCGGCGTCGAACTGGGTGTCAATTACCCGCTGCCGGTGGTGCAGCATGATGTGGCGCGCAAGCAGACGCTGGCGCGCTATGCGGTGGTCAAGAAAGTGACCGTCACGGACGCGGAATCCGACGCAGATTGATTCCGACTGCAAGCTAAGGGTCTTGGCGGTTGCGAACGGTGCGCGTGGTGCAATGCCCGTCGGTTATTGCACCCTACTTGTTAAAACAGCTTCTCCGCGTAGTGCGCGTGGTGCAAAGCCCTACTTGTTAAAGCAGCTTCTCCGCGTAGGGTGCAATAACCGTAGGGCATTGCACCGCTCCTCCCGCAGAGCAGCCGGCAAAGCGTCAGCCGCCACTCACTTTGCGTCCCAAAAATTCACGAATTTCTCCCAGCAAATCCGCTTCCTGATACGGCTTGCCCAGATACGCATCGACACCCAGTTCCATCGCGTAATTACGGTGCTTGGCGGCCGTGCGTGAGGTGATCATGATGATAGGGATGGCGCGGGTGCGTTCATCGCCGCGTACATTGCGGGTCAGGTCGAACCCATCCATGCGCGGCATCTCGATATCGACCAGCATGATGTCGGGCGTGATCGATTGCAATTGCTCAAGCGCATCGATGCCATCCTTGGCCAGCACCACCTGAAACCCCTCGCGGGCCAGCAGACGTTGCGTCACACGTCGTACGGTCAGCGAGTCATCGACCACCATGACGATGGATTGCGCGCGCAAGCCCTGCACCGGCTGGCGGGCATCTGCGACGGTACCGATATTGTCGAGGAGTGGCAGACGCGCGGTCTCGAGCAGCGCGCGTTGTGCCAGCGGCACCGGATTGAGGATCAGGATGATCTCGCCGGAGCCGAGCACCGTGGCACCGGCGATGCCGACCATGCGCGCCAGTTGCGGGCCGATGTTCTTGACCACGACCTCGCGATTGCCCTGGATGTCATCGACATGGATCGCGACGCGGTCATTGCCGCTGCGCAGGATGATGACCGGTGCATATTGCTGGGTGACGGCAATGGTCTGGCGGTCACCCAGCAAGGTTGGCAGATAAAACAGCGGCACGCGCTGGCCTTGCCACTGGATGGCACCGTCGCTGTAGGCACTGGCCAGCGCGGTGGCCTTGAGCTGCTGCACCTGCTCGACCAGCACCGAGGGCACGGCATAGATCTTGTCGCCGGTACGCAGGACGACGACTTGCGTTACCGCCAGCGTCAGCGGCAAGTGGATAGTGAAATGCGCACCCTGCCCGGCTTGCGTGGCAATCGCCACCCGACCGCCGAGGCTGCCGGCTTCGGCACGCACGACATCCATGCCGATGCCGCGCCCGGCCAGTTCGGTCACTTCGACAACCGTCGAAAAACCCGGATTGAAAATCAGGTCGGTGAGCTCAGCCTCGGCAAGTTCCCGTCCGGGTGCCAGCAAGCCGGTCGCCAGGGCCTTGCTGCGGATGCGCTGCAGGTCTAACCCGCCACCGTCGTCGGAAAATTGCAGCACGACTTCGTTACCTTCCTGGCGGATTTCGACGCGTAATTCGCCGGTTTCATTTTTGCCGGCAGCGCGGCGCTGTTCGCGGTGCTCGATACCGTGGACGATGGCATTGCGCAGCAGGTGCTCGAACGGCCCTGCCATTTTTTCGAGCACGCCACGATCGATCTCGACGTTGCCACCGCGGATATCGAGGTTGACCCGCTTGTCGACTTCCTTCGATACCTGGCGCGTCACGCGGTAGAGCCGCTCGGCGATGCTGGAGAACGGCACCATGCGCACGCGCATCAGGTCTTGCTGCAGCTCGCGCGTCAAGCGTGCCTGGCTGACGAGTTCGACACTGGCCTCGTCGACAGTACGGGTCAGGTTTTGCTGGACCGAAGCGACGTCGCTGACGCTCTCGGCCATCATCCGTGTGAGTTCCTGCAAGCGCGTGTAGCGATCGAATTCGAGCGGATCGAATTCGCCATCGGGCGACAGCGCCCTGCGTGACGTGATCTGGCTATCGGCCTGTAGTTCGATTTCGCGCAGTTGATCGCGCAAGCGGGCGACGTTGTCGGTCAGTTCGGATAGTGACTGGCGCAGCGTGCCGACTTCGGTCTCCAGTCGCGACCGCGAGATCGAGACTTCGCCGGCCTGGTTGACCAGGCGATCGAGGATATCGGCCCGCACGCGCACCATGGTCGCGGTGCCGGTGGCAGCGGCAGACAATGCCGGCGTAACGGTCTCCGGCGGTGACAGACCGGCGGGCACCGCGCGCTCAGGCATCGGCACTTCATCGACCGGTGCCACTGCCGGATTCTGCAGCAAGTCGAACAAGTGCAGGCTGTGATCATGCCGTGCCAGCAATGCGTCGAGCGCAGCGTGATGCGGCTGACCGACGTGCAAGAGCGTCTCGATCTGGCTTTCGGTGTCGTGCAGGTACTGGCCCAACTGCATCGCCCCGGCCATGCGGGCGCTGCCCTTGATCGTATGCAGCAGGCGCAGCACCGATTGCGGTAGCGCAGTACTGGTCAACTCGTTTTGCCAGCCGCGCAATGCGGTGCCCATTTGCGGCAGCATGTCGCGGCCTTCTTCGAGGAAAATCGGCAGCAGATCGGCATCGAGTTCATCGATGACAGCCGCTGTAACGGGCATTGGGAGCAACGCAGGTTGAAGCAGTTCTTCGAGTTCGGCCTCGGGGCCGGCGACAGCACCGTCCGGTTCGTCTGCACCGGGCAACGCGACCACCACGGCCGCGCGGGCGTCGAGCTCATGCAACAGCGCTATCAGCAGGTTGAGCTGCACCGGCTGCGGCAAGGGCAAGTCGCCTAGCGCAAATTCCTGCAGCATGCCCTTCATCAGGACCAGGCATTGCGCAATCCGGTCGAAATCGGCCGCTTCCAGTACGACAGTTTTGCGCGCCAGCAGTTGCAGGATGTCTTCGAGGCCGTGCGCCAGTTCCTGCATTGCCTTGAACCCGACCGTGGCCGAGCTGCCTGCCAGCGAATGCGCCGCATGCACGGCATGCACCGAGACACGTCGCTCCGGTTCATGTCGCCACTCGTCGAGGTCGTGCGACAGCAGTCGCACCAGGTCATCGGTTTCGGCCAGATAGATGCTGTGCAGCGTTACGCTGATTTCTAGGTCACCGATACGCCGTACGTTGTCGTCGCGCACCGGCACAGTCGTGCCCGGGAAGGCGATCACTTCAGCACTACCGACGGCCGTCACCGGTGCCGCCGTGGCTTCCGGCTCGACGACAGGCGCGATAGGTTCTTCGCCGGCCGCCGGCACATCGAGCCGCAGCGGCGCACCATCCAGCAGGCGCTGCGCGGCATCGATCAGTGCCAGTCCGTCATGCCCGGAGTGTCCATCGGTACTGAGCTCGCCGACCCAGGCGGTGAGCAATTGTCCGGCCTGTCCGATCAGCCCGAGCACCTCGGGCGTCGCGCCTTTTTCATCGGCGACATGGCGGTTGAGTACTTGTTCGATGCTCCATGCCGCATTGCCGAAGGCGTCCAGGCCGACCATGCGGCCGCTGCCCTTGAGCGTATGAAAACCCCGGCGCAGGCTAGCGAGGTGAAAGTTGTCTTGCGGATTGGCTTGCAGTTGCGGCAGCGTCGTGCGCACCGCGTCCAGCACTTCACCCGCTTCAGCCAGAAAAATTTCCAGCAGCTCGGCATCGACGGCAGCCTTGGTCTGCGGTGCCGGTATGGCAGGTGCGACCGGCAACGCGGCGCCGCCGGGCAACAGGCTGACCAGCGCTCCGGACGAGGCCACAAAATCTGCTTGCGCCAGCAGCGCGATGGCTGCGCTCGCCCGTTCACCGGCTTCGGGATGGTCGAGCAGTCGGGCGTCACGCTGGACTTGCTGCAGCACACTGCGTAATTTTTCCTGCAGCGCCGGATCATCCGGACGCTCGACCAGCGCGACAGCCAGGTCGGCACATTGCTGCTGGTGCTGACGCATTTCCTGCTCAACGGTCACGTCTTCCGGCACGGCCGGAATGTCTGCAAAATCAAGCGATATGTCTGCCAGAACGGCACTGAGATTGGCCTGAGCGAGGTCATGATCGGGCTGCACCGGCAAGCCCGCATCATGTGCCGGTGCCCGCTCAGGCGCTGGCTTTTTTCCGGTCAGCGCGGCACGAAAAATGCCTTGCTCGTCGTCGAAGCTAAAGTGCCCGCGGGCGGCGTCGGAATGCAATTGCAGTGTTTCAATGAAGAAACTCAAGGCGCCGATATTTTGGGCCACGGCCGAGCAGGCCGCGGCCTCCGGCGCGGCATCTCCGGGCAGATCAGCAAAGGCCTGCACCGCCCGCTCGATATGCCGGACTGCCCGTGTCGCATCCTGTTGATCGAGCACCGCAAGCGCACCCCCGATCTGGTGCAATACGGGCTGCAACGATGGCAAACCGGCACGCTGGCGCGGGTCGCGAAAATAATCTTCGAGGGTTTTTTCGACCTGCCGCAAGTTCGATTGCATCTCTCCGGCCAGTGCCGCCATGGTCTGGCGCTGCTGCGCCTGACGGGACATGTCGTCGAGCCAGCCGCCGGCATCAGGCGGCTCCTCGCCGGCCACCAGCGATAGCAGGCGCGCACTGAGCGCATCGGCCCGCGTGGCAAAGCCTTCGTCGAGACTGCCCAGATTGGTCAGCGCGTTATCGATAAACAGCAGGCCGGTCGCGACATCCAGGCCCAGCTGGTCGCCCGGCCGGCTGTGCGCAGCATGACGGGCGATGCCATTGAATTCACGCAGGAACTTGGCTAGCGCCGGCGCACCGAGCCGGGTACCGGCCTCGGCCAGGTGATGCGTGTCGGCTTCGAATGCGGCGGCCACGCTGGCGTCACCGGCAGCCAGGCGATTCCACAATTGCTTCGCATGAAGCAGATGCTCGCGCGCCTGCTCCAGCGCATCGCTATCGACGGCGCTATACCGGGGCCGCGCATAATCCTGCGGCACCCTGCCGGCGAGGTCATAGGCAGCGCGGACTTGCTGCGCCAGCGGCGACGGTCGCTCAATGCGGGCAATGAAGAACAGCGCATCACGCAGCAGACGTTCGGCGATGCTGGCCGAGCCTTCGCTGAGACGCCGGATTTGCAGGTTAATCCTGGCAAACAGCTGCTTGACATACAGCTCGGCGGGAATCTGGCTGGTCGCCACGCCCTCGGCAAATGCCCGCAGCACCCACCAGAAATTGCGCGCCTGCGGTGTCAGCTGCGCCTGCTCGACCAGCGCGATGATGTCCAGCATCTCGGCCACACTGGCCAGCGCCGGCTCCGCCGTTTTTTTCAGAAACGGTAGCAAGGCCATCTCGAAACGCTTACGCAGCTTTGCATAGTCGACCGGTGCCGCACCGGCAACGCGGACCAGAACCGGTTGCGGACGTACCGCCAGATTCGGAAAAAACAGATCGGCAGGATGAATCCGTTCGGCACCACGCAATTCGAGTAACGCACGGTAATACGGAAACAGTCGCACCGGCTGTTGCGGCACGCCCGCCAGTAATTCATCGAGGTAGCCGAGCAAGGCCTGATAGGCATTGTCGAGCACCTGCCCGGCTTGCGGCGAGGCAGGCACCTGCCCGGACTCCATCCGTTCGAGCAGGTCTTCGGCAGTTTCGGTGAGAATGGTGACACCTTCGATATCGACGATTTGCAAGGCCCCGTGGGCCTGATGCAGAAACGCGCGGGCGTGCCGCAGCGTGGTCGGACGGGCATCGTCATCCTGCCGGATGGCTTCGATCAGCGCAGTCCGGGATTGGTCCAGTGCCTCGCGGATTTCCGCCATGATCCAGGACAGTGATCCGGCATCGAAATTATCCCGCACACCTGGCGCAGTGACGCTAATTGGGGAGCTCATGACTACCTCGCGGAAATTCAAAAAGCAATCCGTCCCATGAAGGGCGGATCATCCACATCGACGATGCTAAGCCTGTCAGGCCGTTACCCTGAATCGCGACACCGAGTTTTTCAGTTCTTCGGCCAGTCGCGCCAGTTCGCGGATCGATGAGGCGGTTTGCTGCGTACCGTGCTGGGTCTGCTCGGTGACGCTCAGGATGTTTTGGATATTCTGCGCCACGCCATTGGCCGAGCTTGCCTGCTGCTCGGTCGATAGCGAGATGCCCTGGATCAGTTCGGCCAACCGGTTCGACACCCGCCGGATATCAGACAGCGCGGCACCGGCCGCGTCCGACAGTCGCGCCCCCTCGACCACGCCTTGGGTGGATTTCTCCATGGCGGCGACAGCATCGTGGGTATCGGTCTGAATGGTGCGCACCAGCGCGCCGATCTGCTTGGTCGCTTCGCCGGAGCGTTCGGCCAGGCGCTGCACTTCTTCGGCCACCACCGAAAAGCCGCGTCCCGCCTCGCCGGCCGACGCTGCCTGGATCGCCGCGTTCAGCGCCAGCACGTTGGTCTGTTCGGTGATGTCCGAAATCAGTTCGGTGATCTCGCCGATCTCTTGCGAGGACTCACCCAGACGCTTGATGCGCTTCGAGGTTTCCTGGATTTGCTCGCGGATTTCGTGCATGCCCTTGATCGCGTTTTCGACCGCCTGGGCGCCTTCGTCGGCGGCGCTCACCGACTGCCGCGCCACATCGGCCGACTCGTTGGCCGACTTCGAGACGTCGGTAATTTGTAGCGCCATATCGAGCACAGCCTGACCGGTTTCCCGGATTTCGCGCGACTGGCGCTGCGAGGCACTCAACAGCGCAATTGAAATTTGCTGCGCCTCGTTCGAGGCCGAGGTCACCTGCTCGGCGGTATTGGTGACGCGCCCGACCAGTCCGCGCAATTCTTCAACGGTGTAATTGACCGAGTCGGCAATCGCGCCGGTGATGTCTTCGGATACGGTGGCCTGTACCGTCAGATCGCCATCGGCGACTTCCTGCAGTTCATTCATCAGGCGCAAGATGGCGGCCTGATTCTGGTCGTTGGCACTGCGGGCTTCTTCTTGCTGACGCTCCGCCTCGAAGCGCTGCAGTTCGGCTTGCTGCCGCCGGATATCCGATTCCTTGCGCCGGTTCCGGCTGTCCTGCAGCAGCACCAGCGCAATCCCGATCGCCCCCAGCACGGCCAGCAAAGCTGACAGCCCCATCGCATACAACGGCCAGGCTTGTGCATCCTGCCGGTCGCGGTAAGACTGCTGCAGCGCACTGAGGCGCTGCTTGAGGGTTTCATTTTCGGAGAAGACCAATTGCTCGGCCTGCTTGGCCGCAATGAAATTTTGCAGGTTACCAAGGATCGCCGACACGGCTACCTGATACTTGACGAACAGGGTCTGCAGTTCAAGCAGTTTGTCGCGGCTATCTTTGTCGCGGGTGGCACCGAGGCGCAGTACCTCGCTGCCATTGAGGAAGCCTTCGACGATGTCGCGGAAGGTGTTGGCATCCTTGCCCAATAGGAACGCCGTATCGGGATTAACGCCTTCGGAAGTCAGGAATTCATTGGCACTGCGCCCCAGCCGCTGGGTCAGCATGACCAGTTGACCGGCAGCGGAAATTTCGCGCGGGCTGGCCCCGTTTTGTACTTTCAAGGTGGCGATCTGTTCGGTCAGTTCAAGCAGGTCCGGCGACAGGGCATTGAGTTGCTTGAGCGTTGCGCCGAATCCGGACAGCTCTTTCCGGAGCTTGAGGATGGTCGCGGCGGCCTTGTCGGTACTAGCCCAGAGTTGTCCGGTCTGCTCGAGCAACGGCGCCAGCGAGGCAGCCGGCGCAAGGATGCTGCGCCCCTGGAAGGTGCCGCCGTTGCGCAGCACGTCGAGATCGTGATTGAACTCGTTGCGGGATTCGTCGAGCTGGATGAATGCCTGCGGGTTGCCCTGAATGGCATTCGGTGCTGCTTTGCCCACGCGCTGCGTATGCATTAGCGCATCGCCGGCGATCTGGGTCTGGGTCGAAGTCTGGGTCGAATAGCTGACATTGAGGAAGACGAATACCCCGACCGCCACCAATGCCGCAGCCATCAGCAGGAACAGCACCCGAACCTGTTCCTGGAGCGGCAGGTGGCCAATCAGCGGCAGCGTGATATCGCCGCGATTTTCGAGTACGTCCCCGATGAAGGTCGCATTCTGACCGGGCTCCCGGGACGATATGGGCGGGGTCTGCTTGTCGGAACCAGCATCGGCGCCAGCGCCGGCACCGGAAAATAAAGGAAGCTTCAATGCCATTAACGGATCTCCTGAATCCTGTTGCAATACCGGCGCACTGTCGCCCCGGACATCATTCACCCACTTGAAGAAATTGCGGATCCGCTATCAGAGCGGAGACATCGAGCTGCCGCCAGATAGTGCCGTCCGTGTCGCGGTAGCGGTTCGCCATGCGCCCTTCCACCGGACCGGGCTGGAGCGTCATCGCGGCCACGTCGCGCAAGCCCAGCACACGCGAGACCAATACCGCCCCATTGAACCCCAGTGACGGACCGAAGGCGATGATCCGGGCCTGCTTGTCGATGATGGTGGGACCATGGCCGCGTAACTGTGCCAGATCAACCACGCTGACCAGATTGCCACGGACATTGGCCAGGCCGAGGAACCACGGCTGCGTCAGCGGTACGCCAGCGATGGTGCCGACGGCGACAATTTCACCAGCCTCACGCAAGCTCAACAAGCAGTGTTCGGGACCAATCTGCAGACCGAGCTGGCTGGTCTGCTCGCGGGTACTGATGCGCGCCTGCTGCATCCGCTCTGACAGTTGCGACTGGAAATCACGCATGCGCTGACGTCGCGCAGTCGCGTCCGGTTTGCGATAGCCGCGCTCGGCATGTGCCGTCACTGGTTCGGTTTGGGGCTGATTCATGGCTTCCGGACTAGCCGAGCGCGGCGATTTTGGCCAACAATTCCTGCGGATCGACCGGCTTGACAATGTAATCACGCGCGCCCTGGCGCAAGCCCCATATGCGGTCGGTTTCCTGGCCTTTACTGGTACAGATGATGATCGGCACGTCCTGGGTTTCAGGGTCACGCGAAATCGCGCGTGTGACCTGGAAACCATTTTGTCCGGGCATCACGACATCCATCAGGATCAGTTGTGGCTTGTCTGCCTTAATCTTGCGCAGCGCTTCTTCGCCATTCTCGGCCGTCGCGACTGAAAATCCGTTCTTGACCAGTACATCGGTCAGGAAATAGCGCTCGGTCGGCGAATCGTCGACGATCAGGATCTTGTGGATAGCCATCAGGGACTTTCAGGTAAAACCGGTACAGCTTGCGTCGTAGCAGTGAATTCGCGCACGATCTTAAGCAAACTGTCTTTGGTAAATGGTTTGGTCAGGTACGCATCGGAACCGACCAGTGCGCCACGAGCCCTGTCGAACAAGCCATCCTTGGAGGACAGCATAATGACCGGTGTGGCATGGAATCGTGCACTTTTCTTGATCAGTGCGCAGGTTTGGTAGCCATCGAGTCGCGGCATCAGGATGTCGCAAAAAATCAATGCAGGACGGCTGTCGTTCATCTTCGCCAGCGCGTCGAAACCGTCCTCGGCAAGTACTACCTGGTAACCGGCCTGACCCAGAAAAATTTCGGCGGAACGCCGGATCGTGCTGCTGTCGTCGATGACCATGACTTTCAGGCTGGCGGGATCCGACTGTTCAGTGGCTGTGGTCATGGCAGGCTCTCGATTAACTTGAGTCAATATAAAGGGCAACTCGACGAAAAAGCAAGATGCTTTCTACCAACTTTTAACATATCTTGCCGCACATCAAAGCGTACGCCCCTTGCACAAGGGGCGGCTGTCGGCAATCCGTTACATGGTCACCATCTCAAAATCCTCTTTGCGGGCACCGCATTCCGGACAGGTCCAGTTCATCGGAACATCCGCCCAGCGGGTTCCTGCTGCGATACCTTCTTCGGGCAAGCCCGCTTCCTCGTCGTACACCCATCCACAAATCAGGCACATCCATGTCTGATAGTCCTGCTTTACCGCTGCGTCCGAAGTTCCGTTGTTGCTCACAGTTAGCTGCCCTTCAATCAAGTAAAATGCGAAGTCGCCATCTTAATCTACCCGCCGTGCAAAACCAAACTTCTCCTATCGTCCTTACCTTCGGCGCGGCCGATCCTACCGGTGCCGTCGGCATTCAGGCCGACATTGCATCGTTTGCCGCCATGGGCTGCCACGGCTTGTCGGTCGTCACCGCGCTGATGATCAGCGACACCACCAAAATCGAAGACATGGAGATCACCGAATCCGACTGGGTCTCCGACCAGGCGCGTGTCGTGCTCGAAGACATGGCCGTAGCCGCGTTCAAGGTCAGCGCCGTCGGCAGCATCGAAAACGTCTCGGTGATCGCCGAAATCGTCTCCGATTACCCTGAGATCCCGCTGATCCTGGATCCGTTCATCACGGCCATTCCGGATGACGTGCAGGATGGCGACGATGTGCTGATGGCCATCCGTGAACTGCTGCTGCCACAGGCAACCCTGCTGCTGCTGTCGGCTGGCGAACTGGACCGGCTGGCAGAAACCTGGCGCGAGCCGACCGTCGAAGACACGCTGGAAGTCGATGCACTGCATGTGATCGAACTGGGTTGCGCCTTCCTGCTGGTAACCGGTACGCCAGGCGCCGTGCATGAAGTCACCAACACGCTCTACAGCGACGGCGGCGTAATCCGTCAGGATAACTGGCCACGTTTGCCGGGCGCTTTCACCGGCGCCGGCTCGACCATGTCGGCGGCTATTGCTGCGCTGATGGCAAACGGACTGGAAGCGCCCGAAGCCGTCTTCGAGGCACAGGAATTCACTCACGCTGCCTTGCTCGGGGCTCAGCGCCTGGGCATGGGCAAGCTGATCCCGGACCGCTATTTCTGGGCGCGCGAGGCGATGCAGGATATCGACGCCGATGCCGGCGATGCGCCCGACGATACCTCCCCACACTGATTTTTACTGAATGCGTAGCCCTCATGACTTCCAATAACGACACCCTGTTCGCCCGTGCGCAACTGACCACGCCCGGCGGCGTCAATTCGCCGGTACGCGCTTTCCGTTCGGTCGGCGGCACGCCACGTTTTGTGACTCGCGCCAACGGCCCGTATTTCTGGGACGCCGATGACAAGCGCTATACCGACTACATCGGCTCGTGGGGGCCGGCCATCGTCGGCCACGCCCACCCGGTCGTCGTCAAGGCGGTGCAGGATGCGGCCGTACTGGGCCTGAGCTTCGGCGCGCCCACCGAAGGCGAAGTGCTGATGGCCGAAGAAATCTGCCGGCTGGTGCCGTCGATCGAGCAGGTCCGGCTGGTCTCCAGCGGCACCGAAGCGACGATGAGCGCGCTGCGCCTGGCGCGCGGTGCCACCGGACGCGACAAAATCATCAAATTCGAAGGTTGCTACCACGGCCACGCCGATTCGTTGCTGGTCAAAGCGGGCAGCGGTTTGCTGACCTTCGGCAATCCAACCTCGGCCGGCGTACCGCAGGATTTCGTCAAGCACACGCTGGTCCTCGACTACAACGACCCGGAACAACTGGAGCGGGCTTTCCGCGACGTGGGCAACGAGATCGCCTGTGTGATCGTCGAGCCGGTCGCCGGCAACATGAACCTGATCAAGGCGACACCGGAATTCCTGTCAACGATGCGCCGGCTGTGTACCGAGTACGGCACCGTGCTGATTTTCGATGAAGTAATGTCGGGTTTCCGGGTGGCGCTCGGTGGCGCGCAATCGATCTACGGCATCGTGCCGGACCTGACGGCGCTGGGCAAGGTCATCGGCGGGGGCTTGCCGGTGGCGGCCTTCGGCGGAAGGGCCGACCTGATGCAGCAGATGTCGCCGGTCGGTGCGGTCTATCAGGCCGGCACCTTGTCGGGTAATCCGGTGGCCGTGGCGGCCGGCATGGCCACCCTCAAGCTAATCCAGGTACCCGGTTTTTACGATGGGCTGTCCGCACAAACCCTGCGCCTGGTGCAGGGCCTGACGGCCGCCGCTGCAGAACACGACATCGCGTTTTGCGCCGATGCCATCGGAGGCATGTTCGGGATGTATTTTTCGGCGCAGGTGCCGGCTAATTTTGCCGAGATGATGGCCAGCGACAAGACCCGTTTCAATGACTTCTTCCATCGCATGCTGGACCATGGTGTGTATTTCGCCCCGGCAGCCTTTGAGGCCGGCTTTGTGTCGGCACAGCATGACGACGCGGTCATCGATGCGACTATCGCAGCAGCCCGGATCGTCTTTGAGGACCTCGCCCTGAGCTGATTGCCCATCTGTTCTGGTCCACCAACCAATCGGCAGGTCAGCAGGCCGGCAATGTTGCGCGTGCCTGGATGGAAGATCAGCAATCTATTTCAAACAGCTTCCTGGCGGCGACGAAAAAATCGCGGGCGCATGGCAACCGCAAGTCACCATTAAAGGCCGAGCTGCAATTGTGGTTATACTCGGTCGCTTCGAAACCCTGCCGGAATCTATGCGACGAGTCCTCGTCCTGTGCCTGATGTGTTTGCTTCCGTTGCAACTGCTTGCCGATGGCTTCAATTTTCCTGCTCATGGCCATGCTTCGGCTGCGGCTGTCGACACCACCTCGTCGTGCCCGCAATCGGTTGTCACTGATGAGGCCGACCTGCCGATGGCCAGCACTGACCTGAGCGCACTGACCAGCCCGACCTTTTTCTGCCTGCGCAGCATCGCTGCCACGACATCGTTGCCGGGTTACGTGCCGGTCGTACCGCGCATACTGTTTTTCCCGGTACCGACGCCCCCGCCACGACAAGACCGCCCCCGCCACCTTCTTTGATTTCCGGACCGCTTCGGTCTGCGCCAGCGCGCGCTTTTTATCCTCTTATTGCACAAGGCATTACACATGGAATGGCTCTTCGACCCGACTATCTGGGTAGGCTTACTGACACTTGTCGTCCTCGAAATCGTACTGGGCATCGACAACCTGATTTTTATCGCGATCCTGGCCGACAAGGTGCCACCGCATCAGCGTGACAAAGCACGTCTGATCGGTCTGTCGCTGGCGATGATCATGCGACTGGGCCTGCTGACGATGATCTCGTGGCTGGTCACGCTGACGACGCCGCTGTTCTCGCTCGGCCCGCTGGCTTTCTCGGGACGCGACCTGATCCTGCTGCTGGGTGGCCTGTTCCTGCTGTTCAAGGCGACGATGGAATTGCATGAACGGCTCGAAGGCATCACCCATGTGCAAAGCGGCCCGCGCGTCTACGTCAGTCTCGGCGTGGTGATTGCGCAAATCGTCGTGCTTGATGCGGTGTTCTCGCTGGACGCCGTCATCACAGCCGTCGGCATGGTCGACGAACTCGGCGTGATGATGGCGGCGGTGATCATTTCGATGGCCATCATGATCCTGGCGTCGAAGCCGCTGACGCGGTTCGTCAATGCACATCCGACCGTGGTGGTGCTGTGCCTGAGCTTCCTGCTGATGATCGGCCTGAGCCTGGTCGCCGAAGGTCTCGGCTTCAAGATTCCGAAAGGCTATCTGTATGCGGCAATCGGCTTCTCGATCCTGATCGAATTTTTCAATCAGCTGATGCAGCGCAATTTCATGCGCAAGGCTGCACACCTGACCTTGCGTGACCGCACTGCAGAAGCCATCCTGCGCCTGCTGGGCAGTCGTACCCGTGCCGAACAAAGCGAACTGGCTGCCAGTACCGAACCGGAGGCCGAACTGGCGACCTTCGGTGCCGAAGAACGCAACATGGTCAGCGGCGTGCTGAGCCTGGCCGAACGGTCGATCCGCTCGATCATGACGCCGCGCTCGGAGATATCGTGGATCAACCTCGACGAAGACGCGGCGGCGATCCGTCGCCAGATCCTCGCCATCCCGCACAGCACCTTCCCGGTATCGCGCGGACAGATGGATAACATCATCGGCGTGGCACGCGCCAAGGACCTGATCGCCGACATCGACCTCCATGGCCGGATCGACGAGCACGCCAGCGTGCACCCGCCTATCATCCTGCCGGAGACCGTCGGCGTGATGAAAGTCATGGAAGCGCTCAAGCGCTCGTCCGGCCAGTTGATCCTGATCACCGACGAGTACGGCACGCTGCAGGGCCTGGTCACGCCGCTCGATATTCTCGAAGCCATCGCCGGTGAATTTCCGGACGAAGACGAGCAACCGACCGTGCAATTGCTGGCCGAAAATAACTGGCAGGTCGCCGGCAGCGCTGATTTACGCTACCTCGAACAAGTGCTGGAAACCGGCGCGCTGGTCACCGACGAGGACGATTACACGTCGATCGCCGGGTTCCTGCTGGCGCGCTTTGCGACCTTGCCGGCCGTCGGCGACGCCATCGAGCTCGATGGTCTGCGCTTTGAAATTGCAGCCATGCAGGACCGCCGGATTGCGACGGTGCTGATCAGCCGAACGCAGGACCCGGATTGAGCGGCGTTTGTGGCGCAAGCGCGCGCACGAACACGTCACCTCAAGGCAATTCCGCCGACCCCATCCGTCGCAAGATCAACCC
The DNA here is from genome assembly GCF_034347385.1 of Actimicrobium sp. CCC2.4. Classification (NCBI taxonomy): domain Bacteria; kingdom Pseudomonadati; phylum Pseudomonadota; class Betaproteobacteria; order Burkholderiales; family Oxalobacteraceae; genus Actimicrobium; species Actimicrobium sp. CCC2.4. Next base: position 1,046,471 of record NZ_CP133777.1, on the reverse strand, counting down.
GGTGCGCCCGGCCAGATAACCCGAGCCGCGGTTCTTGTCGTAGAACCGTGGTCGCGGCAACATGCCGGCCAGCCGTGCGGCCTGGCTGGCACCGAGACCGGCGGCCGACACCCGGAAATAATGCTGCGACGCCGCTTCGGCACCGAACACGCCGACGCCCAGCTCGACCACGTTCAGATAAATTTCAAAGATGCGTTCCTTGTCCATCAGGAATTCGAGCATGTAGGTAATCACCAGCTCCTGGCCCTTGCGCACGTAGCTGCGCTCGCCCGACAGGAACAAATTCTTGGCCAGCTGCTGGGTGATGGTCGAGCCACCGGAGACGACCTTGCCGCGGCGGTTATTCTTTTCGTAGGCCTTTTGCAAAGCGTCCCAATCGACTCCCTCATGCTCGGAAAAATGCGCATCTTCCGAAGCGATGATGGCGCGCTTGAGGTTGTTCGAGATGCGGTTGTACGGCACCCAGGTGTACTGGATCCGGAAGTCGGGATTTTTGTCACGCAGCACCGATTCCTGCTCGCGCATGAAGCTCGTCGAGCCCGGATTGTGGTCGACCCACCACCAGATCTGCAGGAAAAAATAGGCCTGGACCGCCAGCACGATGACCAGCGGCACGACCACCAGCAACAGCAGAAACTTGCGCAGGGATTTCATGATGCCAGCGCCGCACGCAGGCCGGCCAGCACGGCCGCCGTCTCCGGACGCACGCCGCGCCACAGTAGGAACGATTCGGCGGCTTGCTCGACCAGCATGCCAAGACCATCGCGCACCCGCGCGCCATGCTGCACGGCAAAGCGCAAAAAGATCGTCGGTTGTGCGCCATACATCATGTCGTAAGCCAGTGTGTGCGCGCCGAACAAACTGCCCGCGATCGGTGGCAAGGCATCGGCCAGGCTCGCGGCAGTCGCATTGATGACGATATCGAACTGCCCGTCCAGCGCAGCGAAATCCTGCGCCACGATAGCCCCATGCGGGGCAAATTGCGCCGCCAGCGCGATGGCTTTGTCGCTGCTGCGGTTGGCGATCACCAGTTGCGCCGGTTGGCCCGAAAGCAACGGCAGGATGACACCGCGCGCCGCGCCGCCGGCACCGAGCAGCAGGATCCGGCTACCGCGCAGCGCGACACCGGCATTGACGACGATATCGGTAACCAGTCCGGCACCATCGGTGTTGTCGCCAAACACGCCGGCAGCGTCGAAGCGCAAGGTGTTGACGGCGCCGGCGGCCCGCGCCCTGTCGCTCAGCGTCGTCGCCAGCGCAAAGGCATCGAGCTTGAATGGCACCGTCACATTGGCACCACGGCCCCCTGCGGCAATCAGTGCGCGCACGCTACCGGCAAAGTCGTCGAGCGGCGCCAGCAGTTTCTCGTACGTCAGGATCTGGCCGGTCTGGCGGGCGAAGGCCGCATGGATGTCAGGCGATTTGCTGTGCGCAACCGGATGGCCGATGACGGCATAGCGGTCAGCGGCAGGGAATGAGGAAGGATTCAACGGAAAGCGCCTTAATTATTGCCACCGCGAAGTTCCGCCTCAAGCGCGTCTTCCCGGGTGAACTTGAAACGGGTGATGATTTCCCATACATCGTCCTTGTCGGAAGAACGCATGTTGGGCGGAAATTTACCGAACGGCGCGGCGCGCCGGACGATGCGCAGCGCCGCATTGTCGAGCGCCGGATTGCCGGAACTGCGCTCGACGCGCGGGCCGCCGTCACGCTCGTAGATCGTGCCGTCCTGATAAACGGGGATGTACAGCACCAGTTCGCCGTACAGCTTCTTGCCATCCTGCTGCGGAAAATTGACCGTGCCGCGTTTTTCAATGCGGTCCTGCAGCGACTTGTAATACATCGCATAGCCGACCTCGCGGGTGTTCGGCGTGATCTGGGTTTTTTTCGGACGCTTGTTGTATTCCTCGATGTTGCGGGCGATTTCGGCTTCGCGGCGGGCAATCGACTTGGTACTGTCCTGCGCGTCATTGCCATCCGGCTGCAGCGGCTGCTTGAGCCGGTCGAGGTCGGAGAAGGACGGGATGACCAGCGGCGTCGGCTTGTTAATCTGCGATAGCAGCTTCTTTTGTGCCTGTTCGAGATCACTGACACGCCGCCGGGTAGCCTGCACGCTGTCGCCATCCTGCGTGCGGCGCAGGTCCGGTAACGGCGACTTGGTACGGCCCGCTTCGGCATTGCCACCGCCATCGAGATTGGCCTGCGCCAGCACCTCGGCTTTCAGTGGCGGTGCCTTGTGCTTGGCATTGACCAGGATCACTTCCAGACCGGGATCGTCCGGCTTTTGCCGGAACAGTTCCGGCGACGTGAAGCGCACCGCCAGCAACGCGCCATGCACCAGCACCGAAACGGCGATGGCGATGGTCAGGGTCGGATTGCGCAGGATGAGCTTCACGGGCGGTCAGTCAGTGATATCAGGGAGCAATGATTCTACGGTATCGGCTGCCCGTCACCGTGCCCGATGCCATCGGCCAGTGGCGCACCGTCGACAATCGTGTCCAGGTCGGGAGCAACGATGTGATTGACCTCGGTATCGGCATCGACTTCCGCCACCGCGTCGGCTTCCTGAGTTTCTTCCTCGTCCTCGCCCAGTTCCTCGACCGCTGCGGGCACCACTTCAATCAGGCGGGCCTCGACACTCAGATCCACCTCATCCCAGCGCGCCAGGTCCAGCAAGACCTGCGTACCACGCGGCAATGCCTGCATACCCGGCAACTTGATGACCAGCGGCAGATCGGCCAGGCGCAAAATTTCATCCTTCAGCACCACCGCCTCGAGCCGGTGCGACGCTTGCTGGCCCAGCCAGCGCAGACACCAGTAACGCTCCATGTTCGACTGGAATTCGTTGTAAGCGCTGTAGGTCGCATCGAAGGCCGAGACGATCGCGAACAGGTCGGCGTCGCGCGGCTTGAATGGCGCAGCCAGCGGCGCGGTGACGCCGTGCTCGACGCAGGCCAGGATTTGCCATTGATTGACCAGGTCGGTATAGCGGCGCAGCGGCGAAGTGCTCCACGCGTACTGATCAACGCCCAGGCCCTGATGCGGTGCCGCGTGCGTGACCATGCGCACCGCCATCTTGGTGGCCCAGCCGCCGCTGCCGCCGCCCTGCGCGCGATAGATACCGGGCACACCGCAATCGTTCATCAGCTTGCCCCAGGTGCTGTTGGCAAAAATCATCAGTTCGGCCACCAGTTTGTCGAGCGGCGCGCCGCGCTTGCGCTTGGCGATCGTGACGACATCATCATCGACATAAAAATTGAAATCGACCCGGTTGTTCTGCTCGGGCCGCAAACCGAAACCCTCGCGCTTTGCCATGCGGCCCTGCTCCAGCACCAGCGCCCATTGCCAGATCAGCGCGATCTCCACCTTGTGCGGATACTCGCCGGTACCGGCAGCCAGGTTCTCTTCGGTGACAAATTCATCGAGCGTGTTGTGACGCAGGTTGGCGGCAATCGGCACCGCTTCGGCGCGGGTCTCGGTCTTGATGACGGACCAGTCGGCCGGATCCAGCGTCGCGTACAGCGACACTGCCGGGCAGGTCTTGCCTTCGGCCAGCGTGAACGATTGCACCAGGTCATCCGGCAGCATCGTGATCTTGTCGCCGGGCATGTAGACCGTCGACATCCGCGCGCGCGCCATCGCATCGATGGCGTCGTCGCGCTGGATGCCGAGCGCCGGCGCAGCGATGTGGATGCCGATGCGCACCATGCCATCGGCCAGCGTCGTGACCGAGAACGCATCATCGATTTCAGTGGTCGTGACGTCATCGATCGAGAACGCCTGCACGTCGGCCACCGGCAACTTCGGCGCGGCGGGAATCGTGAACGCCGGAAAAGCCAGCCCCTTCGGAAACTGGTCGTACAGGAAGCGCTCGAAGTGCAGCTGCTTGGCCGAATCCAGCCCGCCGCAGGCCAGCATCAGGCGCGGCGCGGTGGTTTGCAGCTCGCTGCAGGCGGCGTCGAGCGCCTTGAATTCGAGGCTGTTCTTGTCGGGCTTGAACAGCAATTGCCGCACCAGCGGCCGCATCGATTCGGGCAGTGCGTGCACCTTGAGCTGCTCGACGTACTGCGCCTGCACGATGGCCTGCTGCTTCTTCTTTTCGATGCCTGCCTGTGCTGCTTTCAGGGCGGTTTCGGGCGCGGCCTTGTAGCGACCCTTGCCCTTCTTGTAGAAATAGATCGGGGAGCTGTGCAACAGGAACAGCAGGCCGGCGGATTGTTCCGGTTGCGGTGCCTTGCCGAAGTATTCGACGGCCAGGTCGGCAAAACCGAATTCTTCTTCGCCGGCGACTTCCCACAGGAAATCAAGATCGATCTCGTCACACACGCTTTTGGCGGCGGCAATCAGCTCTTGTGGCGCCGGTGCGGCGAACTGCAGCAGCACGTCGCGGACCTTGACCTTGGTGCGCTTGCCGGACTGCATCTCGACCTGATAGGCCTCGCCGGCTTGCGACATCATCACGCCGGCCTTGAAATCGCCGGATTCTTCAAAAAATAAATTCATTAATCGCTTTGCTGTGGGAAGAGGGGAATGTCTGCGCGAGGGACGCGGGCCGAAATCGGCTAAACCATTATTGTGCCATTGGAGACCGGTACCAGCCCAATAATCGCCGGCAGGAAAATTTCGCAGACCAGCAGGATGCCGTGCCGGCGCCGGTACAGGCAGCGCCGTGCCAGCAAGTCCGGTTGCGCGCCCAGCGTCGCCACCAGCCGGCGCATCAGCGGATGACGCGACGAAAGCCGGGCAAATTCCAGCGCGCCGCGCTGCACCAGCGGATCACCGAACAGCGTGCTGCCGAGCGAGCGTTCGCCTAGGCTGCCGAACAGCGGCCAGTCGGTGGCCGTCGCCGTCAGCGGCACGCTGGTATGGGCAAACACCACCGGCCGGCCATCACATTCAAGCACTACATTGCGTTGCTGCACCAGCACCCGGCGCGGCAATTGCAGGATGCACTGCTCGTCGGCGGCGACCGGACCGCTCGCCTGCCGGATCCGGCGCACCCGGAAATGCTCGCTATGCGCGATCAGCCGCGCGGTCAGCGAACCGGACGCGGTCAGCCACGCGCGTTGCTGCGGCGACGGGTTCAAGGCGTTGACATGGGTCGACCACTGCGCCGGCGCGACCGCTGTCACGCCGGCTCCGGCGGGCGATCGCAAAAAGTCAGTACTTCATCGACGTAGTCCGGAAACTCGCTGATGCCATGGTCGCTGCCCGCGATCACATGCTGCACGGCAGCCGGATAGTGGGCCACCATCTGGTGCCAGTCGAGCACCTCGTCGCCGGTCGCGGCCAGCAACAGGTAGCGCTCTGGCTGCGTGATCTGCGCGACGCTGATGGCGTCGAGCTCGTCGATGTATTCGGGCTTGAAGTCGAACGGTTCATCGGAGTGGAACTGGGTTGTGCTGCCGATGTATTTTTTCAAGTCATGCAAGGGCGTGATCGCAGGATTCAGCAGCACCGCGCGGCAACCGAGTTGTTCGGCCAGCCAGGTCGCATAGAAACCACCGAGCGACGAACCGATCACCGTCAGCGTGGCCGGGTCGATGCCGGCCACCAGTTGCTGCGCCAGTGCGATAGCCGCGCGCGGCGAGGCCGGCAATTGCGGACAAATAAACTCGGCGGATCGACCAAGTGCCTGCAGGCGCTGCGCCATCACCTGCGCCTTGAACGAGTGCGGCGACGAGCGAAACCCGTGCAGGTACAGGATCATCGCGCCGTCCGTTGCAGCACCAGCGCATCGAGGATTTTCTGGTGGACACCACCAAAACCGCCATTGCTCATCACCAGAATCTGGTCGCCGGGCCGCGCCGCCGCGACGATGGCAGCGACCAGTTCGGGCAAGTCGTCGAAGGCCTGCGCTTTCGGTCCCAGCGGCGCGAGCGCGTCGGCCAGATTCCAGCCGAGCGCGGTCTTGCCGTCGCCTTTGGCACCGTAGCCGAACACCAGATCGGCTTCGGCCAGGCTGCCCGGCAGCGCACTTTTCATGGTGCCCAGCTTCATCGTGTTCGAGCGCGGTTCCAGCACGGCGAGGATGCGCGCTGCACCGACTTCCTGGCGCAAGCCGGCCACCGTTGTCGTGATCGCGGTCGGATGGTGGGCGAAGTCATCGAAGACCCGGATCGCATCGACTTCGCCACGCAATTCCATGCGCCGGCGCACGTTCTGGAACGCGCCCAGCGAGGCAATTGCCTGCGCAATCGGCACACCGACATGGCGCGCGGCAGCGATTGCCGCCAGCGCATTCATGCGGTTGTGTTCGCCATTGAGCATCCAGTGCACGGTGCCTTGCGGCGCGCCGTGAAAGATAACCGTAAAGCTGCCGTCGGCATGTTCATCGAGCTGCCAGCCGGTGGCATCCTCCGCGCCACCGAACCATTCGAGCTCGCTCCAGCAACCGCGTTCGATCACCGTATGCAGCGCCGCTTCGCGCTGATTCACCAGCAAGCGGCCGATGCGCGGCACGGTGCGCACGAGGTGATGGAACTGGGTTTCAATCGCGACCAGGTCCGGAAAAATATCGGCATGGTCGTATTCGAGATTATTCAGTACGACAGTGCGGGCGCGGTAATGAACGAACTTGCTGCGCTTGTCGAAAAACGCCGTGTCGTATTCATCGGCTTCAATGACGAAGAACGCCGACTCGCCACCGTCACCGGCCAGCCGCGCCGAGATGCCGAAGTTCAGCGGCACGCCGCCGATCAGGAAGCCCGGCTGATAGCCGGCGTCTTCCAGGATCCAGGCCAGCATTGATGCGGTAGTGGTCTTACCGTGCGTGCCGGCCACGGCCAGCACCCAGCGGTCTTTCAAAATGTGTTCGCCTATCCACTGCGGACCGGACGTGTAGGGCAGGCCGCGGTCGAGGATGGCTTCCATCAGCGGGTTGCCACGACTGACCACGTTGCCGATGACGAACAGGTCAGGTGCCAGCGAGATCTGTTCCGGATCAAAACCTTCAATCAGTTCGATGCCCTGCTCCTGCAGCTGGGTGCTCATCGGCGGATAGACGTTGGCATCGCAGCCGGTGACGCGGTGGCCGGCTTGTCGCGCCAGCACTGCCAGGCCACCCATGAAGGTGCCGCAGATACCGAGAATATGGATGTGCATGGGATCTCAACAAATTGGAATGCGACGATTTTACCCGACGCGTCACCGGCCGGGCCCGCGGCGACGGATCAGCCCGACGGCACGGGCTTTCGGTTATCCTCGTGCCACAATAAAACAACCCAAGGAGCCCCCATGCCAAGACAGCCTGCCCTGCCACTGACCCTCAATGACCCGACTTTGCTGCGCCAGCACGCCTACCTCAATGGCGAATGGATCGCCGGCTCCAGCAGCTTCGCCGTCACCAATCCGGTCGATGATGCGGTACTCGGCACGGTGCCCAACCTGGGGCCGGCCGAAGCGCAGCAAGCGATAGCTGCCGCCGCCGCCGCCTTCCCGGCCTGGTCGAAAAAGACCGGCAAGGAACGCGCCGCCATCATGCGCAAATGGTTCGATCTGATGCTGACTCATGCCGATGATCTGGCTGCCATCATGACCGCCGAACAGGGCAAGCCGCTGGCCGAGGCCAAAGGCGAAGTGATGTACGGCGCCAGTTTCATTGAATGGTTTGCCGAAGAAGCCAAGCGCGTCTCGGGTGATGTGATGGCCTCGACCTGGAGCGACAAGCGCATGGTCGTGCTCAAGCAACCGATCGGCGTGTGTGCCTCGATCACGCCGTGGAATTTTCCGATTGCGATGATTACCCGCAAGGTCGCGCCTGCTGTCGCCGCCGGCTGCACCATCGTCATCAAGCCGGCGGAACAGACTCCGCTGTCGGCGCTGGCGCTGGCCGAACTGGCCCATCGTGCCGGCTTGCCGGCCGGCGTCATCAACATCATCACGGCCGATGCCGACCACTCGATCGAGGTCGGCAAGGTCCTGTGCGCCAGCCCGCTGGTACGCCACCTGTCGTTCACCGGATCAACCCCGGTCGGCCGCATCCTGATGCAGCAATCGGCCCCGACCGTCAAGAAACTGGCGCTCGAACTGGGTGGCCATGCGCCGTTCATCGTGTTCGACGATGCCGACCTCGATGCCGCCGTCGAAGGTGCGCTGCAATCGAAATACCGCAATGCCGGCCAGACCTGCGTCTGTACCAACCGCTTCTATGCGCATGAATCGATCTACGACCGCTTCGTTGAAAAACTGGCTGCAGGCGCAGCCAAAATCCAGGTCGGCGATGGCAGCAGCGCCGGTGTCGTGCAGGGTCCGCTGATCGACGGGCAAGCCATCGCCAAGGTCGAAGACCATGTCCGCGATGCGCTGGCCAAGGGTGCCACGCTGGTCACCGGCGGTAAGCCGCATGCATTGGGCGGCACCTTCTACGAACCGACGGTGCTGTCGAATGTCACGGCCGACATGAAGATCATGCGTGAAGAAACCTTCGGACCGGTCGCTGCGGTCGTGCGTTTTTCAAGCGAGCAGGAAGTCATTGCCGCTGCCAACGATACGGATTTCGGGCTGGCCAGTTATTTTTATTCGCGCGACATCGGGCGCGTCTGGCGCGTTGCCGAGGCGCTTGAATACGGCATGGTCGGCATCAACACCGGACTGATCTCGAATGAAGTTGCGCCGTTCGGCGGCGTCAAGCAATCGGGGTTGGGACGCGAAGGGTCGCGCTACGGGATGGATGAGTATCTGGAGATCAAATACTTGTGCATGGGCGGGATTTGATTTTCGTCGGATCTGTGACGCGAGTCCTTTGAGCGTGTGCGGTGCAATGCCCTTCGGTTATTGCACCCTACCGGAACGTGGCGCTTTTAAATGACCGTTCGCCCTGAGCTTGTCGAAGGCGCACTTAACTATGCGCCTTTGACAAGCTCAGGCAGCAGGGTGCAATAACCGAAGGGCATTGCACCATCTCCACCAAATAATCAAAGCGACTTCAACGGCACACTGACAATCGCCTTCAGCACCCAGCGATCACTCGCCGGCGTCAAACCGCGCCCGACACCCAGATTGACATCCCACCCATGGATGTCGGTATCAATGACGCCGAACAGCGTCTGGCTTTGCTGGTTCAGATGGCCCAGATGCTTGATCTGCCCGAAGCCGTTATAACTCTCCGCCCCCACCTCGTAGCCCGCATCCGTCTTGTAAGCCAGCTTGGAATCCATACCCAGCATCGCCGGACCGGCCACCGGACCGGAAATTTTCCAGTCGATGTTCGGATTGGCCGCCATCGTCCAGCGCGCCGTGCGATAACCGATGATGCCCTTGAGCTGGGCATTCCACGAGTTTTCGTCGAGCCGGTGCGCGACGCGGCCGACTTCCAGGTTCGCGCCCCAGAAATACGCTTGTTCCGCAGCCTTGGGGGCGATGAATTTCAGACGTAGTTTTTCGCCATCGATCGAGGTCATCCCGCCGGGACCGACCGAGGTCAGCAGGTAAGCACCAAGATCGAGCGTCGGCGTCAGGCCAACCGACAATTCCGGTGTCAGACGAAACACCTTGCCGGGAGCCTGAGCCCCCGGATAGTCCGGTGTGCGATTACCCCTGGCGACGTAGTTGCTGTGGATATCCAGGCCGAACGCGCCGGGCGCATTCATTTCATCCATGTAGACCTGGATTTCTTCGGAGGCGGCAAATGCGTGGCTGGCGCTGACGGCAAGCAGCAGCAGGCAGCTCAGGCGGGACAGACGGATGTTAAGGGGGGAGTGATTCATTGCGGGACTTTGCAAAAAGGGGAACAAAAGGCTTCAGCATACTGGTATCCAATCTGCCGGATTTATTAACAAAAAGAAATTTCTTGCCTATCATGCCACCAAGGATGGATTCACGTATTTTGAGTAAATTACTTCCTAGCAACTTTCATTACCACCACTTATAATCCGTGCGTACCCCTTCTGAACGCCCCTCTCTCAAGTGATTTTTTCATGCGACCCTTTTTCTGTACGCTGATCGCCCTCCTGCTCACCTGCACGGCGGCCTTCGCCCAGGCACCGACCACATTGCGTATCGGCGTTGCCCCGCACAGCAGTGCGCGCGTCATTCTCGAAATGTACCAGCCACTGCGCCAGCATCTGGAGACCAGCCTCGGCATGCCGGTCGAGGTCGTCACTGCGCCGGACTTCACGGAGTTTGCGCGCCGCATGCTGGCCCAGGAATACGACATTGCCATCACCACCGGGCACCAGGCCCGCATGGGTCAGACCGATGCCGGTTACAGCCCGCTGCTGACTTACCGTGCCGACTTCCGTACCGTCGCGCTGGTTGCCGGCAACAGCAACTACAAAACCGCGCTGGACCTGAAGGGCAAGCCGGTACTCGGGCTGTCGTCGACCTCGCTGGTGACCTTGTGGGGCCAGAACTGGCTGAAAAACAATGGCAACGCCGAGCCACTGCGCTACGTCAGCGCTTCCGATAGCGTGGCGCGACTGGTGCTGGCAGGAGATGCCGCCGCCGGATTCATTTCATTGGCCAATTACCAGAGCCTGGCGCGCGACATCCAGCCGCAATTGCGTTTTCTGGTGATCAGCGATGCGCTAGCCGGTCGAGTCTACCTGCTCAACAAGCGCGATCTGCCGCTGCGCGACAGGATAGACGCCGCGCTGTGGAGTTTTGCCGATACGCCGGAAGGCAAAGCCTATTTCCTGAAGTACAAGCTGGAGGGCTATCGCAAGCTTAAGCCGCGCGAGCTGGAAGCCATGGAGCCGTACGCCCGGGAAGTCCGGCAAAACCTGCGCTGACCGATGGCCAATCCCTTCAAATCGGTACGCGGACGCCTGTTGCTGGCGGCCATCGTGGTCGAGGCCGTGATGCTGACCTTACTGGTCTCGAACAGCCTGCGCCTGACCAACAACAATATGCTCGACCAGGTCGAGCAGCATTCGCTGCAGATCGCCCCCATCCTGATTGCCGCCACGGTGGCACCGCTGGCCCAGCGCGACTATGCCACCGTGCAATCGGTGCTCGATGAAAGTCTGAGCCGGAACGGCGTGCAGTATCTGGTGGTCATCGACCAGCAAGGCAACCGGGTCGCCGGCAGCGGCTGGCCAGAAGAGCGCATGCTGCCCATGCCCGACAAGAACTTCGACCTGGCGCAACAAACCGGCGAGCCGGTCTTTCACGTTGCGATGCCGATCCGCAGCTTTGGTCAGTCGCTCGGCGAATTGCATTTCGGCCTGGACCTGTCGCATATCCTGGTCGCCCGTCGGGCCGTACTGATCCAGGGCGCCATCATTGCCGGCAGCGAATTGTTGCTCTCGCTGGTACTGCTGACCTTGCTCGGACTGTGGATGACACGCAGTCTCGGTGCGCTGACCCGCGCCAGCAAGGCCGTCACCGACGGCAACCTGACGCCGGCCAGCGTCAGCGAAGGGCCTGACGAATTCGGCCAGCTCGGCACCGCTTTCAATGCGATGTCGCGCGCCGTCAGCGGGCGGGTGGCGGAACTGACACAGGCCAGGGACCAGGCCGAACAGGCCAACTGGGCCAAAAGCGAATTCCTGGCCAACATGAGCCACGAAATCCGCACCCCGATGAACGGCATCATCGGCATGACCGACCTGGCGCTGGACACCCGGCTCGATGGCGAACAACGCGAATACCTGACGCTGGTGAAGACCTCGTCGGCGGCCTTGCTCACCATCATCAACGACATCCTTGATTTCTCGAAAATCGAGTCCGGCAAGCTCGAACTCGAACAGATCGCGTTCGACCTGCCTGCCCTGCTGGCCAGCACCGCCAAGCTGCTGGCGGTCCAGTCCACAGAAAAAGGCCTGCATCTGGGCATCGACGTCGGCAACGAGGTTCCCGGCATACTGGTGGGTGACCCCGGACGACTGCGCCAGGTGCTGACCAACCTCATTGGCAATGCGATCAAGTTCACGGCGCAAGGCGAGATTACGGTGCAGGTGACGCTGGACGCCGCCAGTGCCGCGACAGTCCGGCTGGTATTCGCCGTCAGCGACCAGGGCATCGGCATCGCCGCCGACAAGCAGGCCAGCATCTTCGAGGCGTTCACGCAGGCCGATACCTCGACCACCCGCCAATATGGCGGCACCGGTCTGGGGCTGGCGATTTCAAGTCAGCTGGTCGCGGCGATGGACGGGACTTTGGGCGTGCGCAGCGTGGAGGGACGCGGCAGCGTGTTCACTTTCGATGCCCTGTTCGCGACCAGCCGGCCGACGATGTCGACGGCGTTAGCTGGCGCGAAAGATGACCCGTCGCCGTCAATCGCCGTTGCAGTCAACAACACACTCGTTGTACTGGTCGCGGAAGACAATCCGGTGAACCAGCGGCTGGCCGAAGTCTTGCTCACGAAATGGGGCCACCGTTTCAGCATGGCCAGTAATGGCCTTGAGGCCATCGCGCTATCGGCACAGCATGACTTCGACGTGATCCTGATGGACTTGCAAATGCCGGACATGGGCGGTCTGGAAGCGACGCGCCGGATACGCGAGCGCGAACTGCTGCAAGGCAAGCACACGCCCATCATCGCGATGACTGCCAACGCGCTCAGCGAGGACCGGCAAATCTGTCTTGACGCGGGCATGGACGACTATATTTCGAAGCCGCTGGATGTGACCTTGCTGCGCGCAGCACTGGACGCCATCGCCGTCGACCGGATGATCACGGATTAGCCAGCGGCGATCAGGTCACGCCACTGCGCGTGCGCCTGCGGTGTGCTCCACACCGCCAGATGCAACTGCGATAGCACCAGCGGATCCTGCAGCAGCAGATTGGTCTGCTGCGGTGTCAGCGCGGCAGCACCCTGCTCCAGCGCGATCCGGGCCAGCGCGGCATGACTGGCTTGCGCGGCAGCCGGCAAGCCGGGACGCGCGGTCGCGCAGGCGCACACCAATGCATTGAGTTGCGGATCGACGACGGCATCGGCAAATGTCGGTGCCGGCGAGGTCGCGGCGAGGTAAGCCGTGGTGGCGCGCAGCTCCGGCGGCGGTTTGATTTCTTCGGGAATCACGAACAGGCCGAGGCGCCGCAAGCGCCTTCCCAGCGACACCCGGCTCGACAGCACCGACAGCGGAATCGACAAGGCCAGCGAACCGACAATGGGCAGCAGCCACCACAGGAATCCCGGCTCCAGCCAGTACACGCCCGCGCCCCAGACCAGACCGAGCAGCGTATGCAAGCCATGCTTGCGCACCGCTTCAGCCCAGCTGGTTTCGGCATCGCCACGCGGTGGCGACTTCCAGCGCATTTCCCAGCCCAGAAAAGCCGCCGTCACGAAACGCGTGTGGAACAGCATGCGTACCGGTGCCAGCAAGGCCGAAAACACCAGCTCGATCAGCATTCCCAGCAGCAGGCGCAGCGTGCCGCCGTAGCGCCGCGCCCCTTGCAACGAGATCAGCACCACACTCAATATCTTGGGCAGAAAGAGCAAGGTCGCCGTCGCCGTAAACAGCGCGAGGGCTTTTTCGGGATGCCATTCGGGCCAGGTCGGAAACAACTGGCGCGGTGCCGTGAAGTACTCGGGCACCAGCAGCGTGTGCGCTGCCAGCATGCCGGTCGAGAGCCCCAGGAACAAGAACCACAGCGGTGCCGACAGGTAGGCCATCACGCCGGTGGCAAACACGGTGCGGTGTACCGGATGCATGCCGTGTGCGGTGAACAGGCGGAAATTCATCAGGTTGCCATGGCACCAGCGGCGGTCGCGCTTGAGCTCGTCGAGCAGGTTCGGTGGCATTTCTTCGTAGCTGCCGGGCAGGTCATAGGCAATCCAGACTGCCCAGCCGGCGCGCCGCATCAGCGCGGCTTCGACAAAATCATGCGACAGGATATCGCCGGACAGTCCGCCGCTTCCCGGCAGCGGTGCCAGCGCGCAATGGCGCATGAACGGTGCCAGCCGGATGATTGCGTTGTGTCCCCAATAATGGGATTCGCCAAGCTGCCAGTAGTGCAGGCCGGCCGTGAACAGCGGGCCATAGATGCGGGTCGAGAATTGCTGGATGCGCGCATACAGCGTGTCGCGGCCGGACGCGCGCGGCGCGGTCTGGATGATGCCGGAGCCGGGGTTGGCTTCCATCAATCGCACCAGCGCGGTCAGGCAACTGCCGCTCATCACGCTGTCGGCGTCGAGCACGATCATGTAGCGGTAACTGGCACCCCAGCGCCGGCAGAAATTATCGATGTTGCCGCTCTTGCGCTTGACGCGTAGCTGGCGGTGCCGGTAAAAAATCCGCGCGCTGCCGTCGACGTCGCGGCACAGCTGTTGCCATGCGGCCAGCTCGGCGACGCACAGGTCAGGATCACTGCTGTCGCTGAGGACAAAGAAATCAAATTGCGCCAGCGCATCGCTGCGCCTGACCGAATCATAGGTCGCGCGCAAACCGGCGAAGACCCGGCCAACGTCTTCGTTACAGATCGGCATGACGATGGCCGTGCGCGCCGATGCCTCAACCGGGGCACCGGCATCGGCAGCCGAAATCAGATAACGGTCACCGCGACGCAGCAGCACCAGAAAACCGGCCAGCGCGGTCCAGAATCCGACCGATACCCAGCCGAACAAAATAGCGAACAGCGCCAGTGTGACCATTTCCATCGGCTTGGCACCGTGGTACGGCAGCACCTGGCTCATGAAGTAGGTCGCCATACCGCCTTGTCCGACCATCAGGATCAGCAACACGATGCGGCGCAAGCTGCCGCCACGCTGCCAGTTTCCGCGCGGATCGGGTGCATCGGCCGCAGGCGGTCCGCGCCGGATAGCCTGCGACTCGCTATCGTAGCGGCCGGCCATCGCGCGAAACCAGCGCACCAGCGGATTGAGTTCGCCCCATGGCTGCGGCACCATCGCGGTCCGTTTCAGCGCCGGCGTGGTCGCGGTGATCTTGCCCCCTGCGGGACGGGCCGCACCGGATACCGCCATCCCTGCCAGCTGCTGACGTGCCGCCACCGAGGCGTAGGCCGGACAGGCAGCATCGTCATCGCCGGCCAGAGCAGCGTGGATCGCCTGCATCGCCGCTGGCGGATCACCGGCGGCACGGGCAGCAGCTTCCAGCACCAGCCGACGGGCCGGTGTCAGCGGCAAGCGGTCGAGATAGGCAGCGCATTGCGCATCGGGTGATGCCGGGAGAGGACTCAGTTGGGCGGCAATATGTAGCTCCAGGTTTCAGATAGGACTTCTTTTCCGTTGCGCAGGTGCGCGGTCAGTTCGACCGGCTTGGCATCGTCGTTGCGGTCCAGCCGCACGGCGATGCGCCAGCCACCCGTGACTTCGTTACGGTAGGTGTTGGTTTCCATCAGCTTGCCGTTCGCATCGATCGTGACGGCGCCTTCGAGCTTTGTCTCCGCCGGTAATTTCTTGAAAGCCGGCCCTTCAAAATCGATAATCAGCGCGAGGCTTTCATCGACTTTTTTGGTGTACCCATGACCGCGCCGGGTTTGCGTCACCCAGGCATGCGGCGGGCGGGTCTCGGATTCTTTTTCCCAGCGCATCTTGTACTCGACGTTGAAAGGTTGTCCCGGTTTCGGATTCTGTTCCGGCGTCCAGAACGCCACCGCGTTGTCGTTGGTTTCATCGGCCGTCGGCAACTGGACCAGTTCGATACGACCCTTGCCCCATTTACCGGTCGGTTCTATCCAGACACTGGGCCGTTTTTCATAGCGCGCTTCGAGATCCTGAAAGCTCGAAAAATTCCGTTCGCGCTGCATCAGCCCGAAGCCTTTCGGATTCTCGAGGGCAAATGACGTCACCAGCAAGCGCTTCGGATTGACCAGTGGCCGCCAGATCCATTCATCGCTGCCGGTTTGCACCGACAAGCCATCCGAGTCATGCACTTCGGGCCGATAGTCCTCAACCGTCGAACGCTGGTTCTCGCCAAAAAAGTACATGCTGGTCAGCGGTGCAATCCCCAGCGTCGCGACATTCTCGCGCAGGAACAACTGGGCCTTGACGTCCACTTCCGTATCGCTGCCCGGCTTGATGGTGAACCGGTAGGCCCCGGTGGCACGACGCGAATCGAGCAGCGCGTAAATCGTCAGTTCTTTGGCATTGCCATCGGGACGGTCCAGCCAGAACTCGGAAAACTGCGGGAACTCTTCGCCGGAATTTTGCGCAGTATCAATCGACAGGCCACGTGCCGATGCACCGTAACCCTGCCCCTTGCCGAGCGCCCGGAAATAACTGGCCCCCAGGAACACCACCACTTCATCCTTGTACTTTTTCGAGTTCAGCGCCGTGTGCACCCGAAACCCGGCAAAACCGAGTTGTTCAAGCTGCTTTCGATCCACTACGTTCTTACCGTAATGGAAGGACTGCGGATCAAATTTGATCTCGCGCACCCTTTTGTTCATGATTTCGTTGATCTTCACCGGGTGATCGTAAAACAATCCCTGATGAAAAAAAGCCACCTCGAAAGGTAGCTTGGCGCTACGCCACAGCGATTTGTCGGGATTGAAGCGGATATCGCGGTACTGATCGTAGCTGAGGTTGTCGATGCTCTTGGGCAGATTGCTGGCAGGTTTTTTATAGGTACTTTGCGACAGCAGCCTGGCACGCTGGGCGACGTCGGCAAAATCAAAGGCCAAGGCACTGTTGCCGGCCAGCGCGGCGCAGGCGGCCAACAGCAATGCGAGCAAATACCAGAGTGAACCGGCGGACGCCGGCCGCGGAGTTGTTGAATGCATGGGAATCCTGTAAGAGGCGGTGATCAATGCACAGAGGACGGGACGCAGAGCCGCGGTAACCGGCGCACTGAAAAGTGATTTAGTCTGCGGAATTGACTTTTCGTTCCCTTGGGCGATATCGCGTTAGCCGATCGCAATATTGCTTGGCCCTGATCTTTATACAGCCAACCTTCTTGCGGCAGCAATATCCAAATAAACTGTTACTTCCGGCAACTAACAGAAGAAAAGTACCCGTCACCGGCTTTATCGGCACGCCTGCGCAGCAAGTCCGGTCGCTACTTTCTCTTTACCGAACCTATCGACAGCTTTAGGCAGGCATTTACCGGGCGTGAAGTGCGTACCATCAACGCTTCCTTACTCCACGAAAGGATCATTTCATGAACCTCCAGATGGTTGCCCAGGATTTCTCCCTTACTCCCTCGCTGCAGGATTATCTCCAACGCCGCCTCAGTGCGGCCTTCGCCCGTGTCAGCAGCCGCGTGATGCGTATCGTCGTACATTTGCGCGATCTCAATGGACCGCGCGGCGGTTGCGACATGGCCTGCCAGATCAGCGTGACCATTCCCGGCCAGCCGGCCGTGGTGATCCGCGAAGTGCAAAGCGACATGTACAAGGCGATCAACGCCGCCATCAAACGCGCCGCCTACCGCGCCCGCGTCGTGACCCACAGACGGAGTTCACCGCGCTACGCGAAACCCGACGTGATGCCGGACACGTCCCTGCACAGCGAGGAGCCCGGTGCGCGTGATTAACATGGCAGGCCTCAGGAAACTGGGGCTGAACCTGCTGAAAATCCCGCCGCTGCTACTACTGGCGGCGGTCAGCCTGCTGATCGGACTGGCTGTCATCGCGGCCCTGACATGGCGCAAACGGGCAGCCCGTCCGCCACCGTTGCGAACGTTGCAATGCCCTCTGCAACTCCCTTTTCCCAAGGAATAAGCGCATGGCCAAATCATTGCGTGAATGGTTACGCGGCGCCGACATGATCAAGAAGCATCCGCAGATCGCGCGCTTTCTTGGTAGTGCGCAACCGCACATCTGGATACCGCGCCGTCGCTCGGTAGCGCTGGGCGCGGCCATCGGTGGCGCGATCAGCATCGTGCCGCTACCGGCACAAACCCTGATTGCCGCGCTGCTGGCCGTGCGCTTCAAGGCCCATCTGCCGACCGCCGTGGTACTGACTTTTCTGAGTAATCCGCTGACCGCATTGCCCCTCTTGTGCCTGGCCTGGATGCTGGGCGCGCTGTGCCTTGGCCACCCGCTGGCCTGGCCGGAACAGGCCTTCGGTGCCGGTAGCGGACAATGGCTGGAATGGATCCGGACAGCCGGCAAGCCGCTGCTGCTCGGGATGCCTTTGCTCGCGGCGCTGCTGAGCCTGTCGCTGTTCGGCTTGACGCATGCCGGCTGGCGCTTCGCGATCGTGCGGCAGTGGCGCACCCGCCGCAGCGCGCGCAGCCGGCACACGCCGGGCTGAGGAAGCTGCCGGAAAGGCGTGCTTCGTGATCCGGCGCCGCGCCGTTACCCGGGAATTTTCTTCGCACCAAAGCGCCGCGCCTGCTCGCGCATCAGCCGGTCATCGATCGCCGCGCCGGCACTGAGGAAGCCGCGCACGAAGCCGGCGCTGCAGGCCAGTTCCAGCGGCCCGTCCTGCAACTGCCGCAGCAGGCGATCAGCCACCGCCGCATCGTTGCTGCTGCCCAGCTGGTCCTGCAGCATCGCCAGTCCTTCGGCGTAGCGCCGCATCTTTTTCGCCGGGTACAGCGCACTGAAAAACTCAATCGCATAGCGCATTTTTTTGACCGCGATACGCAGGCGATGGCGCGCCTGCGCGCTGCTCTCGTCCAATTGCTTGCCGCGCCGGCGCAGCCGCTGCTGGTGATGTTCGAGCAGACCACGGCTGTATCCCGGCAGGCGCTTCATCAGATGATCCGGCTGCGCGCCGACCACCAGCAACCAGCGCGCCAGCCCCAGCATCAGCCGCGTGGTGCGTGGCGAACCGACCGCGGCCGCTGCTGCGGCGTGCTTCTCGCGTGAATGCACCAGTGCCGCCAGCCCGAGTCCGGCCAGCCGCACTTCGCCGCGGGCCGCTGCCGCGACCGCCGGCAAGGTCGTCCCGACCAGTACATCCCAGTCGCGCGCCGCGCCGAGCTGCTCCATGAGCCAGTCCAGATCGGCTTGCAACGGCGCAGGCAAGGGCTGCAAGCCGCGAAACAGATCGAGGGCACAGCGCAAGCGGCGCAATCCGACCCGCATCTGGTGCAGGCTTTCGGTATCGAGCCGGTGCACCACGCCCGCCTCGTTGCCCTGGACTTGCGCCAGGCAATTGGCAGCGATCACCTGGAACGCCTGGACGATGGTCATCTGGCGGTGCAGCACCAGCGCTTGCGCTTTCACGGCGGCTACCGGTTGCGGCACGTACAGCGCGTAACCGCGATCGGCCTTGCTCAGATTGCTGATCTGCAGCGCGACATCCTGTTGCAGCGCGAGTGCCACGTCGAACAGATGCAGCGGGTCCCCTGTCTTGAGCTCAAGCTCGATTTCACTGACCGGAATGCGTTGGCCGTCCCGCTCGAGAAAGCCGATGTCGAGCACGCATTCAATGTCATCGCCGCCGGCCAGCTGCAAGTCC
The DNA here is from genome assembly GCF_034347385.1 of Actimicrobium sp. CCC2.4. Lineage (NCBI taxonomy): Bacteria > Pseudomonadati > Pseudomonadota > Betaproteobacteria > Burkholderiales > Oxalobacteraceae > Actimicrobium > Actimicrobium sp. CCC2.4. Next base: position 1,027,216 of record NZ_CP133777.1, on the reverse strand, counting down.
CAGATTGTGCGGGTCACCTGCGTGCTGAAAATCGGCAGCAATTGTTCTTCGCAACCCGGCGTACGCAACAGCTGGCCCCAGGCGCTTTTGCGATCGACCAGCGCACGCAACAGCGCCAGATCGGGCACCGGCCCGGCCACGCGGGTTTCCCATTCATGCCGGCTGTGCAAACCGCCGGCCACGCTGCCGCCGGCCTTCAGTGTCTGTATCCATTCATCGCCGACACGCCGGACCCGCAAGCCGGCACCGGCGGTGCGCAACTGCAGCTCCGGCGTATCGAAATACAGGTCGTGCATGACCTGGTCACGCGGCGCGGTGCGGGCAAATTCCTTGAGCAGCGGATGGGCGCGCAAAGCGGCGACATCATTCGCATTGATCAGCAATTTCAGTTCGACTTCCATGATGGGCAATCCTGTTGAGCCGGCACGTCACCGGCGTGGACATAGTAAAAGACAGTCAGCCGCGAACGGCGAAAAAAAACACGCTCACGGCGTGTTTTTTTGTGGGTCAACAGGTCGATGACCGGTCGATCATGCCTTCTTGGCGTAGGCGCTGCACCATCCGGCGGCGGCAACTTGCTTGCCCGGGAACAGCGCGCAATTACCGTAGCCTGTCGCCCCACCGGCGTACAACTGGCAGCTGGCGCAATGTTGGCCGGCAGCGTATTTCGGGTATTTGACTTTATCTGTCTTGGTAGCATCTTCCTTGTAGGCCAGCGCGACGGCTTGCGCATCGGTTTCAGCGACTTTGGCGGCTTGCGCCTGGCTCAGTGTGGCCGATACCAGTGCGGCGGAGCCGACCAGCGAATGGATAACGAACGTTCTGCGGTTCATGGTCATGGTGAATCCTCAAGGTGGGAAATCAGTTGGCTTGAAAAAGGCTTACTGCCCGAATTACGAAAAGCCGGCCGAGTCTAGCATCGTTGGAAAGAATTTTCAGGTATCCGGACGGTATGACCAAAGCGTCGTCGCAAGTGCGCCAGCGCACTGACAAGCACGCCGGAGGCAGCGTACGCTCCACGATTGCTTTCCTTGCCAGCGTCATGCTGCGCAGCGAAAAACACCCACATCCCCGATAGAAAGGCTCGCTATGCATATCCTGATGGTACTGACCTCACACGACAAACTCGGCGATACCGGCCACAAGACCGGTTTCTGGCTGGAAGAATTCGCCGCACCGTATTACCTTTTCAAGGACGCCGGCGTGACGCTGACGCTGGCTTCGCCGCTGGGCGGCCAACCGCCGCTGGACCCGAAAAGCGATGACACGTCAGCGCAAACCAAGGCCACCGAACGCTTCAAGGAAGATGCTGAAGCACAAGCCGCCCTCGCCAACACCGTGACCCTCACCAGTGTCGATGTCAGCAGTGTCGATGCGGTCTTTTATCCGGGTGGCCACGGGCCATTGTGGGATCTGGCCGAAGACGCCACCTCGATCAAACTGATCGAAACCCTGCTGGCAGCCGGCAAACCGGTCTCAGCAGTTTGCCACGCACCCGCGGTGCTGCGCCATCCGAAAGGCGCCGATGGCAAATCCGTCGTCGCCGGCAAGGCTGTTACCGGCTTCACCAATACCGAAGAACAGGCGGTCGGGCTGACCGATGTCGTGCCTTTCCTGGTCGAAGACATGCTGCGGCAAAACGGCGGCACCTACTCCAAGCTGGCCGACTGGGAGCCGTATGTCGTCACTGATGGCCTGCTCATCACCGGCCAGAATCCAGCCTCGTCGGAGCCGGCTGCGAAGGCTTTGCTGAAATTGCTGGGCTAGATCAACAGCGCAGCGTCGTAGCGTCGTAGGGTTCAATAACCGTAGGGCATTGCACCGTTCGACGCCCGCCACTTCCGACCGTCCGGCGGTACATTCGCGTGGGCACGATTCTCCCGTGCCCACCCACCGTTCCGCGACAAAATCTTCACGCTTCTATTTTTTTCCTGACCAAATTTGCGCTATCTCTGATGGCGCAACACCACGCAATACCCCTCCCTCCGCGAATCTAAGTTTCTAAAAAACATTGTTTTTTAACCTATGCTACTGTCTTTCCCATAATTAAAACTTGGGAGATATTCGTGCGTAATACTTCGTTTCTAGCCATCCTGTTTGCGTTGCCCGGCCTGAGCTTTGCGGCCGAAGGCATGTGGACGCTGGACAACCTGCCGACCGCCCGCTTGCAGGCTGGCTATGACTTCACTCCTACTGCCGCCTGGACCAACCGGATGATGCAAGGTTCGGCGCGGATTGCCGGCGGCTGTTCGGCGTCGTTCATCTCGAAAGATGGCCTGGTGATGACCAATCACCACTGCGCCTCCGAATGCGTCGATCAGCTCTCGAGCGCCAGCAAGAACTACATGCAGGATGGATTCCTGGCACGCCAGCGCGAGCAGGAAGTGCGCTGTCCGGAAATCGAGCTGAACCGGCTCGAGCTGATCACCGACGTGACCAGCCAGGTCAAGAACGCCACCCGCGGCTTGCAGGGCGAGGCATTCAAGGCAGCACAAAACGGAATCAAGGCCACACTTGCCTCGGCCTGTATCGGCAAGGAGCGCGAGACCGTGCGCTGCGACGTCGTCGACCTGTATCACGGCGGTCGCTATCACCTGTACCGCTACCATCGCTTCCAGGACACCCGGCTGGTCTGGGTGCCGGAGAAAGACAGCGCCTTTTTTGGCGGTGATCCGGACAACTTCAACTTCCCGCGCTTCGACCTCGATATTGCGCTGGTGCGCGCCTACGAAAACGGTAAGCCGGCCGCCATCACCAACTTCCTGCCCTTCAGCAAAAACGGCGCTGCCGACAAGGAACTGGTGTTCGTCACCGGCCATCCCGGATCGACCCAGCGTCAGTTGACGATGGCGCAACTCGACACGATCCGCGACCTCGGCCTGATCGGTGGCTTGCTGGAACTGGCCGAATTGCGCGGCGTGCTGGCGCAGTTCGGCAAGAGCAATCCGGAAGCCGCACGAATTTCCGAAGGCACGCTGTTTGGCGTTGAAAACAGCTACAAGGCGATGTTCGGCGAACTGAGCGCCCTGCTTGACCCGGCCCTGCGCGAACGCAAGCTGGCCGAAGAGGTCGAACTGCGTCGCTATACCGCCGCCAGCAGCGCCCTTGCCGGCACCGTCGGCCCGGCCTGGGACGCCATCGCCGCCGCCCAGCAAACCTATCGCCAACTGGAAAAACCCTACGGCATGATCGAACGCGGGCGCGCCTTCAACAGCACGTATTTCGAGTACGCCCGCCTGCTGGTGCGTGCCGCCCGCGAACGCAGCCTGCCGAACGGCCAGCGCCTGCCGGAGTTCACTGACGGCAAGCTGCCTGAACTGGAACAGCAGCTGTTTTCCAGTGCGCCGGTCTACCCCGTGTTCGAACAGGTCAAGTTCGGCTTTTCGCTGACCAAGCTGCGCGAACGGCTCGGTAGCGACCATCCGCTGGTCAAGCAGGTACTGGGCCGGCAATCGCCGGAGCAACTCGCCGCCGCGCTGATCGGCAACACCCGTCTCGGCGACATCGCGGCACGCAAGGCGCTGTGGGAAGGCGGCCAGGCCGCCATCGAAGGCTCCGATGATCCGTTCATACGGCTCGCACTGGCCATCGATCCGGCCGCACGGACGCTGCGCAAGGACTACGAACGCGAGGTCGAATCCATCGTCGAACGCAACTCGGAACTGATCGCCCAAGCCCGCTTCGCCCAGCGCGGCACCGGCGACTATCCGGATGCCACCTTCACGTTGCGCCTGTCCTATGGCGAAGTGCAGGGCTGGGAAGAAGCCGGTAAGCCGGTCGCGCCATTCACCACGATCGGCGGTGCGTTCGAACGCGATACCGGCGTCGCCCCGTTCGCCTTGCCGGCCTCGTGGCTGGCAGCGAAATCGCGTCTGAATCTATCGCAAGCGTTCAATTTTTCGACCACCAACGACATCATCGGCGGCAACTCCGGCAGCCCGATGGTCAACCGCAATGGCGAAATCGTCGGCCTGATCTTCGACGGCAATATCCACTCGCTGGGCGGCGCATTCTGGTTCGATCCGCGCCTCAACCGGGCGGTCGCCGTGCACAGCGGTGCCATCCTCGAAACCCTGTCCGTGATCTACGGCGCGACTGCACTGGTCCGGGAAATCCGTCCCGACTGAGCGCACAACACACCTCTTTACCAACCGACAGCAGGGGAGCAAGCGCTCCCGAACTGCGCGCACCGCTGTATCTGCCGGGACACTATCCTGTGCCCGGCAACCCGAGGATGAAGACTGGAATCAACGATGAAATCCATGCAGAGAACCATCAAGATCAATGCGCTGGCACTGGGCAGTCTGGCCCTGATGCCGCTGGCGATCCACAACGCCCATGCGCAACAAGTTGACGGCGACAAGGTCCAGCGGGTCGAGGTGACCGGATCGAATATCCGTCGCGTCGACAAGGAAACGCCCAGTCCGGTGCAGGTCATCACGCTGCAGGACTTGAAGGCATCGGGCTACACCGATGTGTCCAGCGTCTTGCGCAACATCACGGCCAACGGGGCGGGCACGCTGTCGCAATCGTTCAACGGCGCTTTTGCCGGCGGTGCCAGCGGCGTCGCCTTGCGCGGCCTGACGGTGGGCGCGACGCTGGTGCTGATCGATGGCCACCGGATGGCACCGTATGCCTTGTCCGATGACGGCCAGCGCAGCTTCGTCGATATCAGCCAGATTCCGTTCGAGGCAATCGACCGCATCGAAGTCCTGAAGGACGGCGCGTCGTCGGTGTACGGCTCGGATGCCGTCGCCGGCGTGGTCAACGTGATCCTGAAAAAAACCTATGTCGGCCAGGAAATCGCTGCCGAAACCGGCACCAGCACGCGCGGTGGCGGCACCACCAGCCACGCTTCCGGCATCATCGGCTGGGGCAATCTGGCCGAAGACGGCCGCAATACCTACCTGTCCATCGAATACCGCAAGCAGGACAAAATCCTGGTCTCGCAGCGCGGCAACATGGCCTTCACGAATACCGACCTGAGCAGCCAGGGCGGCAACAACCTGACGTCGGGCGTGCCGAACAATCTCAATGCCGGCTATCCGGGCAGCATCACCGGCTACCTGCTTGATCCGGTCAGCGGCAACATCAGCGGCTTCCTGCCGGGCTGCGATGCCACCCGCCTCGCGGCCGGACAATGCGCGTACCGTACTGCCAACCTCGAAGTCCAGCCGCAAACCCGCAACATCAATATCATCGGTTCGCACACGCAAAAACTGGGCGGCGACTGGGAACTCAAGCTCAAGGGCTCGCTGTTCGATTCGCAAGCCGAGCAGATCAACGGCTATTCCAGCACTGGCGGCCTGAGCGGCTTGTCATCAGTGGCCTACAAGCCGGGCGGCATCCCGTTCATCACGCCGGCCAATGCGCCGTTGCTCATCACGGTGCCATCGACCTATCCGGGCAACACCACCGGCGCGACGCAGGTCTTGCAATACAACTTCGCCAACCTGGGCGGCAGTTCGACCGCCGTCGATTCACAGACCTACCGTTTTGTCGGCGACCTCAGCGGCACGCTCGGCAAATGGGATGTGACTGCCTCGGCCGGCTTCACGGAAAACATCGTCAAGCTGACCGGTCATGGCTCGATCAATTTCCTGAACCTGCAATCGGCGCTGAACAATCCGGCCACGCCGTATCTGGTTGGCCAGGCAGCCGGTGGCAACAGCGCCGCCGCCAATGCCTTCGTCGCGCCGAAAACCAGTTCGAAAGCCACCGACATCCTCGAATTCGTCAGCCTGCGCGGCACGCGTGAGCTGATGGATCTGGCGGGCGGTCCGCTGGCCATTGGTGTCGGCACCGAGTTCACCCACCGTGAACTCAATTCGCAAGCCGCTGATGCCTTTGCCAATGGCACACAGGTTGGCAATAATGCCTTTGCGATCGGCAACCAGAACATCGCGGCGGCGTATCTCGAACTGGTCGCCCCGGTGCTCAAGAACCTCGAGCTTGACGGCGCAGTGCGCTTCGACAAGTACAACGGCAGCAGCAGCGCAACCAGCCCGAAAGTCGGCTTCAAGTTTGCACCACTGGAAGTGGTGACCTTCCGCGGCACCTATGCCGAAGGATTCCGGGCACCGAATCCGGCCGAAAACGGCAACGCCGGCCAGTCGTTTTACTACACCACTTACCGCGACAACACGCTTTGCCCGAACACCGCGCCGGGTGTCGATCCGGCCACGCTGGCCGGCAACTATCCGCGCCAGTGCGCCATTGGCCTGCTCGGCGTGCAGCAACCAAATGCCAGGCTCAAACCCGAAACCTCGAAGTCCTACACGCTGGGCATCATCTTCGAGCCGACCAGGCAGTTCAATCTGTCGGCGGATTTCTATGACATCCGCATTGCCAACCAGATCATCTCCAGCTCGGGGGACCCGACCTACAGCTTTGTCAATAATCTGGTGCGCTCGTCGCCGACCATTCAGCCATTCAATGGCGCCGGCGGCAGCGTCAACCAGACCCCGGGTGCCGGCAATATCCTGTTCGCGCCGTTCCCGTATGAAAATGCCCAGAGTACCCATACGCGCGGCGTCGACCTCGACATGCGCTACACGATGAACCTGAAAGCCGCCGGCAAGCTGACCGTCGAATTCCAGGAATCGCATATGTTCAAGTACGAGCAGGTCGGCGCCGATGGCACCGTCTACCAGTTGGCCGGCACGCATGGTCCGTCGGGCGTCTCGGGCGATACCGGCAATCCGCGTGACCGCGCTCATCTGATCACGACCTGGGAGAACGGTCCGTTGAGCATCGCCGGCACGGTCAACTGGATCAGTAGTTTCAAGGTCACCGACCCGACCGTTGGCGCTGTCGATTGCGCCAGTGCGATCAACAATTCGTTCAGCGGTCCGGCGTTTTCGGCAGCCGTACCGGCACAGTATTGCCGCGTTGCCAGCTTCACGACGCTCGATGTCTACAGCAGCTACAAGTACGACAAGCACTGGACTTTCCACGCCTCAGTGCAGAATGCGTTGAACAAGGCACCACCGCTGGATTACCAGACCTACGGCGGCGCGGGTGGTACCTTCTTCGACGCCGGCCTGCATCAAGCCGGCGCGGTCGGACGCTTCATTAACGTTGGCGCAGCGTACAAGTTTTAAGTTAGCCTGCAACGATGGCCGCCCCGCCAGAGGCACCGCGGCGGGGCTTTTTTATTGCATCACCACGGAGCCACCATGAATCGCAGAAATTTCATCAAGTTGAGCGCCGCTGCAGGCGCCATCGGCACTATCGCGGCGCCCGCCGATGCGGCCGGCAGCAAGATCAACCTGGTCGAGGCCGATGTGGCCCAATTGCAGGCCGCCATGCGCAGCGGGTCGCTGAGCTCGCGGACGCTGACCGCGCATTACCTGGCCCGCATCAAGGCCTTCGATAAATCAGGCCCGCACCTCAATGCCGTCATCGAGCGCAATCCCGACGCGCTGGCGATTGCCAGCGCGCTCGATGCCGAGCGCAAGGCAACCGGTCCGCGCGGTCCGCTGCACGGCATCCCGGTCCTCATCAAAGACAACATCGCCACCGCGGATGCGATGCAAACGACTGCCGGTTCGTTCGCGCTGGTCGGCGCGAAAGCCCCGCGCGATGCGTTTCTGGTCACGCAATTGCGCGCTGCCGGTGCCGTCATCCTCGGCAAGACCAACTTGAGCGAATGGGCCAATATCCGCTCGACCCGCTCGACTTCGGGCTGGAGCGCGCGCGGCGGCCTGACCCGTAATCCCTATGCGCTGGATCGCAATACCAGCGGCTCAAGCTCCGGTTCGGCGGCGGCAATCGCTGCCAGCCTTGCAGCGATTGCGGTGGGTACCGAAACCGATGGCTCGATCACTTCGCCGGCGTCGATTTGCGGGCTGGTCGGCCTCAAACCGACGGTCGGCCTGATCAGCCGCGACGGCATCATTCCGATCTCGCACAGCCAGGACACGCCCGGCCCGATGACCCGCAGCGTCGCCGATGCCGCCGTGCTGCTGGGTGCGATGACCGGCGTCGATGCACGCGATGCCGCCACCGCCGGTAGCGCCGGCAAAGCCCGCGATTACACCCGCTTCCTTGATGCCGATGGTTTGCGCGGTGCCCGCATTGGCGTAGTCACCAATGCCCGCTCCTCCCACCCGGCCGTGCAGGATATCGCCGACGCGGCGCTACTGGTCCTGAAAGCCAAAGGCGCAATCCTGATCGACGTCGAACTACCCAATATCAGCAAGTACGGCGACTCGGAACTGGAAGTGATGCTGTATGAACTGAAGGCCGACCTCAATGTCTATCTGGCCGAATTCGGGCAAGGCGCAGCGGTGCGTTCGCTCAAGGATGTGATCGCCTTCAACCTGATCCACCGGCCCATCGAGATGGGTTTCTTCGACCAGGAACTATTCTTGCGGGCCGAGGCCAAGGGCGGTCTCGACAGCCAGGAATACCGCGATGCGCTGGCCAATAACCAGCGCTATTCGCGTGCCGAAGGTATCGATCAGGTATTGGCCGAGTTCAAACTCGATGCGCTGTTTGCACCGACCGGCGGACCGGCATGGCTGACCGATCCGGTCAATGCCGATCACTACGGCGAGAGTTTTTCGAGTCCGGCAGCGGTGGCCGGTTATCCGCACATCACGGTGCCGGCCGGCTACGTGGCGGGTCTGCCGGTGGGCGTGTCGTTTGTCGCCGGTGCGTATGCCGAGGGCATGCTGATCAAGCTGGCGTATTCCTATGAGCAGGCAACCCGGCATCGACGCGCACCGACGTTCCCGGCTAGCGTGACGCCGAAATTCGGTTAGACTGCGCGCATGAAAATTTTGTCCCTGCGACGCCTGCTGGTCGTCTTCGTTGTCATTGCCGGCGTGCTATTTGCACAGCTGGCGCTGGCCGCGTACGCGTGTCCGGGGCAGACCAGCGCGATGGTGGTGCAGGCGATGCCTGATTGTGTCGGCATGGACACGGCGCAACCGGCGCTGTGCCATGCCTCCCAGCACGATGGCCACCAAGCTCCGGACAAACCCGTCGCGCCGCCGGTCGCGCTGTTTATCCCAACCGCGCTGGTACAACTGCTGGCCCCGGCCACGCTGCCAACACCGCGCAGCCTGCTGCCCGGCTTCGTGTTGGCGCGTACCACCGCTCCCCCCAGCAACCTCCTGCACTGCCGCTTCCAGCTCTGATTTTTCCGGTACTGAACCTGTCCGTGGTGACGCCCTGCGCGCCACCGTTGTGTCCTGTTATCCGGAGAAATCATGCGTCATTCGTTCGTCCTTTTCGCCAGCACCGTGCTGGCTGCCAGCGCGCTGCACGCCGCCCCGCTCACGCTAGCGGCCGCCCAGCAGCAAGCCCTCGATTATTCCCGCCAGCTCGACAGCCATCAGGCGGCCGCCGACGCGGCCCGTTCGCTGGCGGTTGCGGCCGGCCAGCTGCCGGACCCGATGCTCAAGATCGGTATCGACAATATCCCGGCCGACGGCCCCGACCGGGGCAGTCTCGGGCGTGATTTCATGACGATGCGGCGGGTCGGCATCCAGCAGGAACTCACCAGTAGCGACAAGCGCAATTTGCGACGCGACGTGCAATTGCGCACTGCCGACAAAGCCGACGCACAGCAGCGCGCCGCCGCTGCCGAACTGCGCCGCGCGACCGCAATGGCCTGGCTGGATCGCTATTACGCCGAACAGAAAGTCGCGCTGGTGGCGCTTCAGGCAACGCAGGCGCAGCAGGAAATCCTCGCCGCCGACGGGGCCTATCGAGGCGGTCGCGGCAGTCTCGCCGATGTACTGGCAGCGCGCAGTGCGCTGGCGCTGATCGACGACCAGCGCGACGACTTGTCGCAACGCTTGCGCGCGGCCGCCACGATGCTGTCGCGCTGGACCGGCGCAACCGACACCGGCACCTTATCCGCCCCGCCCGACATCGATCACCTTGCGCTCGACACCCGCAGCCCCGACCTGTCGCGCGAATCGCAGATCGCCGTCCTGACGGCGCAGGAACAGGTCGCCGCTGCCGATGCCAATCTGGCCCTGGCCGAGAAAAAATCCGATTGGACCATCGAGGTCGGCTATGCACAACGCGGCCCGGCCTACTCGAACATGCTGTCGGTCGGGCTGTCGATCCCGTTCCAGCTGGACCAGGCCAATCGCCAGGACCGCACGCTGGCAGCACGTCTGGCCACTGCCGGACAAGCGCGTGCCGAGCGCGACGAAGCACTGCGTGAGCGCACTGCGCAAACCCGCAATCTGATCGACGCGTGGCGCTCCGACCGTGCACGCCACCAGCGCTACGAGCAGGAACTGATCCCGCTGGCACAACAGCGCAGTGCTGCCGTGCTGGCCGCCTGGAACGGCGGCAAAGCGACGTTGCCGGACCTGCTGCTGGCGCGGCGTACCGAAACCGGGGTCGCCCTGATGGCCCTCGATCACGCTGCCAGCGCCGCCCGCCTGTGGGCCCAACTCAACTTTCTGCTGCTCGACGAATCCGGAGTCACCCAATGAAAAACCGCCTGCTTTTCCCTCTCATTGCCATCGCCGCGATTGCCCTCGGCACCGGTCTGTATCAGCTAGGCAAACACCAGTCCATGGCGATGCCGGCCACTGCCGGCACCGTCCCGGAAAAGGCCGCCGACAAGAAAGTCCTGTACTGGCACGACCCGATGGTGCCCGGCCAGAAGTTCGATAAACCCGGTCCGTCGCCGTTCATGGATATGGCGCTGGTGCCGGTCTATGCCGATGCCGGCAGCGACGAGGGTGGCGTCGCCATCAGTGCGCGCATGCAGCAAAACCTCGGCGTACGCACGGCGCTGGTGACGTCCGGCGCGCTGCCGGCTACCTTCGCCGCCGTTGGCACGATTGCCTGGAACGAGCGCGACGTGGTGGTGCTGCAAGCGCGCGCGAACGGCTTCGTCGAACGTCTGCCGGTACGCGCCGTGCTGGATCCGGTGCGACAAGGCCAGACTCTGGTCGAACTGACTGTGCCGGACTGGATCGCCGCGCAGGAAGAATTCCTGACCGTGCAGCGCCTGCCGGATAACGCGATGCTGCTGGCCGGAGCACGCCAGCGCATGGTGCTGGTCGGCATGAACGACACGCAGATCGCTTTGGTCGCCGGTAGCGGCAAGGTGCAGCCGCGCATGACCTTGCGCGCGCCGGTCGACGGTGTCATCACCGAGTTATCGATACGGGCCGGCAGCACCGTGATGGCCGGGGCGCCGCTGCTGCGGATCAATGGCACCGGTACCGTCTGGCTGCAAGCCGAACTGCCGGAAAGTCTGGTCGCACGGGTCCGCCCGGGGATGGCCGTGAGTGCGCAGATCGCCGCGCTACCCGGCAAGACATTCAGCGGCCGGGTCGATGCGATCCTGCCTGACATCAACGCGATCACGCGCACGCTGAAAGTGCGCATCGAACTCAATAATCCGGGCGCAGTGCTGGTGCCCGGCATGTTCGCGACGCTGCAATTTTCGGCACCGGCCGGCGCACCGGTGCTGCTGGTGCCGACCGAAGCGGTGATCCGCACCGGCACGCGCACCGTCGTGATGCTCGCCAATGACGGTGGCACGTTCACACCCATCGATATCACGACCGGTGCCGAAGAAAATGGCAAAACCATCGTGCTGAGCGGCCTGCAAGCCGGCCAGAAAGTGGTCAGCTCGGGCCAGTTCCTGATTGACTCCGACGCCAGCCTGAAAGGCGTCACCAGCCGCATGGCCGCGCCATGATCGCGCTGCTGATTCGCTGGTCGATCACCAACCGCGTGCTGGTCTTGCTGGGCACGCTATTCGTCACGTGCTGGGGCTTGTGGGCACTCAACAAGACGCCGCTCGATGCGCTGCCGGATCTGTCCGACGTGCAGGTCATTATCCGTACGTCTTATCCGGGGCAGGCACCGCAACTGATCGAAGACCAGGTCACGTATCCGTTGAGTACGACGATGCTGTCGGTGCCGGGCGCGAAGACCGTGCGCGGCTATTCGTTCTTTGGTGACTCGTTCGTCTACGTGTTGTTCGAGGATGGCACCGATCCGTACTGGGCCCGTTCGCGCGTGCTTGAATCGCTCGGACAGGCACAGGCACGCATGCCGCCACAAGCGCGCAGCACGCTCGGACCGGATGCCACCGGGGTCGGCTGGATTTATGAATATGCGCTGGTCGACCGCACTGGCAAGACCGACCTGTCGCAGCTACGCGCGTTGCAGGACTGGTTCCTGAAACCGGAACTCAAGACCGTGCCCGATGTGGCCGAAGTTGCCAGTCTGGGCGGCATGGTGCGGCAGTACCAGATCGTGCTCGACCCGGACAAGCTGCGTGCGTACGGCATCACGCACGAAAAGGTGATCGAGGCCGTCAAGCGTGCCAATCAGGAAACCGGCGGTGCCGTGCTCGAACTGGGCGAAGCCGAATACATGGTCCGCTCGAACGGTTACCTGCGCTCGCTGGAAGACTTCCGCGCGATCGGTCTGAGCGCCAGTGATGCCGGCGTGGCCGTGCGTCTGGGTGATGTCGCACAGGTGCGCATCGGCCCCGAAATGCGGCGCGGCGTGGCCGAACTCAATGGCGAAGGCGAAGTCGCCGGCGGCGTGATCATCCTGCGTTCCGGCAAAAATGCCTTGAGCACGATCGCTGCCGTGAAAGCCAAGATGGCCACGCTGAAAAGCAGCCTGCCGGCCGGTGTCGAGCTCGTCACGACCTATGACCGCTCGGACCTGATCGAACGCGCAGTGAGCAACCTGCACGAAAAACTGCTGGAGGAATTCCTGGTGGTGGCGCTGGTCTGCGCGCTATTCCTCGGGCATCTGCGCTCGGCGCTGGTGGCCATCATCACACTGCCGATCGGTATCCTGGCGGCCTTCATCGTCATGCATATGCAAGGCGTCAATGCCAACATCATGTCGCTGGGCGGGATTGCGATTGCGATCGGCGCGATGATCGATGCGGCCGTCGTGATGATCGAAAACGCCCACAAGCACATCGAAGCCTGGGAGCACGATCATCCGGAGCGCAAGCTATTGCCGGCAGAACGCTGGCGCGTGATCGGCGATGCTGCCGTTGAGGTCGGGCCGGCACTGTTTTTCTCATTGCTGATCATCGTGCTGTCGTTCATTCCGGTGTTCACGCTGCAAGCCCAGGAAGGCAAGTTGTTCGCGCCCTTGGCGTTCACCAAGACCTACGCGATGGCGGCGGCGGCGCTGCTGTCGGTGACGCTGATCCCGGTACTGATGGGCTACCTGATCCGCGGCCGGATTCCGGCCGAGCACACCAATCCGCTGAACCGCTGGCTCGGCGCGGCCTACCGGCCCTTGCTCGATGGCGTGTTGCGCTTCCCGAAAACCACCGTCGTCGTGGCCTGCTGCGCGACGCTGCTGACGCTATGGCCGGCATCCCAACTGGGCAGCGAATTCATGCCGCCGCTCGATGAAGGCGACCTGCTGTACATGCCGTCGGCACTGCCCGGGGTTGGCATCGGCAAGGTGGCCGAATTACTGCAACAGACCGACCGGCTGATCAAGACCGTACCCGAAGTCGCCACTGTCTTCGGCAAGGCCGGTCGCGCCGAGACCGCGACCGATCCGGCCCCGATGGAAATGTTCGAGACCACGATCCGCTTCAAGCCGCGCGACCAATGGCGCGCCGGCATGACACCGGCACTGCTGGTCGAGGAACTGGACCGCATCGTGCGCGTGCCGGGACTATCGAACCTGTGGGTGCCGCCTATCCGCAACCGCATCGACATGCTCGCTACCGGCATCAAGAGCCCGGTCGGCATCAAGGTCGCCGGGCCCGACCTGAAGGTAATCGACCGCCTTGCGCAGCAGATCGAACACATCGTCAAACCGCTGCCCGGCATCAGTTCGGCGCTGGCCGAAAGGCTCAATGGCGGACGCTATATCGACATCGATATCGACCGCGCGGCGGCGGCGCGTTACGGCATGCCGATATCCGAAGTACAGAGCATCATCGCGGCTGCCATCGGTGGCGATAATATCGGCGAAACCGTCGAGGGCTTGCAGCGCTTTCCGATCAATGTGCGCTATCCGCAAGGCTTGCGCGACTCGGTCGGCGCGCTGCGCGATTTACCGGTGCTGACCGGGCGCGGTGCGCAGATTCGTCTGGGCGATCTGGCGGCGATCCGCATCAGCGATGGTCCGCCCATGCTCAAGAGCGAAAACGCGCGGCTGTCCGGCTGGGTCTATGTCGACATCCGCGAACGCGATTTGCGCTCGGCGGTGCGCGAGATGCAGCAAGCCGTCGCGCAGCAAGTGACGCTGCCGGCCGGTTACGCGATTTCGTGGTCGGGCCAGTTCGAATATCTGGAACGCGCCACCGAGCGCCTGCGCATCGTCGTGCCGGCCACGCTGGCCATCATCGCGCTGCTGCTGTACCTGACCTTTCGCCGTCTCGATGAAGCGGTGCTGATTCTGGCCACGCTGCCGTTTGCGCTGGCCGGGGGTATCTGGCTGCTGTGGCTGCTGGACCAGCACATGTCGGTGGCCAGCGCGGTCGGCTTCATTGCGCTGGCCGGCGTGTCGGCCGAGTTTGGTGTGATCATGCTGCTCTATCTGCGCCAGGCCTGGGATGCCAGTCTGGCGCGCGGCGAGGCGAGCGAGGCCGACCTGCTGACCGCAATCCGGGCCGGTGCGGTGCAGCGGGTGCGCCCGAAAGCGATGACGGTGGCCGTCATCATCGCCGGCCTGCTGCCGATTCTGCTGGGTGCCGGTACCGGTTCCGAAGTGATGCAGCGCATTGCCGCACCGATGGTCGGCGGCATGATCACCGCACCGCTATTGTCGATGTTCGTGGTGCCGGCGGTGTACCTGCTGATCCGGCGGCGGCGCAATCGCCTGTAAGCGATGCGTGGCGCCAGCGACAAAGGGCCACTGCAGTTAAACTTTGACCCACTTTGTGTTTTGGAGAAATCATGAACCGACGTCAACTGATCCAGAAATTATCCGGCCTGTTCGGCGGCGCGACGCTACTCCAGCTGGCACCGTCGGCCTTCTCCGCACCGGCCGCTTTTGCTGTCAGCAAGACGCCTGTGCAGTGGAAGCAGTTGCTGCCGCCCGCCAGTTACAACGTGCTGTTCGAGGAAGGCACCGAGCGCCCCGGCAGCAGCGCGCTCGACGCCGAAAAACGCAGTGGCACCTTCGTCTGCGCCGCCTGCAATAATCCGCTCTTCAAGAGCGCCACCAAGTTCGACAGCGGCACCGGCTGGCCCAGTTTTTACGATTTCATTCCGGCCGGCGTCGCGACAAAAACGGATTACAAGATCCTCTTTCCGCGTACCGAATACCATTGCGCCCGCTGCGGCGGCCATCAGGGTCATGTGTTCAACGACGGACCCAAACCAACCGGCCTGCGCTATTGCAACAATGGCGTCGCGCTGCACTTCATCCCCGCCGACCAGGCTCTTCCGGAGTTACGCACATGAATCGTTTGTCCCTGTTTTTATCCGCGCTGCTGCTCAGTGCAGCGGCCCATGCGCAAACGCCGGTGCCGGCAGCGGCGACCACAGCCAGCGCCGTCTTCGGCGGCGGCTGCTTCTGGTGTATCGAAGCCGACTTCGAAAAACTGCCGGGCGTGCTGGAAGTCGAGTCCGGCTACAGCGGTGGCAAGCTGGTCAATCCGACCTATGAGCAGGTCAGCGCCGGCAAGAGCGGCCACATCGAAGTCGTCAGGGTTGTCTACAACCCGGCAAAAGTCAGCTATGCCGCACTGCTCGATTACTTCTGGCATCACATCGATCCGACCGTCAAGAATCGCCAGTTCTGTGATGTCGGCAGCCAGTACCGCAGTGCGATTTTTGTTGAGAACGATGCCCAGCGCGCCGCCATCGATAGCAGCAAGGCAGCGATTCTGAAAGCCGGCGTCATCAAGCAAATCGAGACCGAGACGATCCCGCTGACAACCTTCTATCCGGCTGAGGGATACCACCAGGACTACTACAAGAAAAACCCGATCCGCTATGCGTACTACCGCAACGGCTGCGGGCGCGATGCACGGGTGGCGGAAGTGTGGGGGACAGCGAAGCATTGATCAGCGCGCGGTGCAATGCCCTTCGGTTATTGCACCCTACTGTCTGTTATGTGCGCCTTCGACAAGCTCAGTACGAACGGTCTTGTGGAGGTGCCCCGCTTAATTGGTAGGGTGCAATAACCGAAGGGCATTGCACCAGCCGAGTTCAAAAATCAGACACTACCTGCGGGTTCGACGCACGCAACACTGCCCTCCGACGATGTCTTCACAACCCTCAATGCGACAACAACGAACAGCGTCCCACCGGTGCCAGCAAGCTGCGCGTCATGCCGCCCAGCACCCACTCCAACAAGCGGCTATGCCCGAACGCACCGGCGACGATGACGTCGGAATGCTGCGCGGCGGCGATGTCTTGCAACTGCCTAGCGTCGTCGCCATTGGATAAGGTTGCGACGGTGGTGCATTCGACGCCATGGCGGCGCAACCAGCCGCAGACGTCATCGAGTCGCGCACGGGCCGTGTCCTGATCGCCGGCCTTACCGAGTTCAACTACTTCAACCTGTGAGGCCATTTTCAGTACGGGCAAGGCGTCGACGATGGCACGCCGCGTCTCCCGCGTGTCGGTCCAGCCGACCAGCACGCGTTGCAACAGTGTCGCCCCGGGCGGCACCACCAGCAGCGGCCGTCCGGACTGCATGACCAGGTCGTCGAGACTCAGGCGACGCTGCACGTCGGCCGGTGCATCCGGCGCGGTCCCGGCCACGATCAGGTCAGCCGCGCGCGCGGCGCGGGCAATGTAGTCGGCGATTGATGAACACGAGAGGTTGCCTTGCCACGATAGTGCGCCGGAACAACCGGCCATCGCGGTACGGAATTGCTGTTCGGCGGCGTCGAGTTCGGCCACCACAAGCTGATCGTTTTCGGCAATCAGATCGCCGCAGATATAGCCGTCGCCGACTACCATCTGCATCGGCTGGCAGGCGGCAATGCCGATCACGGCAGCGTCAAAACGACGCGCCAGATCGGCGGTGATGCGCAGCACATCGGTATTAGGCTGTCCCAGCTCAAGCTGGACCATCAGGGTTGAGTAGGTCATTGCGCACTCCTAGTCACAAGTCGTTGTTCAAGGCCGGCAGTACCCATCAACGGCATCAACCGGCAGCGGGAGAAATCGATTACCACGCCTGATGGTACCCCGCCCTTTTCGAGCTACGCGACACATCTCGCGTGATAGACCCAACGACTCTGCCGTCACGGCTTGCAGCGACACTCCGCGCCCCCCTTCTTGTGAGGAAAACTCAGACGGTATGACGTTTGACCCAGTCGACATATTTGTCCATCCAGCCCTGCAGGAATTGTTTGCTGTCGGCACCGATGTTGCCGGACTCATCGAACAGGCCGTCCTTGGCCTGCAGGAAGGCTTCCGGTTGCCCCAGCGTCGGCGCATCGAGGTAGGCCAGCACATTGCGCAAATGCTGTTGCGCCATCGCCGTACCGATCGCTCCCAGCGATACGCCAAGCACACCGGCAGGCTTGCCGGCAAAGGAACTCTTGCCGTACGGACGTGACGCGTGATCGATCGCGTTCTTGAGCACGCCGGGAATCGAGCGGTTGTATTCGGGCGTCAGGAACAGCAGACCCTGCGCCGAGCTGATCGCGGCTTTCAGGCGCAGTACCGGCGCGGCCTGATGGGCATCATCGTCTTCGTTGTAGGGCGGCAGGTCGCCGATCTCGAGCTGGGTGAAGGTAAATTCCGGCGGTGCCAGCCGGGCGATGGCGGTGGCCATCCGGCGGTTGTAGGAATCCTTGCGCAAGCTGCCGACAAGGACAGCGATCTGACATTGACTCATGAGGTGTTCTCCGGAAAAGGTTATCGGACGGCAGGATCCTGCGGAAAATCAGCGCCGCGCGAGACGGCTTCCCACGCCGTGAATTCGGTGCGCAACTGGTCGAGCTTTTCGATCGCGCCGTCATAAGCCTGGTTCCCCAGCAGCAGCCGGTGTGGCGGCTGGGCCGCCGAGACGGCGCTGATGATGGCGTGGGCGGCGCGCTTCGGGTCGCCCGGCTGCTTGCCCGACGAAGCCCGCACCTGGGCGCGCCAGGCACCGGCCGTGGCGACGTAATCATCGATCGGCACCACGATGTCATTGGCCGAACGACCGGCCCAGTCGGTGCGGAATCCGCTCGGCTCGACCAGCATGACCTTGATGCCCAGCGGTTCGACTTCCTGCCACAAGGCTTCGGACAAACCCTCGACCGCGTACTTGGTCGCGTTGTAATACCCGACTGCCGGAAACGAGCGCAACCCGCCGATCGACGACAGGTTGACGATGAAGCCGGCGCGACGGCGGCGCATCGCCGGCAGCACGGCGCGGATCATGCGGCTCACGCCGAAGATATTGATCTCGAACATGCGCCGGACCTGCTCTTCGTCGCTCTCTTCGATGGCGCCGAAATAGCCAATGCCGGCGTTATTGACCAGCACATCAATGCGACCGAAATGCGTAATGGCGGCCTCGATGGCGGCATCGACCTGACCCTGGTCGGTCACGTCGAGGGCCAGCACCAGCGCGTCGCCCAGCGCAGCGAGGTCACTGACGTCGGCAGGATTGCGGGCCGTCACGACGGTGCGATAGCCCTGTTCGAGCGCCTGGATCGCCAGCTCGCGGCCGAAGCCGGTGGAACAACCGGTGATGAACCAGACCGGGGTATCGGTCATGGTGTGGCCATTGATTTTTGCAACCATAGTGAATTCTCCTGTGGGGCCGGACGCACCCTTGTGCGCCGGGCCGGCGTCGCGTGCGGACTCGCGCGACAAGCGTGTTTTTCACAATGCGCGGCTTGCGCGATCAAGTCTGTACGTTGCGCCACATACCCGGCGGCGGCGGCACCCGCTGCGACAAGACGCTGCCGGGAAGCATCGATTACCGACGTTTTTCCCGACCGTAAGATGACGGTAAGAAAAGACTGCTAGTGTTCGCCGCACGTTGATTCTCAGCGAGTGGGTAGCACGCATTAGCGACCTTTCCCACAGACAGCACGGACGTACGACACAAAAACAGGAGACAAAAATGGAACACAACCTCGCAGAACGGGTGATGGCCAATCCCAATTACCAGAAGCTGGTGGCGACTCGCTCGTCTTACGGCTGGACGATGACCTGGCTGATGCTGATCGTGTACTACGGTTTCATCACGCTGATTGCTTTTGACAAGGAATTGTTGGGAGCAAAAATCGGTGCCGGCGTCATGACCTGGGGCATACCGATCGGATTATTCGTGATCATTTTTACCGTCATCATCACCGGCATTTACGTCCGGCGCGCCAATGACGAATTCGACACGCTGACCGCACTTATTCACAAAGAGGTTCTGTAATGTCGTTCATTAAACGTCTTTTCATGGCAGCGGCGTTGCTGGCCGTTGCCGGCACCGTGTACGCTGCCGGCCCCGATCTCGGTCAGGTTGCCAAACAACCGACCAACTGGACCGCCATCGGCATGTTCGGTGCGTTCGTTATCTTTACGCTGTTCATTACCAAGTGGGCCGCCTCCAAAACCAAATCGGCCTCGGACTTTTATACGGCGGGTGGTGGCATCACCGGTTTCCAGAACGGCCTGGCAATTGCCGGCGACTACATGTCGGCGGCTTCGTTCCTCGGCATTTCTGCCGCCGTGTACCTCAATGGTTACGATGGCCTGATCTACTCGATCGGCTTTCTGGTCGGCTGGCCGATCATCACCTTCCTGATGGCAGAGCGCCTGCGTAACCTCGGCCGCTTCACCTTCGCCGATGTTGCTGCCTATCGCTTCCAGCAAGCACCGATCCGCATCTTCGCGGCATCCGGCACGCTGGTCGTCGTCGCGTTTTACCTGATCGCCCAGATGGTCGGTGCCGGCCAGTTGATCAAGCTGCTGTTCGGTCTGGAGTACTGGATCGCCGTCGTCGTGGTCGGTAGCCTGATGATGATTTACGTGCTGTTCGGCGGCATGACCGCGACCACCTGGGTGCAGATTATCAAAGCGGTGATGCTGTTGTCGGGTGCTACCTTCATGGCCTACATCGTCATGCAGCAGTTCAACTTTAGTCCGGAAGCGCTGTTCGCGAAATCGGTCGAAGTCCATGAGAAGGGACAATCGATCATGGGTCCGGGTAACTTCATCAAGGATCCGATATCGGCGATTTCGTTCGGCATGGCACTGATGTTCGGTACCGCCGGTTTGCCGCACATCCTGATGCGTTTCTTCACCGTACCGAACGCCAAGGAAGCCCGCAAATCGGTCTTCTGGGCCACCACCTGGATTGCTTACTTTTACATCCTGACCTTCATCATCGGTTTCGGCGCCATCGTTCTGGTGAGCACCAATCCTGAATTCAAGGATGCGGCCGGCAAGCTCCTGGGCGGCAACAACATGGCCGCTATTCACCTGGCCAAAGCGGTTGGCGGCAATGTGTTCCTGGGCTTCATTTCGGCGGTCGCTTTTGCCACCATCCTCGCCGTGGTAGCCGGACTGACTTTGTCCGGCGCATCCGCGGTATCGCATGACCTGTATGCCACTGTCTTCAAAAAAGGCAAAGCCAGCAGCGCCAGCGAATTGAAAGTCTCGCGTATCACCACGCTGTGCCTGGGCATCATCGCTGTCATCCTCGGTATCGTGTTCGAGAAGCAGAACATCGCATTCATGGTGTCGCTGGCGTTTGCGATTGCCGCTTCGGCCAACTTCCCGGTCCTGTTCATGTCGGTGCTGTGGAAAGACTGCACCACCCGCGGTGCCACCATCGGCGGCTTCATGGGCTTGATCACTGCAGTGGGCCTGACGGTCGTGTCGAAATCAGTGTGGGTCGATGTGCTCGGCCATACCGAGGCGATCTTCCCGTACACGTCACCGGCGCTGTTCTCGATGACGGCCGGTTTCGTCGGTATCTGGTTGTTCTCGATCACCGACCGCAGCGAGCGGGCCCGCCTCGATCGCGCTGGTTATCCGGCTCAGAAAGTGCGCTCGGAAACCGGTATCGGTGCCGAGGGTGCTTCCGGTCACTGACCTGCTTGACGTTGGCTGATAAAAAACCCCGGGAAGTGATTCCCGGGGTTTTTTTTGGGTGGTTCAACCGGGCGGATAGCGGGAGTGCATCCGACGCATCCGGTGCATTTGGTGCAATGCCCTGCGGTTATTGCACCCTACCGGCTTTTGTTCCGCGGTCAGACGACTGGCCACACACCGGGCGCAACTTGATGAGTTCTGCGTCAGTCAGCGGCAGCGCATCCGGATCGCCCAATGCTGCCGCGGTAATGGCAGCGTCTTCTTCATCAGTGGGTCTGATTAATTTTTGAGACATCGTAGTCAACCTCCTCTTGGTTAGCCTTGCGTAAAAGCGAAAAAATACAGCCGTGTAGTGAGCGACACGTCAGCAATTTCCCGGCCTTCGCCAGGACACTTTTTTGCTCGATGCACCCACCGATCTCGCGCGTACCAAGTATCCATCCCCGTCCATAAAAAGGCTAACGCCTCGCTTCCGCAGTCCCATCGCCACCGGTTGCCCCAGTCAATCGCCACCTTTTCGTTCCCTTGCTGCCTCATCCCCGCTGAAAGCGCGGCAGCACACATACGCGCCAGCCACAAGCTGCGACCATGCCGACACTCGCACGCGCAATGTACGCACCGACCCGGAGATGTTGACCGCGGCCGGGTTTTCGCTCGCGCGTCAGCGGTCTGTTAAGATCGCGCCCCTTTGACCGGAATAGAACCTCTTTTCGGCAAACATCGCTGTCAACGACAGCGAATTACCTGGACCTGACCCATGCAACTCATTCTTTCCGCCGGATCCATTCTGGCCATTGTCCTGTGGGGCCTGTTGTCTCCGGACTCCCTGCGTGACGTGTTCAACGAGGCGCTTGCCTTCATCACTCACGACTTTGGCTGGCTGTATCTGTGGGTTGTACTGAGCCTGGTCATCCTGGCGGTGTATCTAGCGTTCAGCCGCTACGGCAACATGAAGCTGGGCAATGAAGACGACGAACCTGAATTTTCGGTCGGGGCCTGGTTTGCGATGCTGTTTGCCGCCGGCATGGGTATCGGTCTGGTGTTCTGGGGCGTGGCCGAACCGATCTCGCATTACGGTACTGCGCCACCGGGCATCGCTGCCAACACGCCGGCCGCTGCCAATGCCGCCATGCGCTACAGCTTCTTCCACTGGGGACTGCATCCATGGGCGGTCTACAGCATCGTCGCGCTGGCGATTGCGTTCTTCCAGTTCCGTCGCGGCGGTGCGGCACTGATCAGTACCTCGATCGAAGCCTTGCCATGGCGTGCGGCCAAGCACTCGGCCATCGTCGTCAACGTGCTTGCGGTCATTGCCACGGCATTTGGCGTCGCCGCCTCGCTGGGCATCGGTGCATTGCAAATCAATAGCGGCCTCAATGCCTTGTTCGGCTTGCCGGTCAGCGATACCTCGCAGGTCGCCATCATCGCCATCACCACGGCACTGTTCGTGACCTCGGCCGTCACCGGCGTAGAGCGCGGTATCAAATGGCTGTCGACGATCAACCTGATCCTCGCCGGATTGCTGGCGCTGGCGGTATTCGTGATCGGCCCGACCGTTGCCATCATCGATACTTTCACCAACACACTGGGTAGCTACCTCAGTGAATTCGTCCGCATGAGCTTGCGCATGACGCCGTTCAGCGAAGGCGGCTGGGTCGGCGGATGGACGATTTTCTACTGGGCCTGGTGGGTGTCCTGGTCACCTTTCGTCGGCCTGTTCATTGCCCGCGTCTCGCGCGGCCGCACCATCCGCGAATTCATTATCGGTACCGTGCTGGCACCGACACTGGCTGCCTTCGTCTGGTTCTCGGTCTTTGGTGGTACCGCGCTCTATCTGGAAATCTGGCAGAGCGTGCCCTTGACCGAAGCAGTCAAGGGCGATGTCTCGACGGCGCTGTTCACGATGTTCAATGCGCTGCCGTTCGGCACACTGATGTCGGGCGTGGCGACCGTGCTGGTGATGGTGTTCTTTGTCACCTCGGGTGACTCGGCCACGCTGGTGCTGGGCATCATGAGCACCGGTGGCAATCCGAATCCGCCGAACAAGGTCAAGGTCATGTGGGGCGTGCTGGTGGCCGGGATTGCGATCAGCCTGTTGCTGGCCGGCGGGCTCAAAGCGGTACAAACGGCGACCATCGTATTCGCGCTGCCATTCACCGTGGTCATCATGCTGATGGCGTACTCGCTGTGGCGTGCCATCCGTGAAGACTGGCTGGTCGAACAGAAACAGGAAAAACTGTTGCGCAAAAAAATGCGCGCGCTCACGACGCCACCCGAAGCAGCGTCCTGACATGGCGCTTGAACTATTACTGGTACTGGGCAAAAGCTTTCTCTTCGTGCTGGCGGCGCTGCTGCCGATTCTCAATCCGGCAGCGACTGCACCGATCTTTCTCAGCCTGACGCATGGGGCATCGACCAAGACGCGCGCGCTGCTGGCACGCAAGATTGCCCGCAACATGTTTGCGCTGATGGCGGGTTCGATGCTGATCGGCTCGTATGTGCTGGAATTTTTCGGCATCTCGCTGCCGATCGTGCGGGTAGGCGGCGGCCTGATCGTCGCGGCCAACGCCTGGCGTTTGCTCAACGCCAGCCATGTCACCGACGATCGCCGGACCGAACTGGCTGACCAGTATTCGAATGAGCACTCGCTGCGCCAGGCGTTCTACCCGCTGACCTTCCCGATCAGCTGTGGCCCCGGTTCGCTGGCGGCGGCCATCACGGTCGGCGTATCGCTCAATGACCAGCGCCTGACGCTGTCGCTGGCGCACATGAGCGGCGGCGTGCTGGCACTGCTGGTCATTGCCTGCTTGCTGTATCTGGCGTTCCGCTACGCGCAGCGTCTGCTGAAACCGCTGGGCGAAGCCGGTACGGTGATTTTCATGCGGCTGTCTGCATTCATTCTGCTGTGTCTTGGCGTGCAGATCGTGTGGGACGGTGCGAGCGAATTGCTGCGTAGTTTGCTGGTGCCGCTGGCGGGTTGAGTGTGTTCGGTGCAATGCCCTTTGGTTATTGCACCCTGCGGTCGACAAATCAGCCAAAAATAAATTTCAAAACACGGGAACCGAGTGGACGGGGGCTTGCCGAATTCCTGCTTCTAAATTAGAATCATTCTCATTGGAAGACAATCCAGCCCGATCAAACTCGTTGCCCGCCTATTCCCATGCTATCAAGCACTCCTTGCCGATCATCCGTCGGACGCCATTTCCCGCTGCTGAGCAGCACCCGCACAGCCCTGTTCACTTTGCTGCTTCTGTCTGGCTGCGGCGGTGGCGGTGGCACCGCAGTGACTCCAGTAGCCACGCCCCCCGCGACCATTACCCTCAGTGCAGCAGCGCTGCTGGGCCAAAAAATCTTCAGCGATACTTCCTTGTCGGCTTCCGGACAGATGGCCTGCGCCACTTGCCATAATCCGGCCAACGCTCATGCCCAATCGAACGACTTGTCCGTGCAACTTGGCGGTGTCAACCAGCAAATACCGGGTACGCGCGCCGTACCGTCGTTGCGCTATCTGAACCTGCTGCCGGCGTTCTTCTTTGCCAAAGACGGCACGCCGACCGCCGGGTTCAACCGCGACGGCAGTGCGGCAACGCTGGCCGGACAGGCCCGGGTGCCGTTGCTGGCCGCGCATGAAATGGCCAACATCAGCGCAGCCGATCTGACGGCTCGCCTGGCAAAAGCCGCCTATGTCGAAGAATTCCGCCAGGTGTTCGGCAGCGACATCCTGGCGGCTCCCGAACAGGCCGTCGAACGCATCGGTTTCGCGTTGCAGCAGTACCAGAAAGAGGACCACGATTTTTTCCCGTTCGACGCGAAATACGACCAGTTCCTGGCCGGCAAAGTCGCGCTGAGCAGTGCAGAACTGCGCGGCCTGGCCCTGTTCAACAATCCCGCCAAGGGCAATTGTGCGGCCTGCCACGTCAGCGCCCGCGGAGCCGATGGCAGCTCGCCGCTGTTCACTGATTTCAGCTACGACAATATCGGCGTACCGCGCAATCCGGCCATTCCAGCCAATGCCGACCCGGCCTATTTTGACCTCGGTCTGTGCGGCCCTATCCGCAATGACCTGAGCGGCCGCACCGATCTGTGCGGCGCCTTCAAGGTGCCGGGCTTGCGCAACGTCACCACACGCAAAGTGTTTTTCCACAATGGCCGGTTCACCAATTTGCGCGACGTGCTCGGCTTTTATGTCCGGCGCGATACCAACCCGGAAGAGTGGTACCCGCGTGCCGCCGACGGCAGCATTGACAAGTTTGACGACCTGCCTGCGGCCTACAAGAAAAATGTCAACACCGTCGAAGTGCCGTACAACCGATTGCCTGGCATGGCGCCGGCCTTGTCAGCGCAGGAAATCGACGACGTGATCACGTTTCTCGGCACGCTCAACGATGGCTATCAGATCAACCCTTAACTCCACATCCCCACCATGAAACTGACCCTTGCCGCACGCGCTGTTGCGCTCGCTTTCTGTACCCTTCCGCTGCTGGCGCATGCCAGCGAAGCCGACCTGATGCAACGACTCGACAAGCTCGCCGCCGAGCTCGATCAGGTCAAGGCCGAACTGGCCGCCACCCGCAAAAAAAGCGATGCCGTCGAAGCGCGCCAGTTGGCCGGGCCAACACCGGTCGCTTCCAGCCAGGCCGGCACCTCAGGCGGCATGAGCAGCGAACCGCAAACGGTCTTGTCCGGCTACGGCGAAATCAATTACAACCGCCCGAGCAAGGATGCCAGCGCCGCTCAGACCGATGTCCGCCGCGCCGTCATCGGCATCCAGCATCGCTTCGATGCGAAGACCAAGCTGGTCTCCGAATTCGAATGGGAGCACGCGGTCACCTCGGCCGACGACAAGGGCGAAGCCGCAGTCGAGCAGTTGTACATCGAGCGCGAATTTGACAATGGCCTGCGTGCCAAGGTCGGCCTGTTCCTGATGCCGGCCGGCCTGCTCAATACCAACCACGAGCCGACCGCGTTTTACGGTGTCGAACGCAATTTTGTCGAAACCGCGATCATCCCGTCGACCTGGCGCGAAGCTGGTATCGGTCTGTCGTCAACACTCGACAACGGCCTGACCTGGGACCTCGGCCTGACCACCGGATTCGATCTGGGCAAGTGGGATGCGGCATCGCCCGATGGCCGCGAATCGCCGCTGGCCGCGATCCATCAGGAAGGTCAGCTTGCCAAATCACGCAACCTCGGCGGCCACGCCGCACTGAACTGGCGTGGCGTACCGGGCTTGCTGCTCGGCGGCTCTGTCTTTAGCGGTGACGTCGCGCAGGGCGCAGCCAACTTCGCCGCACCAAAATCCCGCGTGACGCTGTGGGATGTGCATGCCCGGTACACCCCCGGCAAATGGGATCTGGCCGGCGTGTACGCCCGCGGCACGATCAGCAATACGACCAACCTGAACCTGACGTTTGCCGGCAACCCGACGCCGGTACCGTCATCGTTCGATGGCTGGTATGTACAAGCCGCCTATCAAGCCTGGAAATCGCAGGATTACGTCTTCTCGCCGTTCGTCCGCTATGAGCAATTCAACACCGCGCGCAGCTATGCCGGGCAGGTGCAAGGCGCCGAGGTCGCGACAGGGCCGACCGAAAAAGTCACCACTGCCGGTGCCAATCTGCGGGTCGGTGAAGGCGTTGTACTGAAGGCCGATTACCAGAAATTCCAGATCGACCGGACCCGCGACCGCGTCAATCTCGGCATGGGTTACGCATTTTGATGGGCCGCACCGGCAGCGCGCTGGTCACCTGCGCGCTGCTGGCCAGCGGCAGCGCGTTCGCCACCCAATACCTGACGGCGGAAGAAGCACAGCAAGTCATGTTTGCCGACGCCACCACGTTCAAGCCGCAGCCACTGGAACTGACTGCCGCGCAAATGCGCGACGTGCAAAAGCTTGCCGGCCTGCCGGCGCGCTCGGTGCAATGGCGCGTCTTGTCGGCATGGCGCGGCGAGACGCTGCTGGGCTATGTCGTGCTCGATGACGTGATCGGCAAGTACGAGCTGATTTCGTATGCGGTGGCACTGAGCCCCGATGCGACGGTACGACAAATCGAAATCCTGACCTACCGCGAGAGCCACGGCTTTGAAATCCGCAGCCCCGCATGGCGCAAGCAGTTCGTCGGTAAATCGGCGCAAGCCGGACTGGCCGTCGGCGAGGGCATCAGCAACATCAGCGGTGCAACGCTGTCCTCGAATCATGTCACCGATGGCGTACGCCGCATCGCTGCCGTCGTGCAGGTCGCTCTCAAAAAATGAAGTGCCGCGCGCAACCGTGGCTAGGCACGCTGGTCGATATCCGGATTGGCGATGTGCTCGATGCCGGACCACTGAATGCCGCCTTCACAGCCGCGTTTTCCCGTATCAGCGAAGTGCACCGGCTGATGAGTTTCCATGACGCCGGCAGCGATGTCGCCCGCCTCAATCGCGCTGCCGTCGGCTCCACCGTTGCCATCGATGCTCACACCGCCTGCGTCATCCGGCTCGCGCTGCAACTGCATGCCGGCAGTGACGCGATCTTCAATATCAGCTGCGCGACACGGCTGGTGCACTGGGAATATTTGCCGTCACCCGGCCGCGCTTTGCCGGCCTACGACGCCAATGATTGCGGACTGCTGCTTGCCGCCGATGGACACGTGCACAAAACCCGCGACGTGCTGATCGATCTCGGCGGCATCGCCAAGGGTTACGCGGTCGACCAGGCCATCGCCGTCTTGCAGCAGGCCGGCGTGACATCGGCTTGCGTCAATGCCGGCGGTGATGTCCGGGTGCTCGGTGCAACCCCGTTTGCCATCGCCATCCGCGACCCGTCGACCGTCACCGGAAGCACCGTCACGGTCGATCTGGCCAACGCGGCACTGGCCACCTCGGCGACGTATTTTTCGGCCGGGGAAATCGGCGGGCGCGCCGTCAGTGCACTGGTCGATGGCCGCAGTGGCGAACCAATCAACAGCCGTCGCAGTGTCACCGTGCAGGCCGCCGATTGCCTGCACGCCGATGCGCTGACCAAGATCGTCATGGCCAGCGGCGATGCCACGCATCCGCTGCTGGCGCGACATCGCGCGCAGGCATTCATACTCTGATCCATGCGCCCACCCAAACACACGCTGCACCATCCGTCGCGCCAAGCCGCAGCCATGTCGATGCCGATGGAACGCTGGCAGCGCCGCAGCGTTTATCTGACGATCGCATTGCTGACGCTGAGCGGAGTGGCGTGGCTCGTCGCGCATTTTTTCTTGCGGCCGGTCACCGAATTCGGCGAGTCGGTCAGTCCGTTCGAACCGTGGTCGATGAAGCTGCACGGTGGCGCCGCGATGGCGCTGCTATTCCTGCTCGGCAGCATGCTGAACAACCATATCCGGCGCGGTTTGCGGGCGCGACGCAACCGCAGCTCCGGCTGGAGCATGATCGCGCTGACGGGGTTGCTGGTCCTGACCGGCTACGGTCTGTATTACCTCGCCGGCGAGATGTCCCGGCCGGCCTGGTCGTGGGTGCATTGGCTGATCGGGGGGGGCTTTGCTGCCGGGTTGCCGCTGCATGTGTGGCTGGGGCGCACGAACAGCAGTTAAAACAATCTGCAACTAGTCATCAATCGCCGTCGTCCAGCGCCTTCCTTGACTCGATCAATGCATGGTCACGACGCAGCTCTGCCTGAAGCTCCTCTTCGGTCGGAAGCAGCGCACGGTAACGACTGGCGAACAATTGCGGGCTATCGGCGAGCAACGAATACCGGGCGACCGCATCGTTGCGCTCCGAGCAAAGTATCAGTCCAAGCGTCGGGTTATCCGCTGGCTGCCGCAATTTCTGGTCGCAGACACGCACATACATGTCCATCTACCCCACATCCTGATGTGAAAGCTCGCCCACTTTTAACTCGACAAGCACAAAGCATCGCAGCAAAAAATTATAGAAGACCAGGTCGACAAAGCAATCTTCGCTCTCGATCCGAAAATGCTTCTGCCGAGCGACGAATGCAAAACCTTTTCCTAACTCAAGCAAAAACTGTTGCAGCTGGTTGAGTAATCCTTGTTCCAGGTCTTTTTCGTACAAGGCGGCACCAGGTTCGGCACCTAGAAACTCAAGAACGTAAGGGTCGCGAATAAAGTCACGTGGATCTGCTGATGCATCGCGTTCTATCAGGCGCTTCGCTTCCGTCTTGACAGAGGCCTGGTCCTGACTGGACAACAAGCGCTCAAAATAAAGCGTGCTGACTTGCCGGTCGAGCGCAGCGACACTCCAGTGTTGAGCGATAGCTTCCTGTGCATACCAGCGACGCGCCTCGATTTTTTCGATGCGCATCAGCAAGCGATAGTGGGACCAGCTCAATTCGCTACCTGCCGTGTAGTGAATGTCGTCAGCGCAATATGTTTGGAAAAATTGACGGAAATTTCGTAAATTTGCCAGCGAGTAGCCTTTGCCGAACTGCGCAGTCAACCTCCGCGACAGTGACTCGAGCGTTCCTTTGCCATACATCGCACGGGCCGCACCGCTCTGTTCCTCCTCAACGATGAGTCGACCAATTTGCCAATAGGTCTGGATCATCACATCGTTGACTGTTCTGCGCACCTCGCGTCGCGCCGTCAGCAGCAAGCTGCTGATCTCCTGGAACAGGCGATCGACCTGTTCGGCGGTGATGTTTCCAGATGTTGAACTGCTCATTATTCCCTCCGAATGGCAACATGCATGACGTGCGTGCATGGAAGTAGTGGTGCCGTGCAGTAAGCGCGGCGTCAGCCTAGCGGAGAGTGTAAGAGAGTTATCCGGACGGACTTTTCAATGCATCACGGCTTATTCATTTCATGAAAAAAATGCATACATCCCTGAACGATAAGCAAATTTCGTAGCCGTCTGACGCCACCTGACGGATTGAAAATATCCCCCTCAAGGCAATTCACAAATGCTGCAGCTATGCCCCTTGCAGTTATGTAGCACGCTATTGCGGATGCGCCGCGTGCTGGTGCCTTGCCCCGCCACGCCATTGCCGGCCAGTCGTTCGGCGCCGGTGCGCGGCTTCCAGGTGTCGGTCACTTGCAAGCTCACGCGCGATGCATTGAGGGCCGGACGGGCGACGGTTTGCTGTTTGCAGTACGGGCAGTCGATCGCGGTATGCAGGTCGCTGACCTTGAGCATGCGTTCGAAGATGCCTTCGCATTCGCTGCAGTGGATGTCATAGAACGGCATGGTGATTTCCTTGAAAAGAGAACGCGGCAGGATCGGAGATCCCGCCGCAATACTGACGTGTTACGGCTGCTTGCGACCCCAGTGCGCGAGGTCGTTGAGCATGCCTTTGGGCGTGATGTCCTGATCAAAAATCTCGGTCGGGATCGATACCGTGCAGGCGCAGTTCGGGATGTCGACGATGCCGCCTATGCGACCTTCGACCGGTGCGGCCGTCAGCAACATGTAGGCTTGCGGACCCGTGTAGCCGAAGCGGGTCAGGTAGTCGATTGCCTTCAGGCAGGCCTGGCGATACGCGACGGTCGCATCGAGGTAGTAGTTCTTGCCGTTCTCGACGCTGATGCCTTCGAAGGTGATGTACTTGCTGTAGTGCGGCTTGACCACGCTGGGCAAAAAGATCGGTGCGGTCAGGCCGTACTTGGCCATGCCGCCCTTGATCAGGTCGAACGCGACGTGGGTCGCGCCATCCATCTCAATCGCGCCGCAGAAGCCGATTTCGCCATCGCCCTGCGAGAAGTGCAAGTCGCCCATCGAAAAGCCCGCGCCCTTCACATACACCGGGAAGAAAATCCGCGTGCCCGACGACAGGTCCTTGATGTCGGTATTGCCACCATGTTCGCGCGGTGGCACGGTACGCGCCGCCTCGGCTGCCATCCGGTCGAATGCCGAACCGGTCACGCCACGCAGCACCGCCGTCTTCGGATCCGGCGGTTTGGCCAGGCCCAGCTTGGCCAGTGGCGCTTCGCGACGATTCCATTCATTGAGCAAGTCCATTGATGGCAAACAGCCCATCAGGCCCGGATGCGTCAGGCCGGCGATACGCACGCCGGGGATGTGGCGCGAGGTCGCATATAACCCTTTCAAATCCCAGATTGCCTTGGCGGGTTCGGGAAAATAATCGGCCAGGAAACCGCCGCCATTCGACTTCGCAAACACGCCCGAAAAACCGACCGGTGTGATCGGTTTGATGTCGAGCAGGTCGACCACCAGCAAGTCGCCGGGTTCGGCACCTTCGATGTAGAACGGGCCGGTCAGCGGATGGGCGCGGGTCAGGTCGACATCGCGAACATCGGCGACGTCGTCGTTGTCATGGATCTGGCCATCGAGAAAGTCGAGCGATTCGATGATGATTTCTTCGCCCGGCTTGACGCGTGACAGGAACGGAATATCCGGATGCCAGCGGTTGTGACCCAGTTCGGGTTGTTCGGCCAGTGGGACGCCCGGTTTGATGGTGAAGTGCTGCATGGTTGCTCCTTGTTAGGTAACAAAAATCGGGGATCAGGAAGATGAATCAGGAGGACGGAAACGCGCCTGCAAAGCACCCGGCCTGATAACCGCCGCTGACGGTCTCATCCTTGATCGTGGTGCAGACCAGCTTGACCCACGCGTCCTGCTGCAGCACGGTGCCGTCCGGCAGCACGCCGCCGGAAGCAGTGAACGACAGCAAACAAACCGGACAGGTTTGTGCCGATGACGCACAACGCGCCTTGCCGCTATCGGTGAATCCGGCGGTGCCGAATTTGTTGTAGTGCATGAAGCCAATCATCGCGATTCTCCTTGGGCAGAAAAAAATCAGGTATTCGGGGTGTTGGGGATGCCGGCGATCGGGCATTCCGGCGTGCCGGCCGTCGCGCGCGTCAGCGCTTCCGATTGCGCCCGCGCGGCTTGCGGATCGTTGACCCAGGTCTTGTAGAAATCGAACGGACAGTCGGCCTTGCCGGCCGGGTCTTCGCCGGAATTGATGGTGCCGGTGTAACCGCGGTGCAGCAGCTTGTACAGATGGTTTTGCGATTGCCCGTTGCGGCGCGCGTCGCGGATGCTGCTGACGGACAGTTCGGCGTAGTTGATGCCCATTTCTTCGGTGCCGCATTCGCCCAGCGTGCGGCCGTCGTAGCCGATCAGCGCCGAGTGGCCGAAATACGAATACACGCCATCGAAACCCGTTGCATTGGCCACCGCCACATACACGTTGTTCATGAAGGCCATCGCCTTCGAGACCAGCACCTGCTGCTCTTTCGACGGATACATGTAGCCTTGGCAGCGCACGATCAGCTCGGCGCCCTTCATCGAACAGTCGCGCCAGATTTCGGGATAGTTGCCGTCGTCGCAAATGATCAGGCTGATCTTCAAGCCTTTCGGACCCTCGCAGACATAAGTCGTGTCGCCCGGATACCAGCCTTCGATCGGCGTCCACGGCATGATCTTGCGGTACTTCTGCACGATCTCGCCCTTGTTGTTCATCAGGATCAGCGTGTTGTACGGCGCCTTGTTCGGATGCTCTTCGTGCTGTTCGCCGGTGATCGAGAACACGCCCCAGACATTGGCCTTGATGCAGGCTGCCGCAAAGACATCGGTCTCGGGGCCGGGGATGGTGGACGCGGTGTCAAACATCTCCTGCGCGTCGTACATGATCCCGTGGGTCGAGTATTCCGGAAAAATCACCAGGTCCATGCCGGGCAAGCCGGTCTTCATGCCGACCAGCATCTCGCCGATCTTGCGGGCGTTGTCGAGTACCTCGGCACGGGTGTGCAGGCGTGGCATCTTGTAGTTGACGACTGCGACGCCGACGCTGTCGTTGCTGCTGGAAATGTCACCGTGTCTCATGCGGACTCCTTGATTAGATTGCGTACAACTCAATTTTTATCGACGCCAGCCACATTGGCCTTGGCGTAGGTTGGTGGTGCATTTGGTGCAATGCCCGTTGGTGATTGCACCCTACGTGTAGCGCCGTCGTAGGGTGCAATCACCGCAGGGCATTGCACCGTTCACACCGACAAGTACTTGCTGATGGTCGGCGCATCGACATTGGCGCGCGTGTCTTCATAAACAAAACGGCCCTTGTCGATCACCAGAAAACGGTCAGCGATGTCGAGCGTGAAGCTGAGCACCTGTTCCGAGACGATGATGGTCAGCTGGCGCATCGTGCGGATTTCTTTCAGGCTGCGCGCGATGTCCTTGATGATCGACGGCTGGATGCCTTCGGTCGGCTCATCGAGCAACAGCACTTTCGGTTCGGTCGCCAGCGCGCGGGCAATCGCCAGCTGCTGTTGCTGGCCGCCCGACAGGTTGCCGCCCTTGCGACCGCGCATGTCGAACAGCACCGGGAACAGCGCATACAGTTCTTCGGGTACCTTGCCGCGCGCTTTGGCGGGCAAGCCGGTCTGGATGTTTTCAAGTACGGTCATGTTGGAAAAAATCATCCGGCCCTGCGGTACATAGGCGATACCGCTTTCGACGCGCTGGTAGCTTTCCATGCCGCCGATTTCGTGCCCGCCGATGCGGATGCTGCCACTACGCTTGGGTAGCACGCCCATCAGCGTCTTGAACAGCGTGGTCTTGCCCATGCCGTTGCGACCCATGATGGCGACGATTTCGGTCTTCTCGACATTCAGGCTGATGTCATGGATGACCTGGCTCTGGCCGTAGCCGGAAACGAGATTGGTGATGCTCAACATGGTGTTTCCTTTCGGTCTCAGTGACCCAGATAGACTTCGATCACTTTCGGATTGGCCTGCACCGATTCCATGCTGCCCTCGGCCAGCACTTTGCCCTGGTGCAGCACGGTGACCCGGTGCGCGATGCTCTTGACGAATTCCATGTCGTGCTCGATGACCAGCACCGAACGGCCCTGGCTGATACGGCCCAGCAGCTCGGCGGTCTTGCTGCGCTCGGACACACTCATGCCGGCCACCGGTTCATCCAACATCAGCAGTTCCGGCTCCTGCATCAGCAGCATGCCGATCTCCAGCCACTGCTTCTGGCCGTGCGACAGCAGGTCGGCCTGCGCATGCAATTGCTCGCTCAGGAAGATCTCGGCGGCGACTTCATTGACGCGGGCAATCACGTCAGCCGAACGCTCGAACACCAGCGCACCGAACACCGAACGGCCACGCGGGAACGACATTTCGAGGTTATCGAAAACGCTCAGGTTTTCGTAGATCGAGGGCGTCTGGAACTTGCGGCCGACACCGGCGCGGACGATGTCGTACTCGGCCATCTTCGTCAGTTCGCGCTCGTTGAAGCGGATGCTGCCGGCGGTGGCCTGAGTCTTGCCGCAGATCAGATCAAGCACCGTGGTCTTGCCGGCTCCGTTCGGGCCGATCACGACGTGGACTTCGTTGCGGTTGACGTACAGGTTCAGGTTATCGACGGCCTTGAAACCATCGAATGAGACGGTCAGGCCTTCGACGGACAGGACCGGCCGGTTGGCATTCTTGACGCCGATGGGTGCGTTGCTCATGTGGCGGTCTCCAGTTCGGCGGCAGCTTGGACGGTCCCTTTGCGGCGGGTTGCCGGCAGCAGTTTCTCTACCCATCTGCGGCCATGCGACTCGTACAATCCGGCGATTCCGTTCGGGAAATACATGACGACGGTGATGAACAGACCGCCCATCAGGAACAGCCACAGTTCGGGGAAGGTTTCGGAAAAATACGTCTTGCCGAAGTTCACCAGCAAGGTGCCGTAGATCGCGCCCAGCAGCGACATGCGACCACCGACAGCGGCGTAGATCACCATCTCGATCGACGGCACGATACCGACAAACGACGGCGACATGAAGCCGACCTGCAGCGTGAACATCGCGCCGCCGATGGCCGAGAAAGCTGCCGCGACGCAGAACACGAAGATCTTGAAACTGGCCACGTCATAGCCGGAAAAACGTACACGCTCTTCCTTGTCGCGCATCGCCATCAGCAGGCGGCCCAGCTTGGAAGTGAGGATGTAGCGGCCGAACAGTACGCAAGCTAACAACAAGGCGACGGTGACGAAGTACAGGATCAGCTTGGCCGAATCGGTGCGGATGTCCCAGCCCAGCATAGTCTTCAGGTCAGTGATGCCGTTGACGCCGCCGGTCAGTCCTTGCTGGCCGACAATCAGGATGGCCAGGATGGCAGCGACGGCTTGCGTGACGATAGAAAAATACACGTCGCCGACGCGGCGCTTGAACATCGCCACGCCCAGGATGAACGCGATCAGCGTTGGTACGGCCAGCACCAGCAGGATGGTCAGGCCGAGGCTATGGAATGGCTGCCACATCATCGGCAGTTCGGTGATCTGGTTCCAGTCCATGAAGTCCGGAATGCCCGGCGTCGACTGGATTTTAGTGCTGATCGGGTCCGACGCTTCGAGCTTCAGAAACATCGCCATGCAATAACCACCGACGCCGAAGAACACTCCCTGGCCCAGGCTCAGGATGCCGCCGTACCCCCAGCACAGCACCAGACCGACCGCGACAAACGCATACGACAGATACTTGCCGACCAGCCCGAGGCGGAAGCTGTCGAGCAGCAACGGGAACACGACGATCAGCAATGCGCCCAGCACCAGCAGGCCGATGGCACCCTGCCGTCCTCCCAGTATTTTTTCATACAGTGTGTTCATGGTCGGTCCCTGGAGGTGGATGGATTACTTGCGGACTTTGGAAGAGAACAGTCCTTGCGGACGCAGCATCAGGATCACGATCACCGCCGACAAAGTCAGCACCTTGGCCATCGATCCGGACAGAAAGAACTCCGACGTCGACTGGGTCTGGGCAATCGAAAACGCCGAGGCAATCGTGCCGATCAGGCTTTGCGCACCACCGAACACGACCACCAGAAAAGTGTCAACGATGTAGAGCGATCCGCTGGTAGGCCCGGTCGAACCGATTGTCGTGAAGGCCGATCCGGCCACGCCGGCGACGCCGCAACCAAGGGCGAACGTCGTGCGGTCGACCTTGCGGGTATTGATGCCGACGGCACCGCTCATCAGCCGGTTCTGCATCGTCGCGCGCACCTGCAAGCCCCAGCGCGAACGGAACAGCAACAGAAAAATGCCGCCGGTCATGACGACGGTCAGGCCCATCATGAAGGCGCCGTTGATCGGGATATCGATGCTGTCGGTTGGCTTGAACGAGCCCATCAACCAGTCAGGCAAAGTGGCGCTGACTTCCTTGGCACCGAAGATCGAACGGAAGGTTTGCTGCATCAGCAGGCTCAGGCCCCAGGTGGCCAGCAAGGTATCAAGCGGACGTTTGTAGAGGCGGCTGATCATCAGCCGCTCGGTCAGGTACCCGACGCCGTAGGCTGCCAGAAACGACAGCACGATCGCCAGGAAAAAATAGTAGGGCTGGAAAGCCGGCGCATAGGTTGTCGTAAGGTGCGACAGCAAATACGTCATGTAAGCGCCTATGGTCAGGAACTCGCCATGCGCCATGTTGATCACGCCCATCTGTCCGAAGATGATGGCCAGTCCGAGTGCCATCAACAACAGCACGCAAAAGACCGACAGGCCGTTGAAGCCCTGCATCGCGAAGATGGCGCCGAATTCTGATAACCACTCCATGGTGACTCCTGTTGATGCTGCGTATGAAATCGGGTGCTGCGGCGTGCGGTAAAGCCGTTGTAGCGTGGGCACGAAGACACCGTGCCCACGCTACGGGGGGTGTTACTGATAACCCTTAGGAAACGGATTCGGCTCGATCAGCTCCGACTCGTAGACCACCTTGAACTGGCCGTCTTTTTGTGCCTGGCCGATGCGGGTCTTGCTCCACAGGTGATGGTTTTCATGGACCTTGACGTAGCCCTCCGGCGCGTTCTTCAGTTCCAGTCCGGCCGAGGCGGCGATGACTTTGTCGACATCAAAGCTGCCGGCTTTTTCGACCGCCGCTTTCCACAACCAGGGTCCAAGGTAGGCCGCCTGGGTGACGTCACCCATCACCGCATTGGCGCCGTACTTGGCCTTGAAGTCGGCAACGAATTTCTTGTTATTCGGGTTCTCGAGGCTCTGGAAATACTTCATCGACGCGTAGAAGCCTTCGACGTTTTCGCCGCCGATACCGAGCATTTCATCTTCGGTGACCGAAATCGTCAGCAAGGTCTGGGTCTTGGCGGTGACGCCGGCGGCTTTCAGTTGCTTGTAGAACGCGACGTTGCTGCCACCGACGACGTCGGTGAAAATCACGTCCGGTTTTTTCAGCTTGATCTTGTTGATCAGCGAGCCGAACTGGGTGTTGCCGAGCGGGTAGTACTCTTCGCCGACGACCGAACCCTTGATCACGTTCTCGATATGTTTGCGTGCAATTTTATTGGACGTGCGTGGCCAGATGTAGTCGGAGCCGACCAGAAAAAAAGTCTTGGCTTTCTTTTCCTTGGCGATCCAGTCCAGACCTGCCAGCACTTGCTGAGTGGCTTCCTGGCCGGTGTAGAACACGTTCTTCGATTGCTCGAGACCTTCGTAGAAAGTCGGGTAGTACAACAGGCCGTTTTCTTTTTCGAACACCGGCAACACCGCTTTGCGCGAGGCCGAAGTCCAGCATCCAAAGACGGTGGCAACGCGGTCACTGACCAGCAGTTTCTTGGCTTTTTCAGCGAAGGTCGGCCAGTCGCTGGCACCGTCTTCCTGGATGATCTTGATCTTGCGGCCGAGGATGCCGCCCATCGCATTGATCTGGTCGATCGCCAGGCGCTCGGCCTGGATCGAACCGGTTTCACTGATGGCCATCGTGCCGGTCGCTGAATGCAACTGGCCGACCGTGACTTCGGTATCGGTGATGGCCAGCTTGGTCGTGTTGATTTTGGCGGTGGCCGGAGACTGGGCAAAGCCCATCACCGGGAAGGCCAGCGTAGAGGCAACAGCCAGGCCCATGAGGACCTTGCGACGCTGCGCCGACTTGATATCGGCAGGGGAACGAGGTGACATGCAGTGCTCCTTTCAGATTGTGATGCGGCGGGAAATACGCTGGCGAACCGGTTTCAACACTGGCCGGTGTTGCCTGTCTGGAAACCGGTTTGCCTTGAGACGTAGATTAGGAGTTGCGCTGCAGTGCATCAATACGTCGTTTGACGTAAGTGCGGTGACCGGTGGAGTACGTAGCCTGTTGGCGGCAATGCGGGTCAGGAGACCCGGAGGGAAGAGGGACGCGACATGCTGCGGCATGTCTTGTCCATCAGATTGCGGGGAACTGCTATGGCAGGATCGTCAATCCCGGCATCTGCTGCTGCAGGTCAAGGATGGCCATCGGGGAAATCAAATGGCAACCGTGCAGATGCAATTTTTCCAGCGCGGGAAAATGGGGGACCTGGAGCAATGCGGCGTCCGTCAGATAGCCACAACCGGTAAGATCCAGCGTCTTCAGTGCCGGCAATGCTTGCAAGTGGCCCAGTCCGGCGTCGTTGACGCGCGCACATCCGGTCAGTCGCAAGGTCTGCAGCTTGCCCAGTGACTGAAAATGCCTGAGATCGTCTCCGGTCACGCCGATACAACGCGTCAGATCCAGCGTTTCCAGCGCGCTCTGCCGCCCCAACCCGGCCATCGCCGCACCGGCAACGCCCGGACAGCCACGCAAATCCAGCGATTGCAACGATGGCATCGTTACCAGCTGCGCCAAACCGCGTTCCGTCAGGTCTACGCAATTCTGCAACGCCAGCTGTTGCAACGAACCCTGTGCGAACAGGTCTTGCACTTGCCGATCTGCGATGTATGTGCCGCTGGCCTGTAGATGCTGCAATCCTGCCAGTTGCGGCAGACAGGCTGCCAGTCCCTCCTGCGTGAGGTTCCTGCATCGAGTGAGATTGAGATGACGCAACTGCCGCAGGCGAGCCGCAGCCGCCAGGCCGGCATCATCAAGCGAACTACAAAATCCGAGATTGAGGTGCTGTAACGACGGCATCCCCTGAAAGCTGTCCAGCGTGGCACCCGTGAGCAGATTGCAGGAATGCACATCCAGGTGCTGCAATGCAGTCAATGCCGATAGCGGGGTTAGCCCGGCATCGGTAAGCCGATAAATCCCCGACAGGTCCAGATGCTGCAAGGCACGCAACGGCGGCAGATGGGCCAGTGCGGCGTCGGAGAGCTGCATCGAAAACGAGAGGTTCAGATGCTGCAAATTGGGCATCTTAGCCAGATGAACCAAATTCGCATCCACCAGCGCCCGACAAAAGGTCAGGTCCAGATGCAGCAGTGCGGGCATTTGCGTCCAGTTGGCCAGCCCGGCACCAGTGAAGCCACCGCTGGCATTGAGGTTCAAGTGGCGCAGCCGGGTCAGCGGCGCCAGCATCGCCACTTCGTCATCCGTCAAATTACCGCGATGCGTGATCGCCAGATGCTGCAGGATCGCCCGGTTGCCCAGTGCCTCCAGCGTCGCCGTGGCAATACCCGGACAGCGCTGCAAAGTCAGGTACCGCAATTGCGGCATCTGCGCCAGCGGAGCACCGCTGGCTTGCGGCAACTCGGCCAGCTCAAGGGTATGCAATGCGGGCAGCGCTGCCAGGGCGGCCAGCCCGGCATCCGTGACCCGCGTGCACGGCCGCATGTCCACGTGCTCCAGCGAAATCAACCCCGCCAGATGCGCCAGGCCGGCGTCGGTCAGACGGGTATTGCCGCTTAACTCAAGGCGCCGCACGGACGCCTGGTGTTGCCCCGGACCTTGCTGAAGAAGCTGCAGATGCGCATCGGTGAACTGGCCATCAGTGAGTCTGAGGTGTTCGATGCCACCAACCTGGAAGGCCGCTAATGCCGGGGCGAGGTGCGCAGGATGATCGAGCGCGACGCGGCGGGTCGCTTCGGCACCCGCCGTCCTGAAACCCCGTGATACCAGCCTGAAATTGCCACGATCACCGACACCCAGGTAACGGGCAACGCACACCAGAACCTCGGGTGGCAGGTCAGATAGCTGCAATTGCACTTGCATGACATTGCCGGCCGGCAAAGGCAAGCGTGATGGTCCGGCACCGTCTGCTGCGGCAGCCAATGGCTGATCGGGCAAGCCGGATGGCGCCGCTTCACTGCTCGATGATGATGATGATGATGATGACGTTACTGGCACATCGGCTGGTTCCCGCACGCTGGCTACGGCCGACGGCGATTCATTTGCTGCTACCTGCGACGCGCGTACGCACGGCATTCTTCTGATCATGTTGCCCATGTTAATTTCTCGAGGTAGTTGAACTCGCCATGAGTAGCCGATCCGGCGATATGGTTCCGTGCACGCGCACCACGCCAAGGCAAACATCCTCCATTCCAGTGCGCCGTCGTCCCGATGTCGCACAAAATCCTGCGCCACAAGGTCGCATCCGCTGGTTTAAAACTTGCTAAGACTGCTTGCCCCTAGTCCCCTTCCGCCGGAGAACCCTGTGCCTACGGCAGCGCCCCAACGCATCATCAAGATACGCCGCGACTACAACACCCTGGTCGCCAACGAGACGCTCGAAGACTATGCGTTGCGCTTCACGCCGCGCGCGTTTCGCAAGTGGTCCGAGTTCAGCCTGGCCAATACCGCGATGGGGGCCGTGTCCTTCCTCGCGCTTGAAGCGATAGGCGGCGCAATCACGCTGAGCTACGGTTTCTCGAATGCGTTCTGGGCCATCCTGTGCGTGTCGGTGCTGATCTTCCTGACCGGCCTGCCGATCAGTTATTACGCCGCCAAATACGGCGTCGACATGGACTTGCTGACGCGCGGTGCCGGCTTCGGCTACATCGGCTCGACCATCACGTCGCTGATCTATGCGTCGTTCACCTTCATTTTCTTTGCGCTCGAAGCGTCGATCATGGCGCAGGCGGTGCAGCTGTATGCCGGCTTGCCGCTGGCGCTCGGCTACATCGCCTGTTCGCTGGTGATCATTCCGATGGTGGCCTGGGGCATCACCTGGATCAGCCGCCTGCAGCTCTGGACCCAGCCGATCTGGATCGTGCTGCTGGTGCTGCCGTATGCGTGCGTGCTCTACAAAGAACCGACTGCGCTAAACGACCTGATGCATTTTTCCGGCCGCGCCGAAGACGGCGGGTCGTTCAACCTGACGCTGTTCGGGGCGGCCGCAGCGGTCGCTTTTGCACTGATCGCGCAGATCGGCGAGCAAGTCGATTTTCTGCGCTTCCTGCCCGAAAAAACCGCGGTCAACCGGGTGCGGTGGTGGTCGGCCCTGCTGCTGGCCGGACCCGGCTGGGTCGTGCTGGGCGCAGCCAAAATGCTGGGCGGTGCGCTACTGGCCTTCCTGGCGATCCAGCATCAAGTGCCGATGGATCAGGCCATCGAACCGACCCGGATGTACCTGGTCGGGTTCGGCTACGTGTTCTCGAATCCGGCCTGGATACTGGCGGCGGTAACGCTGTTCGTCGTGGTGTCGCAAGTCAAGATCAACGTCACGAACGCGTATGCCGGATCGCTGGCCTGGTCGAATTTTTTGCACGGCTCACGCACAGCCATCCGGGCCGCGTGGTGTGGCTGGTGTTCAATGTGCTCATCGCGATCCTGCTCATGGAGCTGGGGGTCTTCGCAGCGCTCGAGCATGTGCTGGGGATCTATTCGCTGGTGCCGATTTCATGGATCGGTGCGGTGGTCGCCGACCTGGTCATCAACAAGCCGCTCGGCCTGAGTCCGCCGCATATCGAGTTCAAGCGCGCGCATCTGTATGACATCAATCCGGTCGGCGTGGGTGCGATGCTCGGTGCGACCTTGCTATCGGCGCTGGCGATGGCGGGCTTGTTCGGGGGCCTGCCGCAGGCCCTCGCCCCGTTCATCGCGCTCGGCAGCGCGCTGCTGCTGGCACCGCTGATTGCGCTTGCCACGCGCGGGCGCTATTACCTTGCGCGAGCCGATACGCTGCCGCGCGACGGGCTGGTCACGCGCCGTTGCGTGGTCTGCGAGAACACCTTCGAGACCGAGGACATGGCGCACTGTCCGGCCTATCAGGGCGCGATCTGTTCGCTGTGCTGCACGCTCGACGTACGCTGCAACGATCGCTGCAAGGTCGCTGCGCGCTTGCCCGAACAGCTGATGGCGGTATTGCCGGCCAAGCTGGCCGATCGCCTGCAAACCCGACTGAGCCGCTACCTGATTGTGCTCGTCCTGCTTGGCAGCGGGCTGGCGCTGCTGCTGTGGCTGCTGTACGCGCAGGAGCAGACGACGTTGTCGTCAATCGCCGGACAAGACAAGCTCGGCTGGATTTTCGTCAAGTTGTTCTTCAGCCTGATGCTGCTGACCGGGGTCGGGGTCTGGTGGCTGGTGCTCACTGCCGACAGCCGTCGCATCGCGCATGAAGAGTCGGATCGCCAGACCCGGTTGCTGCTGCAGGAAATCGCCGCGCACGAAAAAACCGATGCCGAACTGCAGCGCGCCAAGGAAGCCGCCGAGTCGGCCAATCTCGCCAAGACCCGCTTCATCACCGGCATGAGCCATGAATTGCGTACGCCGCTCAACAGCATCCTCGGCTACGCGCAAATCCTGCAATTCGATCCGGCCATGCCGCCGCACCGCAAGGATGCGATCGACGTGATCCATCGCAGCGGCAACCATTTGCTCAGCCTGATCGATGGCTTGCTCGACATCGCCAAGATCGAAGCCGGCAAGATGCGGCTCGACACCGACGAACTGGCGCTGCCCGCCTTCCTCGAGCAAATCGTGCAGATGTTCGCCCCGCTGGCTGCCGAAAAAGGCCTGGCGTTCGCCTTCGTCTGCAACGACCGCGTGCCCGATGTGGTCCGCGCCGACCACAAGCGGGTGCGCCAGATCCTGATCAACTTGCTCGGCAACGCGCTCAAGTTCACCGATACCGGCGCGGTCACGCTGCGCCTGAACTACGGGCGCGACATGGCGCACTTCTCGATCGAGGACACCGGCATCGGCATGACCGCCGACGAAGCCGAACGCATCTTTTATCCGTTCGAGCGCACCGTCAGCGCCGACCTGCGCGCCGCCGCCGGCACCGGCCTGGGACTGACCATCAGCAACATGCTGACCCATATCATGGGCGGCGAACTGACCGTCACCAGTACACCCGGACGCGGCAGCTGCTTCCTGCTCAAGCTGTATCTGCCGACGGTCCATGCGCCGCGTGCGGCGCTAACGCTGGTCGATCCGCTGTCGGGCTACACCGGTACGCGCCGGCGCATCCTGATCGTCGATGACCAGCCCGGCCAGCGCACGATGCTCGCGCAGATGCTGCTGCCGATGGGCTTTGCCATCACCGAGGCCGGCAGCGGCGCCGCCTGTCTGGCCAGCATCCGTGCCGCCCCGCCGGACCTGGTGCTGCTCGATATCGCGATGCCGGAGATGGATGGCTGGGCCGTCAGCCGCGCCATCCGCGCGCTTCCTGGCACCGCGACGCTGCCGCTGCTGATCGTCTCGGCCAATGCCTTCGACCTCGCCGCCGGGCGCGCCGGCTTCCCGTGCCATGACGGCTTTATCGTCAAGCCGGTCTCGCTGCTCGAATTGCTGGCCAAGATCAAGTTGCATCTGAAGCTCGACTGGATCGCCATGCCGCTGCCGGCCGTCCTGCCCGGGGCACCGGCGACGCGGCCCCCGCCCGAGGAGCTCGCAGCGCTGCTCGAACTCGGCGCGATCGGTTACGTCAAAGGCATCCTCGCCAAGCTGACCGAGCTGGAACAGCATACGCCGTCGCAACTCGCCTTCACGACCGAACTACGCGAACTG
Organism: Actimicrobium sp. CCC2.4; assembly: GCF_034347385.1. Taxonomy (NCBI): domain Bacteria; kingdom Pseudomonadati; phylum Pseudomonadota; class Betaproteobacteria; order Burkholderiales; family Oxalobacteraceae; genus Actimicrobium; species Actimicrobium sp. CCC2.4. The sequence goes on along the minus strand of NZ_CP133777.1, from coordinate 983,659 downwards.
GTCAGGCGCTTCCGCCTGAACGACTTTGCCGCCCGACTAAAAGAAGCCATCCACGATGCTCCCCCTGCCCTCTGACCAGCATGTGATCCTGATCGTCGACGACGTCCCCGAGAACCTCGCGGTACTCTCGGATGCGCTCGATGAAGCCGGTTACCTGGTGCTGGTCGCCACTGACGGGGCCGCTGCACTGGAGCGACTCGGTTACGTCACGCCGCACCTGATCCTGCTCGATGCGGTGATGCCGGGCATGGACGGTTTCGAGACCTGCCGGCGCATCCGCGCGCTGCCCGGCGCGCGTCATATTCCGGTGATCTTCATGACCGGCCTGACCGAGACCGAACACGTGGTGCGCGGCTTCGAGGTCGGTGGCAATGATTACGTGATCAAGCCCTTGCAACCGCGCGAAGTGATCGTGCGCATCGTCGCGCAACTGCGCAGCGCGAGTCAGATTTCGCTGGCGAACACGGCCAGCGAAGCCAGTGCCCACGCGGTCATCGTGCTGGACCGGCAAGGCTTGCCGCTATGGCAGACCAGCAAGGCGCTGGCCTGGATGGAGCAGTATTTTGCGCAGCGCGATACCGGTGCGCTGCCGCCCTTGCTGAGCGGCTGGATCGATGCACACCTGGTCCTGGCCGGCGCCGATCCGGGGGCTGTGGCACCACTGCGGGTGCAACAACAGGACAGCGCGCTGTGCATCCGTTTTTCGCGTGGTGAACGCAGTGGCGATTTGCTGCTGCTGTTCGATGAAGTCATCACCGCCAAAGCCGCTGCGGCAGCGCCGACGCTTGCCGGTTACCAGCTGACGCCGCGCGAACACGATGTGCTGGCGTGGCTGGCCAAGGGCAAGACCAACCGCGATATTGCCGACATCCTCGGCATGAGCCCGCGCACGGTGAACAAGCATCTGGAACATATTTTCGTCAAGCTCGGGGTCGAAACCCGCTCGGCGGCAGCGGCGTTGGTGGCGCGACAGACGGTGTCACCGCTGGCGTAAGCGGGGTTGGCGGGCATGAGCGCTCACGTTTTTCGTATGTACGGTTCGCTGGTTGGGTTGGGTTGGGTTGGCTTGGGTTGGGTTACGGTCGTTGGTAGTTTGTGTTTTATGTGCTCCGCCACGACCAAGCCGGGGGCGGCCCGGCAGCCGGTCACTTCTTTTTGCTTCGCCAAAAAGAGAGTAACCAAGAAAAAGGCGACCGCGAGACTGCTGCCCTTCGGGTTCCCAAAAGCCGGAGCCAGTCAGGGGGAAGGCCGCAAACTCGCTTCGCTCAGACAGTGCGGCCTTCTGATCCCCTGCCTGACTCCGACTTTTGGCAGCTATCTCAATGCGGGGAAGGTCAACGTCAACGGCCACTTCAACGGCAACGACAACGGCAACGGCAACAGCAACAGCAACAGCAACAGCAACAGCAACAGCAACAGCAACAGCAACAGCAACAGCAACAGCAACAGCAACAGCAACAGCAACAGCAACAGCAACAGCAACAGCAACAGCAACAGCAACAGCAACAGCAACAGCAACAGCAACAGCAACGGCCACTTCAACAGCAACGGCAACCCTGTGTTGTTGAAGTTGAAGCTGCTTTTAAAGTTGCTGTTGCGGTTGCTGTTGCTGTTGAAGTGGCGGTTGCTGTTGCTGTTGAAGTGGCGGTTGCTGTTGAAGTGGCGGTTGCTGTTGAAGTGGCCGTTGACCTGTTCCGCATTGAGGCAGCTGCCAAAAGTCGGAGTCAGGCAGGGGATCAGAAGGCCGCACTGTCTGAGCGTAGCGAGTTTGCGGCCTTCCCCCTGACTGGCTTCGGCTTTTGGGAACCCGAAGGGCAGCCGCATCGCGGTCGCCTTTTTCTTGGTTACTCTCTTTTTGGCGAAGCAAAAAGAAGTGACCGGCTGCCGGGCCGCTCCCGGCTTGGTCGTGACGGAGTACAGACAATTTCATCAACCGCAAGCGGACCATTCGGTGCAATGCCCTTCGGTTATTGCTCCTTACGGTGCTGAGCTTGTCGAAGGCGCGCACGACTGTGCGCCTTCGACAAGCTTCCTTCGACAAGCTTCTTTCGACAAGCTCAGGACGAACGGTGACTAGATAAGGAAACGGTCGCCGGAACTCAACCGGTGCAATGCCCTGCGGTTATTGCACCCTGCGCCTGAGCGCACGCCTCAACTCACATCGCACTGCACCGGTTTGCCAATCGCATACCCCTGCGCATGATCGACCCCGATCTCGCGCAACGCCGCAATGATGGCCTCGCTCTCGACGAATTCGGCGATGGTCTGCAAGCCCATCACATGGCCGATCCGGTGGATCGCTTCGACCATTGCGCGGTCGACCGGATCGTCGATCATGTCCTTGACGAAGCTGCCATCGATCTTCAGGTAATCCACCGGCAAATGCTTGAGGTAAGTAAACGACGACATCCCGCTGCCAAAATCATCCAGCGAAAATTTGCAGCCTATCGCTTTGAGTGCACGCATCAGGATGGTAGCTTCGCCAAGGTTGGCGATGGCCGCGGTCTCGGTAACCTCGAAGCAGATTTCCGACGGTGCCACGCCGGTCAGGGCGAACTGGGCCAGCACGAAGGGCAGAAAGGTCTCGTCGCAAATCGAGGTAGCCGACAGATTGATCGCCACCAGCGCCGGTGCGCCACCGGGCGGGTGACGCAACGCGTGCGTGGCCAGCGCTCGCCGGATCACCCAGCGGTCCAGCGCCGGCATCAGGCCATAGCGTTCGGCCGCCGGAATGAAGGCCATCGGCGGGATCAGCGACCCGTCGTCGGCGCGCAGGCGCAGCAGGAGCTCTTCATGGCTGCCCTGGCGCTGACCGAGTGCCATGATCGGCTGGCAGAACAGCACGAAACGGTCTTCGTCGAGCGCCTGCCGCAAGCGCGTTACCCAGCTCATTTGACCTTGCCGGTGAACCAGCTCGGCATTTTCTTCGGAGTACACATGGACCCGGTTGCGACCCTTGTCCTTGGCGACGTAACAGGCACTGTCGGCCATGCGCAAAATATCCGGCGTCGTGATGCCCGCGCCGAACGTGACCAGGCCGATGCTCACCCCGATCGGAAAGGATTTGTCGAGCCACACAAAATGGAAATCGCTGACGGTCTGGCGCAACTGCTCGGCCACGCGCAGCGCCGGCACGGTGCCGCAGTGTTCGAGCAGTACGCCGAACTCGTCACCGCCGAGGCGGGCCAGCGTATCGCTCTGGCGCAGTTTTGCGTGCAGCAGCGTGGTCAGCTGGCGCAGCAATTCATCGCCGGCGACGTGGCCGCAGGTATCGTTGACGATCTTGAACTGGTCCAGATCAAGGTACATCACCGTGTGTTCCATGCCGTCGCGGGTGGCCGACGCGACCGCCTGTTCAAGCCGGCGCTCGAATTCGCGCCGGTTGAGCAGTCCGGTCAGCGCATCATGCGCGGCCAGATGCGTCATCTGTTCGGCCATCCGGTGGGCCTGGCTGACATCGTGGAATACCAACACCACGCCCAGCATCGCATCACCGGCATCGCGAATCGGTGATGCCATATCCTCGATCGCAGCGCGTGCCCCGCCGGGGCCGGCCAGCATCGCACTGCCCGGCGTGCTGCTGGCGACACCGGTGGCAATCACCCCGGCCACCGGATCAGACAGCGGCACGTCGTCATCGCCCGCGTAAATCCGGAACACCTCGGTCAGCGGCCGGCCGGTCGCGTTGCTCAACAGCCAACCGGTCATGCGCTCGGCAACCGGATTCAGGTAGGTCACCCGGGCCTGCATGTCGGTCGTGATGACGGCGTCGCCAATCGAATTGAGTGTCACGCGCAGACGTTCCTCGCTCGCTTCCAGCGCGAGTTGTTCGGCATGCAGTTCAGTGATGTCTTCCGAAATGCCGAGTATGAAGTCGACCTCGCCGGCCGCATCAAACACCGGCAGCGAGTGCGTGCGCAACATCCGTACCGTACCGTCCAGCGCGCGCATTGGATGACCCGGTATGCCGATGGACGTGCGGCGCGCCATGATTTTCCGGTCATGCTCGTCATAGACCGCCGCGCTGTCCGGCGCAAATAGTTCGCCGCTGGTCTTGCCAATCACCACCGCCGCAGTCAATCCGGTGAGCCGCTCGGCTGCCTTGTTCCACAACACGAACTGACCGTAGGTCGGCGCTTGCATGCTTTTCGAATAGACGATCACCGGCAAATGATCAATCAGCGATTGCAGGAAAGTACGGTTGGTCGACAGTTCCAGTTCGTCCCGCTTGCGCTGGCTGATATCACGCGAGGTGATCGCCACGCCATCGGCTAACGGCGTGACCTGATGCGCCAACCAGGTCGCATGGATGCCAGGCGTGTCGATGGCGAACTCTTCCTTCAGTGGGATGCCCGATTGCAGGACCTGCACGTAACGGTCAAAAAACCCGTCGGTCCGGTTGACCGGCAATAGCTCGCACAGGCCTTGCCCGATGACCTGTTCGCGCGCCAGTCCTAACAGCCGCAAGCCAATGTCGTTGATATAACTGAAACGAAAATCGATCACCTCGCCGGCTGCGTTGCGCTCGGCTTGCAGAACGAAAAATGCATCAAGCTTGCTGTCGGTCGCTGCCCGCAATTCCTCGGCGCTGCGCTGATAACGGCTATCGGCTAGCAGGCGCTCGCGCATCAGTTCGTCGAACGACTGTGCCAGCCGCCCGAACTCGGTCGCGGCGTACACCACCGGGAGCATTACCAGCGACGGCCGCTGCCGGACCGCATCGATGCGACCGGCCAGCTGATCGAGCGGTCGCAACTGGCGGTCGATCGCCCACCACGCCAGTGGTCCTACGCACAGCGCCAGCAACAACACAAATAACAGAGAGCGCCGTTCGGCGCGGTCGATGGTCGAAAAAGCTTCGCGGGCTGGCTGTACCGATGCCACGATCCAGCTGGTGCTGTACAGGCGGCGGAATGAAAAAAGACTGGGGGCACCGAGACTGTCGGGCGACTCGATGGTTCCTTCGAAGCCCTCCATCGCACGTACCAGCGCGGGACTGGCCGCCAGAAACGGATGCGCCGGCTGCAATATCCGCGTGGTATCCGGATGCGACACAAACACGCCATCGGACGTCATGATGAAAAAATAGCCCGACTTGCCGATGTGCGCCTTACCCAGACTGGCAACAAAATTATCTTTTGCCAGCTCGATAGTACCAATGAGCACCATCACCATCTTGCCGGAAGAGTCAAATACCGGTGCAGTGATCAGTATTACCGGACGGTTTGTGATGACGCTGCTGACCGGCCGCGAAATGACACCGGTGCGCAGTGACAGGGTGTCTTGAAAATAATCCCGACCGGTCAGGCTAACCCCGCTACGACTGGCCGGGTAATGCATGTTGGCGAGCACCGCACCGTCGATCCCGGCCACCAGCAGGTTATCGAACCACACCAATAATTCGGACTGGTCTTCCAGATAATGCTGCAATGCCTGCGGGCCGGCCGCGTTCGTTTGCGCGATTTTTTTGGCCAGCAGTGCCAACGAGGCAAGGCGGCGTTCGAATTTCTGATCGATCTGATCGGCAGTGCGGGTCAGCAGTGCGCCCTGCTCGGTCGTGATGATTTCTTTCATTTCCTGCCGGCCCAGCGACAGTGACACCAGCATCACGGTGACCGTAGCCGCCAACATCGTCAGCAGCACTGCAGCGACGATGCGGATGCGCAAACTCAGTGCCGCACCGAGGCGAGTCCGCCAGGAATGCAGGTCCAACTTCATGCGCAACAAAACGGTAATAACTGAAGCATCGATTCTCCGTGGCGGGCAGGCAGTGCAGCGCGGCTCAAGCCAAACAACCGGCCGGGAGCCGAGTATTACCCACAAGTAGCGTCTTGTCAGTTACCTTCGACAAATATCTTCAGTTTGTCGGCCCGCGACGGATGGCGCAGTTTGACCAGCGCCTTGCTTTCAATCTGACGGATCCGTTCACGCGTGACTTCGAACTGCTTGCCGACTTCTTCGAGCGTGTGATCCGACTGCGTATCGAGGCCGTAGCGCATGCGCAGGATTTTCGCTTCGCGCGGTGGCAAGGCATCGAGGACTTCCTTGATGGCGGTACGCATCGAGGCATCGACGGCCGCTTCGAGTGGCGCGGTGGTGGTGCTGTCCTGAATGAAGTCACCGAGCTGCGAATCGCCATCGTCACCGACCGGCGACTCCATCGAAATCGGCTCGCGCGCAATCTTCATGATCTCGCGCACTTTTTGTTCGGTCAGTTCCATGTGCAGCGCCAGCGTCGGCAGGTCGGCTTCAACGCCGGTTTCCTGCAGGATGCGGCGGGCAATCCGGTTGAGCTTGTTGACCGTTTCGAGCATGTGCACCGGCACCCGGATCGTGCGGGCCTGATCGGCAATCGCGCGCGACACGGCCTGGCGTATCCACCAGGTCGCATAGGTCGAAAACTTATAGCCGCGCCGGTACTCGAATTTATCGACCGCCTTGAGCAAGCCGATATTGCCTTCCTGGATCAGGTCGAGGAATTGCATGCCGCGGTTGATGTACTTCTTGGCGATCGATACAACCAGCCGCAAATTGGCTTCGGTCATGTCGCGCTTGGCCTGACGGGCCCGCAATTCGCCGGTCGACATTTGCTTGCTGACGCGGCGCAGTTGCGGCAGCGGCAAACCGACGCGCTCCTGCAAGGCCATCAGCCGGGTCTGCAATTCCTTGATGGCGGGTATCTGGCGGGCCAGCGTGACGCAATAGGCTTGCTGTCCGGCCACCACCAGATCGATCCAGCCGAGGTCGATTTCATTGCCGGGAAAGGTCGCGATGAACAGGCTGCGCGGCATGCCGCCGCGATTGACCACCAGCTCCAGCACTTGCTTTTCGATCCCGCGCATCTCGCTCATCTGGGCGCGCAGTGATTCGCTTAATTTCTGGACCATCTTGGCCGTGAAGCGCATGCGCAGCATTTCGGCCGAGATGATGGCCTGGGCATCGGCATACGCGCTGCAATGAAAACCATCGGTGGCGGCGGCCACCAGCATGCGTGCGTGCTGTTGACCGATGGTCTCGAAACGCGCCAGGCTGGTCCGCTTCAGGTTGGCCAGCTGCGCGGCGGACAGCATGTCGCTGTCGGCCTGACTGACTACATCGGCGGCGGTGTCAGCCTCATCCGATTCATCGGATTCGCTGGTCTCTTCAGTCACCTCAAGCTCGGCTTCGGCCTGCGACGCATCGGCGGCGGGCACATCGGCTTCGCCGTCGACGACATCGTCGATGGCGGTTTCATCGGCTGCAATTTTTTGCGCCACGGCCAGCAATTCAGCCACCACCATCGGGCAGGCCGAGATGGCTTGCATCATGTCGGCCAGGCCGGCCTCGATGCGCTTGGCGATCTCGACTTCTTCGGAGCGGCTCAATAGCGGGGTCGATCCCATCTCGCGCAGATACATGCGGGTCGGATCGGTGGTGCGGCCGAAGTCGGCATCGATCGATGACAGCGCTGTCGCCACCGCTGCTTCGGCACCATCGTGGCTGGACGCGACCTTGTCGGACAGCAGCAGCGTGTCGGCGTCCGGCGCTTTTTCGTAGACCGCAATGCCCATGTCATTGAAAGTCGCGACGATGCGATCCATCGATTCGCCTTCGGCGACTTCGTCGGGTAGGTGATCGTTAATTTCGGCGTGGGTCAGGTAGCCGCGGTCGCTGCCGATCTTGATCAGGGTCTTGATCTTGAGCAGGCGCAGTTCTTGTTCTTCCAGGCTCAGTGCCGGGGTCGGAATGGTCGAGCGCGATCCGCCATCCTTGCCCTTGGCCGCGCGCGGTGCAGGGGCAGCAAAAGCGGCGATCACGGCAGGCGAAATCGTCATGGCGACGGCAGCGGCAACCACGGCGACTGTGGCGGCAGGCTGTAGCGCTGCCTTGACCGCGCCGGCACGTGCGGCAGGGCTCGCTGTTTTACGGGTTGTTGTCACCGGAGACGCCAGCTTGGCTGCCTTCTTGGCCAGCGCCAGCGAATGGACCGGTTCGCTACTCACGACGACAGGCGCACTCACGGCCGCCGGCAGCACGACCGAACGGCGCACGACTTTCTGCACGACGACGGGTGCCACGGCGGCTTCGACCGGCACCCCGGCCACCGGCTCGGCTACCTGCGGCCGGACGAGCGCGCGGCGCGATACTTTCTGGATCACGACAGGTGGCGGACCGGACGGCTGCGGGACCGCTTCGTAGGCACTAACGAATTCGTCGACCGCATCACTGACAGGAGCGATAACAGGAGCGATGACAGGATCCGTCACCGGTACGGTCACGGGATCAATCACCGGTTCGATCACGGGATCGATCACGGGATCGACTACCGGGACCGGGACCGGCACCGGCTCGATGACAGGCTCAACAACCGGCTCGACCACGGGCTCCACGACCGGCTCCGCGTTGACTTCGGCATTGACATCATTGGACGCCACGCACCCCGGCGCGTCATGCCGTGCCAGACGCGAACGCCGCACCACGATCACCGGTCCGGCCGCTACCTCGCCATCCGCAGGCGCGCCAGGCGCAATCACGACGACAGGTTCGACAGGAGTGGCGGCGGCAATGCGCGGCTTCAACGATAACGTTTTAATGCGAAGGGTCATGTTCTGAATTCGGGGTTGCATTTGTGACGACGTGAATGGATGCGTCGATCAAAACAGCTTCCGGTTACGAACGGTCGGGTGCGTAGTAGGAAAAGTGATGGCGAAGCAGGAGGGGCCGGATTATAACAAAAATGTGAGGTGCCGAACCGATCGTCGGACGGAGCAAAAATCCTCCTGCTGCGCTACCTCGCCGCAGCGCCGGCGCGACGGGTTATCATCGGCTGCATGGACATTCACACCCCCTCCGAAACCGAACTGCTGCGCGCCGAAATCGCTGCCGCGGCGGCGCGCATGATTGCCGAAGACGGGGCCGATTTCGGCACCGCCAAACGCAAGGCCGTCAAGCAACTACTGGGTAACAGCAAGCCGCGCGGCGACGTGCTCCCGGACAATACTGAAATCGAAGCGGAAGTGCGCCTCTATAACGAGCTGTTCTTTGGTGACACCCAACCGGCCCGTTTGCAGCAACTGCGCGAACTGGCCATTGAACTGATGACCGAGCTGACCCAATTCTCGCCGTATCTGGTCGGCGCGGTACTCAATGGCACGGCGGGCAATCATTCCGATATCCACCTGCACCTGTTCGCCGAAAGCCCGAAAGATGTCGAGATCTACCTGCTGAACAAGGACGTCCAGTTCGACGTCTCCGAAGGTGCCCGTCAGCGTCCCGGTGGCGATCCACTCGAAATTGTCAGCTTCATGTGGCACAACGAAGGCGTGCACCTGTCACTGCATGCGATCGATGACCTGCGCGGCAATCACGGCAAGATTGAACGGGCCGACCTGGCCGCCGTCCGACAACTCATAAAAAGCGAATACCCATGAAAAGATCGACAAGTGTGCTGTTGCTGGCCGCCGTGCTGTTCGCCGGTGCCGGCGCGTGGTTCGGCTGGCACCGGCTGGCACCGGCCGCACCGCAAGTGACGGCGGTAAGCAATCTGTTCGGCATGACATTGCCCGACCTGAAAGATCAGCCGCAGGCGCTGGCGCAATGGAAAGGCCAGACGCTGCTGGTCAATTTCTGGGCGACCTGGTGCGCGCCCTGTGTCGAAGAGATGCCGGAATTATCGGCCCTGCATACCGAACTGGCAGGCAAGTCGATCCATGTGATCGGTATCGGCATCGATTCGCCGTCCAGCCTGCGCGAGTTCGCCTTGAAGTTACCGGTCAGCTATCCGCTCTATGTTGGCGGCATGGGCGGCAGCGAACTGACCCGCCAGTTCGGCAATCAGGCCGGTGGCCTGCCTTTTTCGGTGCTCATCAGTAGCGACGGCCAGGTTCGCAAGACCTATCTGGGCCGGCTGAACATGCAGGAAGTCCGGCGAGATATTGCTGGCCTGTAAGAGTATTGCATGGGTTTTCCTTGCCACCCGACGCCATTCCACGGCAAAATGCGGCGATCGTCGTCAAACGGAGTAAGCAATTTCGATGGCTACAAAGCTGCTTTTGCGTAATGAATCGTGCCAGGACTGGTACGCAATCAGGCACCCTGCCCTGTCGGACGGGCGGCCTTTCATGGTCGGGACACATCGGTGATCCCTGACTTCGCAGAATGCGTCGCCGCTGTCGGGGCCTGTCGACACCGGCGCAAGACGCCGTTGCCCGGCGCGACCAGCGCCTCCTGAGCTGCATTTTCATCCTATATTTGCCGGTTCACCCGTTATTGTTCCGGCTCCCATCTATTTGCAACACGCAACCATTCCAAGGGGTTCTACATGGACTTACGAAAACTTAAGACACTGATCGATCTGGTTGCCGAGTCAGACATCGCCGAACTCGAAGTCACCGAGGGCGAAAGCAAGGTCCGCATCGTCAAGACACCTGCTGCCCAAGGCCAGATGATGATGATGCAACCGCAACAGATGATGGCTCCGCAAGTCACGCCTGCCCCGGCTGCTGCGCCTGCGGCTCCGGTCGACGAAGAGCCGGTTGGCCACATCGTCAAGTCGCCGATGGTCGGCACCTTCTACCGCTCCTCCGCCCCTGGCACGCCGGCGTATGTCGAGGTCGGTGCGAACGTAAAAGAAGGAGATACGCTGTGCATCATCGAGGCCATGAAGCTGCTCAATGAAATCGACGCCGATGCCACCGGCGTGATTACCCACATCCTGGTCGAGAACGGCCAGCCGGTCGAATTCGGCCAACCCCTGTTCGTGATCGCCTGACGCAAGCGTTCCAGCGTGTTGCGGCTTGCCCGACACGCCTGCTTCCTCCCTTTCACGACACCGAGAACCGATAGCCCACGCCATGTTTGAAAAAATCCTTATTGCCAACCGCGGCGAAATTGCCTTGCGCATCCAGCGTGCCTGCCGCGAAATGGGCATCAAAACCGTGGTTGTGCATTCCGAAGCCGACCGCGATGCCAAGTATGTGAAGCTGGCCGATGAGTCGGTCTGCATCGGACCGGCACCGTCGGCGCTGAGTTACCTGAACATGCCGGCCATCATCAGCGCGGCCGAAGTCACCGATGCCGAGGCGATCCATCCCGGCTACGGCTTCCTGTCCGAGAACCCCGACTTTGCCGAGCGCGTCGAGCAATCCGGTTTTGTTTTCATCGGCCCGCGTTCCGAATCGATCCGGCTGATGGGCGACAAGGTCTCGGCCAAGCAGGCCATGATCCGCGCCGGCGTGCCGTGCGTGCCCGGCTCCGAAGGCGCATTGCCGGACGATCCGAAGATCATCATTCAGACCGCCCGCAAGGTCGGCTATCCGGTCATCATCAAGGCCGCCGGTGGCGGTGGCGGACGCGGCATGCGCGTGGTCCATACCGAAGCGGCGCTGCTCAATGCGGTGACGATGACCAAGACCGAAGCCGGGACTGCCTTCGGCAATCCCGAGGTCTACATGGAAAAGTATCTCGAGAATCCGCGCCACGTCGAAATCCAGATCCTGGCGGATGACTTCAAGAACGCCGTCTGGCTCGGCGAACGCGACTGCTCGATGCAGCGCCGCCACCAGAAAGTGATCGAGGAAGCGCCGGCCGTCGGTATCCCGCGCAAGATCATCGAGCGCATCGGTGACCGCTGCGCCGAAGCCTGCCGCAAGATGGGTTACCGCGGTGCCGGCACCTTTGAATTTTTGTACGAAAACGGCGAGTTCTATTTCATCGAAATGAACACCCGCGTGCAGGTCGAGCATCCAGTCACCGAAATGATCACCGGCATCGACATTGTGCAGGAACAGATCCGCATCGCCGCCGGTGAAAAGCTGCGCTTCCGTCAGCGCGACATCGAGCTCAAGGGCCACGCGATCGAATGCCGCATCAATGCCGAAGATCCGTTCAAGTTCACGCCATCACCCGGCAAGATCTTGACATGGCATGCCCCGGGCGGCCCCGGTATCCGTGTCGATTCGCATGCCTACGCCGGCTACTATGTGCCGCCGCATTACGACTCGATGGTCGGCAAAGTGATCGCCTACGGTGCCACGCGCGACCAGGCCATCAAGCGCATGCAGATCGCCTTGTCAGAAATGGTGGTTGAAGGCATCCTGACCAACATCCCGCTGCATCGCGAACTGATGGTTGATGCGCGCTTCATTGAAGGCGGCACCAACATCCATTACCTGGAACAAAAATTGGCCAACAAGCCGGATTTGCCGAAGACCGCCAAGGTCACGACCATCATCAAATAGAGCGCGCCCATGAGCTGGACTGAAATCGTCATTGAAGTAGCGCGTGACCAGGCTGAAAGCCTGTCGGACGCGCTGATGGAAGCCGGTGCGCTGTCGGTATCCGTCGAGGATGCCGATGAAGGCACGGCAGCCGAGCAGCCACTGTTCGGCGAACCCGGCATGGAGCCGAAGCAGGCCGCCTGGGAACGCAGCCGCGTCGTCGTGCTGACCGACAGCGACTCCGATACCGACGCCCTGATCGCCGGGGCGATCGCCATCGCCGGCCTGCCATTGGCCGCTGCCGACCTGCCGTTCAGTTTGCGCAGTGTCGAAGAACAGGACTGGGTCAGGTTGACCCAATCGCAATTCGCGCCCATCCATATCGGCACCAATATCTGGGTCGTGCCGAGCTGGCACGACGCGCCTGATCCGGATGGCCTGATCCTCGAACTCGATCCGGGTCTTGCCTTCGGTACCGGCAGTCATCCGACCACCCGGCTATGCATGGAATGGCTGGAAGTCCATGCGCCCGCCGATCTGTCGGTACTCGACTACGGTTGCGGCTCCGGCATTCTGGCGCTGGTGGCCAAAAAGCTCGGTGCAGCCACCGTGATCGGCGTCGATATCGATCCGCAGGCTATCGAATCGGCGAACTTCAACAGCGACCGCAACGATTGCGAAATCGATTATTTCCTGCCCGATGAATTCCATCACGATGATGTCTTGCAGCGTTTCGACATCGTCGTCGCCAACATCCTGTCGGGACCGCTCAAAGTGATGGCGCCGATGCTGTGTGCCCATCTGGCAGACGGTGCTGCACTGGTGCTGTCGGGCGTACTGGCCACCCAAGCTGATGACGTCATTGCCGCCTACGCACCGTTCCTGCCCCTGTCGGTCTGGGCCGAACGCGAAGGCTGGGTCGCGCTGTCGGGCAAGCTGATTACCAGCCGCTAGCCGCGATGGCGCTCGCAACGCAATGTCCGCACTGTCAGACGACATTTCGCGTCGCGCACGACCAGCTCAAACTGCGTGCCGGACTGGTGCGCTGCGGTGCCTGCAAGCAGATCTTCAACGGTATCGAACATTTGCTGCGACCGGGCGTGACGGCATTGCCGGGCACCGCGCCCCCGCCGGCATTACTGCAACCCGCACAAGAGTCGGTGCCGGCTCCGGTACCGGCTCGCCCCGCTGACTCGGACGACTTTTATCCGGCCTTCGATCCGATCATCGCGCCAGCCGATGCCCTCGTGACGTCCGATCCGATGCAACGCATGACGCTGATGCGACTCGCCTATGACGACGAGGACGACCACGCTGACACGGTCCGATTGCCGGCAGCCGACGAGCACTTCGTGGTTCCGCTGAAAGCCAAATCACGTCAGGATAACGACGAGCCGGCACTTGACGAACTGGCGCAGACCATAGCCCAGTTGCAGCAACGGCCGTGGCGCAGCAACAAGGCCACTAGTACTGCCGGCGAGCCCGATGACGAGCCGGCCTACGATGTGATGCCGGACGAACCCAGCTTCGTGACGCGCGGCCGGCGTCGCCAGCTTCTGGGCCGCAGTCGCCGGCTCTGGCTGATTGCGCTAGTCGTGCTGCTGGCGCTGGCCGCGCTCGGGCAAACCGTCTACGTACTACGCGATCAGATCGCCGCGCGCGTACCCGCAACCAAGCCGTGGCTGATCAAGGCGTGCACGCTCTGGGACTGCCGCATCGCGCTGCTGGCACAAGCCAGCCAGGTCTCGATTGAATCGAGCGAGCTGATCACGCTCAACCCGGCTGCCAACACCTTCACGCTGAACCTGCTGCTGCGAAACAGCAGCCCGTTACCGCAACGCTGGCCGGCGCTCGAACTGACGCTGCTCGACGGCAGCGGCGCTCCGGTCAGCCGCCGCGTTTTTACTGCCGTCGACTATCTGCCGCAAGCACCGGCAGCCGACAGCGGCTTTGCAGCCGCCAGCGAGCAAAGCGCCCGCATCACCTTCGAACTGTTGCAGCAAAAAGCCTCGAATTACCGCGTCTACCTGTTCTATCCCTGATCGCGCAACTGCGCCCACCCTCCTCTTTCCGGACCACTCCATGACTTCCCTGATTTGCGGCTCGCTGGCCTACGACACCATCATGTCGTTCGAAGGACGCTTCGCCGAAGCGCTGCTGGCTGACCAGCTACACAAGATTAACGTGGCCTTTCTGGTGCCGGCCATGCGGCGCGAGTTCGGCGGCTGTGCCGGCAACATCGCCTACAACCTGCACCTGCTCGGTGGTGATCCGCTGATCATGGCGACCGTCGGCCAGGACAGCACGCCGTACCTGGAACGCCTCGCACTGCAAGGCATCACGACCCGCTGCGTACGCGGCATCGACGAGGCATGGACCGCGCAAGCCTTCATCACCACCGACGCCGACAGCAACCAGATCACCGCCTTCCATCCGGGCGCAATGACGTTTTCGCATCTCAACAAGGTCGCTGATGCCGGCCCGCTCAACATCGCCATCGTGGCTCCCGACGGTCGTGACGGCATGCTGCAGCATGCACGGGACTGCGTCGCGCTGAACGTGCCGTTCATCTTCGACCCGGGCCAGGGTCTGCCAATGTTCAGCGGTGCCGAGCTGCGCGACTTTATAGCGCTGGCCACCTACGTCGCCGTCAATGACTACGAAGCTGAATTGCTCACTGAACGCACCGGCCTGAGCCTGGCGCAAATCGCCACGCAAGTCGACGCACTGGTGGTCACCCGCGGTGAAAACGGGGCTGAAATCTATGTTGGCGGCGAGCTGCTGTCGATCCCGCCGGTACCGGTCGAGGCGGTCATCGATCCGACCGGCTGTGGTGACGCGTTCCGCGCCGGCCTGCTGTACGGGCTGAGCAACGGACTCGACTGGCCGACCATCGGTCGCCTGTCAAGCTTGATGGGCTCGATCAAGATTGGCCATCAGGGCGGGCAGAACCACGCACCGACACGCACTGAGATCGAAGAGCGTTTCGAGGCGGCGTTCGGTTACCGCTTCTAGGTTCCCGCTGGCGTGGCGGGCCAGAGTGCCTGCCGCGCATCATCGACGCTCAGTCCAGCGGACCGCACCAGCAGCAGCTTGCGCTTGCTGGTCAGTCCATGCGTGACGGTCACTGCGGTGCGCGGCACATGCAGTTGTGCCGCAATGAATCGCACCAGCGCGTCATTGGCTTTGCCTTCGATCGGCTGGGCATGCAGCTTGATTTTGAGTACGTCATCGGCGACACCGATGACTTCGGTTTTTTTTGCATTCGCCGCCACCTGCACCGCCAGCCGCACACCGTCGGCATGCAGGCTGCACCATGGCTGCGATGGCTGCGCCATCAGAGCAGTGATGCGCCTACCGTGCGCAACAACTGCATCGCGATCTGCAACAACAGCAACACCACCAACGGGCTCAGGTCGATATTGCCGATCATCGGCACGATGCGCCGTACCGGTCGCAACAGCGGATCCGACAGCGCGGCGATGAACGGTGCCAATGGCGCTTGCGGATTGACCCAGCTAAACACGGCACTGATCAGTATCATCCCCATGAATCCGTACAGGATCCACTGGCCTACCCGCATCAGCGTCAGTGCCAGCAACAGCGACACATCAAATCCGGACAACAGCGCTACCTCGACAGCCGTCGCCAGCATCGCGATCAATAGGGCGCCGACCAGGCTGGACCAGTCGTAGCCACCCAGTCCCGGCAGCACACGCCGCAGCGGCAGGACCAGCCAGTCGGTCAATTGAAAAATGAAGTGCGCCACTTGATTGGGCGGTCTCAGGCGGATCGCCTGCATCCAGAATCGCAACAACAACATACCGGCAAGCATGCCGGCGACGGTATCGATAATCAGCATGAAAATACTGTTGAGCAAAGTGCATTCTCCAAAAAAAACCCGCTGCACGACGGAGGCCATGCAACGGGCATTGTGCCTGAAAGCTGCTCAGGAACGTTTTACAGCGGGCGCGTCCCGGTTGGAAACGGCCATGCCGCCGCCGGATTGAGCACGGTCTTAACGACCGGCGCAGCAGCTGCCGGTGTCGCAGACTTCTTCGCTGCGGCGGCTTTTTTTGGCGCGGCAGCGGGCGCTGCCGGTGCTGCTGCCGTTTTGGCTGCGGCAGGTTTCGCTGCTGCTTTTTTAGGCACTGCAGCCGGCCTGGCTGCCGGCTTGGCGGCAACTTTCGCAACCGGTTTTGCTGCGACCTTGGCAACGGCTTTCACCGCAGGCTTGGCCGCCGGTTTTGCTGCGACTTTGGCAGCCGGCTTGGCGACCGGCTTGGCAACCGTCTTCGCTGCAGGTTTTGCAGCTGCCTTTGCCACTGGCTTGACCACTACTTTGGCTGCGGGCTTTTTGACAGCCGCTGCTTTTACAGGTGCTGCTTTTTTAGCCACCGGTTTGGCCACGGCAACCGCTTTCTTGACTGCTGGCTTGGCGGCGGCTTTCGCGACCACGGCCGCTTTTTTGGCAACCGGCTTCACGGCGGCTTTTTTAGCGACTGGCTTGGCGACGGCTTTTGTGGCAACGGCTTTAGCCGCAGGCTTGGCGACGGCCTTTGTGGCGACTGGCTTGGCCGCGACTTTTTTGGCGAGCGGCTTGGCGGCAACCACCGCTTTTTTGGCGGCTGGTTTGGCGACTGCTTTAGCTACCGGTTTGGTGACGGCTTTCGCCACCGCTTTTGCAACGGCAGCCACTTTTTTCGCAGCCGGTTTTGCGGCTACTTTGGCGACGACTTTTTTTACTTCGACTTTGATTGCTGCTACGGCTTTCTTGGCCGGCTCAGCTTTCTTCGCGACCGACTTCGTCGCAGCTTTTTTTGGTGCTGTTGCCATTTTGTTTCTCCTTCACGTGATGGAAAAAATCCTGCTTCGACTGAAACCCGACCAGCGCATCGCGCGATGATCCGGTCGGATTATTCATCGGCGCAAACAGCGGCTGTTTGCGCTTATGAATGTGGTATCGCCGAACTGCTGCATCTCCTCACTGATGCAGCACTTCAGCCTTCTGGTCGCGGGTAGCGCCGCACGACGGGCGAGCGGAACGCATTCGTCGCAACCAAAAAAAACGCCGGCGAACTCGCCAGCGTCGGTATGTTGTACTACAAGACGACTCTCTCTTTAAACGGACACGCCGTTGCTACCGGCACGACCGGAAGCAAGGGCGTCAACAGCATTTCGTGCAGTCGTAGGTGGCTGTCCATTAAATGAGGGCGTCGCCTTTTCTGATGACAGCGGACACAGAAGTCATTGTTGTTGATTGCATGTTCTTCCTGTGCCTTCATGAGCGGATGTTGAAGATCCCATGTCGCTTTTTTCGGTCTGTCCGGATTCTTATTCCCAGCTCAGCGCACCGCCGGTCTGGTACTCGATGACGCGTGTCTCGAAGAAATTGCGTTCCTTTTTCAGGTCGATCATTTCGCTCATCCACGGAAACGGATTTTCTTCGTTTTCGAACATCGGCTCCAGTCCGATTTGCTGTGCGCGGCGATTCGCAATGAAGCGCAAATAGCCTTTGAACATCGGTGCGTTCAACCCTAGCACACCACGCGGCATTGTATCTTCTGCGTAACGATATTCCAACTCGACTGCGGTTAAAAACAACGCTTTGATTTCGTCCCGGAATTCGGGTGTCCACAGATGCGGATTTTCCATCTTGATCGTGTTGACCAGATCAATGCCGAAGTTACAGTGCATCGATTCGTCACGCAAAATATATTGGTATTGTTCGGCCGCGCCAACCATTTTATTTTGACGTCCCAGCGCCAGAATCTGCGCAAAGCCGACATAGAAAAACAGTCCTTCCATCAGGCATGAAAACACGATCAGCGACTTCAATAATTTCTGGTCGTTGATGGTGGTGCCGGTAGTAAACAGCGGGTCGGTCAGTGCATCGATAAACGGGATCAGGAATTCGTCCTTGTCGCGGATCGATTTGACTTCGTGGTACGCATTGAATATCTCGGCTTCGTCGAGGCCGAGCGACTCGGTGATGTACTGGTATGCGTGCGTATGGATCGCTTCTTCGAAGGCCTGGCGCAACAGGTACTGGCGGCATTCCGGCGCCGTGATGTGGCGATAGGTACCGAGCACGATATTGTTGGCGGCCAGCGAATCGGCGGTGACAAAAAAGCCGAGGTTGCGCTTGACCAGACGACGCTCATCATCGGTCAGGCCGTTCGGGCTTTTCCACAATTCGATATCGCGCTGCATGTTGATCTCTTGCGGCATCCAGTGGTTGGCACAACCGGCCAGGTATTTATCCCAGGCCCATTTGTACTTGAACGGCACCAGCTGATTGACGTCGGTATTGCCATTGATGATGCGCTTGTCGGCGGCATTCATGCGCCGCGCCGGGTCGGCCTTTGGTTCTGCCTGCGGCACCAGCGACGGATCGGCTGCGACCTCTGCAGCTGTCGCTGTAGATGGCGTCACGGCGGTCGGCAGTACGGCATTGCGGATGGCAGGATTGACTGCCGGTGTTACTTCTTCATCCCAACTCAACATAATATTTTCCTTTTCCGGTTCAGCTTGCTGACCATTGCCTTGCGTGATGCCGATCGCCTGAAGGCGAGGATACGGCATCTCTTTTCACATTTATTGACACGCCTCACACTCTTCGAAACCATCATCGCCGGGACGCAGCACGCAAGATGGTCCGTCGACGTCCGCACCGGCCGTGGTGTAGGCACTCAGTGCCACGCCGCTGCTGACACCATCGGCCGACACCGCATTCAACGAGCCGGTCTTGGAGGTCGATTTTTCAGTGTGCGTGGCGCCGATCGTACGCAGGTAATACGTGGTCTTCAGACCGCGCAACCAGGCCAGCTTGTAGGTCTCGTCGAGCTTCTTGCCGGAGGCACCCGCCATGTAGATATTGAGTGACTGCGCCTGGTCGATCCACTTCTGCCGGCGCGATGCTGCCTCGACCAGCCACGATGGTTCGATCTCGAATGCGGTCGCGTAAATGGCGCGCAGTTCTTGCGGCACGCGATCGATGCGGGCCAGGCTGCCATCGAAATACTTGAGGTCGGAGATCATCACTTCATCCCATAGATCGCGTGCTTTTAAATCGCGCACAAGGTATTCGTTGATCTCGGTGAACTCACCCGACAGGTTCGACTTGACGTACAGGTTCTGGTAGGTCGGTTCGATGCAAGCGGCCACGCCGATGATGTTCGAGATTGTGGCTGTCGGGGCGATCGCCACGCAATTCGAATTACGCATGCCGAACTGCTTGATGCGCGCGCGCAGCGGGGTCCAGTCCATCGCTTCCGACAGGTCGGTTTCAAGATAGCCGCCGCGTTCTTCCATCAGCAGTTTCAGCGAGTCCTGCGGCAGAATGCCGCGATCCCACAGCGAGCCTTTGTACGAACTGTACGCACCCCGTTCTTCGGCCAGTTCGGTCGACGCGGTGTAGGCGTAATAGCAAACCGCTTCCATCGACTTGTCGGCGAAAGTCACCGCGTCGGCCGACGCATACGGCACGCGCATGATGTGCAGGCAATCCTGGAAACCCATGATGCCGAGACCGACCGGACGATGACGCATGTTCGAATCGCGCGCCTTTTGCACGGCGTAGTAATTGATGTCGATGACGTTGTCGAGCATACGCATCGCGATGCGGATGGTCTTCTGCAGTTTGACGTGATCGAGCTGGCCGTCTTTCATGTGCGCCGGCAGGTTCACCGAGCCGAGGTTGCAGACGGCGATTTCGGATTCATTGGTGTTCAAGGTGATCTCGGTACACAGGTTCGAGCTGTGCACGACGCCGACATGCTGCTGCGGCGAACGGATGTTGCACGGATCCTTGAAGGTGATCCACGGATGACCGGTCTCGAACAGCATCGACAGCATCTTGCGCCACAGGTCGAGCGCTTCGACTTTCTTGAACATGCGCAGTTCGCCGCGCGCCGCTGCGGCTTCGTAGCCGGTGTACGCGGCTTCAAAAGCGCGCCCGACCTTGTCGTGCAGGTCCGGCACTTCGCTTGGCGAGAACAGCATCCACGAACCTTTTTCCATCACGCGCTTCATGAACAGGTCGGGAATCCAGTTGGCGGTATTCATGTCATGGGTACGGCGGCGATCGTCGCCGGTGTTCTTGCGCAGGTCGAGGAATTCCTCGATGTCCATATGCCAGGTTTCGAGGTAGGCGCAAACCGCGCCCTTGCGCTTGCCGCCCTGATTGACCGCAACGGCCGTGTCATTGACCACTTTCAGGAACGGCACCACGCCTTGCGACTTGCCGTTGGTACCCTTGATGTGGGCACCGAGCGAACGTACCGGCGTCCAGTCATTACCCAGGCCGCCGGCGTATTTGGCCAGCAGTGCGTTGTCCTTGATGGCGTCGTAGATGCCTTCGAGATCATCGGCCACCGTCGTCAGGTAGCACGATGACAGTTGCGAGCGCAGCGTGCCGGAGTTAAACAGCGTCGGCGTCGAACTCATGAAATCAAAGCTCGACAGCAGGTTGTAAAACTCGATCGCGCGCTCTTCACGGTTAGCTTCGTTGAGTGCCAGGCCCATCGCCACGCGCATGTAGAACGCTTGCGGCATTTCGATGCGGATGTCACGGATGTGCAGGAAGTAGCGGTCGTACAGCGTCTGCAAGCCGATATAGCCGAATTGCAGATCGCGGTCCGGCACCAGCGCTTTAGCGAGTCGATCCAGATCGAACTCGGCCAGCTTCGCATCGAGCAGCTCGGCGGCGATACCGTTGTGGATGAATTGCGGGAAATATTCGAGGTAATGGGCTTGGGCATCGGCTTGCGCGACTTCCTTGCCGAAGACTTCCTTGCGGATCACGTGCATCAGGATGCGCGCGGTGACGGTGGTGTACGCAGGATCTTTTTCCATCAGCGCACGCGCCGCCAGAATGGCTGACTTGTGCAGCTCTTCGACCGGCACGCCGTCGTACAGGTTCTTGACGGTCTCGGCGAAGATGGCATTGGCATCGACGTGCTTTTCGAGACCGATACAGGCCGCATTGATCAGGTTATGGACTTGCTGCATGTCGAGCAGGCGGCGCTGGCCGTCTTCGGTCACATGCAGTTGTACCGAGGCGGCCGCCGGACGCGCAGCTTGCAGCAGTGCGCGCTCTTCCATGCGCTTGGCGCGGTACAGCACGTAAGCGCGGGCGACGTCATGTTCGCCTGAGCGCATCAGTGCCAGTTCGACCTGATCCTGGATATCTTCGATGTGGAAGGTGCCACCGGCTGGCTGGCGACGCACCAGTGCGGCAACGACGGTAGCGGTGAGCTGTTCGACCAGTTCGCGCACGCGCGCCGAGGCGGCACCCTGACCGCCATTGACGGCGAGGAAAGCCTTGGAAACAGCGATTGAAATTTTCGATGGTTCGAAGGCGACGACGGCACCATTGCGACGCAGGATGCGGTAGTCGGCCAGGGCCGCTTGCTGTTGCGGCGCGCTTGGCGCGTTGGCAGCAGCGCTGAATTCGAAGCGGGACTTGGTGGTATTGCTGGCGCTATTGGCGGCGTTGTTCGAGGAAGATGACATGCGATACCTTTATCGTGATGTCGGGCGGCAAACACACTGCCGCCAGAAGTTAGATGACCTCCCTGGCCGCGGAGGCTCCTGGTTTTTCTACCGCACTCGCTGACGACATCGCGTCAGCGCGACTGCGCGACCAAAAGAGAAAATCACGATGCTAACCAAGCTATTTAACTAGATCTAGTTGCGCCTTCGTGATTTGCACTAATTCTAGTTCGCTAGAACAGATGCTGCAATATTTAAATTGTAGAAAAGCAGAGATTTTATGGTTGCGTTTTTTGCGCGACCGTGACAAACGCCGGCAGCGCGTTGTGTGCGCCGGGTGGCACATCGGCAGCCCATAGCGTGCGATAGCGCAGCCAGTCGAAACACGCGCCGGGATCGGTTTTGCGACCGGGTGCAATGTGCTCGTGACCGGTCACGGCCAGCAGCGGATGGGCCTGTTGCAGCGCGCCGCTGAGCTGGCTCAAGCAGGTGTACTGAGCATCAGCAAACGGCTCGGTATCGCTGCCCTCGAGCTCGATGCCGATCGAAAAATCATTGCAGCGTTGCCGCTCACCGAACTGCGAAACCCCGGCATGCCAGGCGCGCTGCAAGGTCGAGACGAACTGCTGCAAACCGCCATCGCGACGGATCACGAAATGGCTGGACACGCGCAACGCCCGCAGCTGGTCAAAGTAGGGATGGGCATCGCAGTCCAGCGTGTTGGTGAACAGCTGCGCGATGTACGGGCCGCCATACTGCCCCGGCGGCAAGCTGATGTTGTGGATCACCAGCAGGTCGATGGCGATACCGTCGGCGCGCACGTCGCAATTGGGCGAGCGCAGTTGCTGCGCTTGCGCGCACCAGCCATCGGCGTCGATGTGCAGGTACACGTCGTCCGGTTTATTCGGGTTCATGGATATCGAGCCGCTGCATCCGGTAGCGCAGTTGCCGGAAACTGATGCCCAGCAACTCGGCGGCCTGGGTCCGGTTGAACCGGGTGCGCGCCAGCGCGCTACGGATGATCTGCCGTTCGACCTCGTCGAGATGGTCGGGCAGCGACTCCGGCAGCGCGGTATCGGGCGGCACTGACGCAGCCGCGACCACGGCGGGCTCTGGAGCTTGCGCGGGCAGTGCCGCCGGCAGCGGCTGACGCAGCGCCAGGTCGGCAACTTCGATGACGCCATCGCTGGCAAAGGCCAGCGCCCGCTCGAGGATGTTTTCGAGTTCGCGCACGTTGCCCGGGAAGGCGCAAGCGCGCAATGCCGCCAGCGCGTCGGCCGACAGCAGCGTGAGCGCATCGGTTCCCGCCAGCCGCATCAGGATCACGTCGGACAGCATGCCGACATCATCGAGCCGCTCGCGCAGCGGCGGCAGGCGCAACTCGATCACATTGAGGCGGTAATACAGATCCTGCCGGAACTTGCCCTGCTCGACCCAAGCGGCCAGGTCCTGATGGGTGGCGCTGATGAGGCGCACATCAACCGGTTCTTCGGCCGTCGCGCCGACCTTGCGCACACGCCGCTCCTGAATCGCCCGCAACAGCTTGACCTGCATCGCCAGCGGCAGATCAGCGACTTCATCGAGCAGCAAGGTGCCACCGCTGGCCGCCTGGAAAAACCCGTCGCGGTCTTCGACTGCGCCGGTGAACGCCCCTTTGCGATAGCCAAAGAATTCGGCTTCCATCAAGGCTTCCGGAATCGCTCCGCAATTGACGGCCACAAAGGGCTTGCCGGCACGCGCGCTCTGACTGTGGATATCGCGCGCGGCCAGTTCCTTGCCGCTACCCGACTCGCCGGTAATGGCCACCGGTGCCATGCTGCGCGCCAGGCGCACGATCTGGGCGCGCACGTCGCGCATCGCCACCGACTCGCCGGCCAGACGCAACAGCGGCACGGTACCACTGGCCACCGGCGCTTCGGCCTTGTCAATGCGCAGCGCGGAGTGCACTACTTGCCGCAACTGCTCGACCCGTACCGGCTTCGACAGGTAATCGAAGGCGCCGGCCTTCAGCGCGGTGACCGCATTGTCGGCACTGCCGAACGCGGTGATGACCGCGATCGGTATCGGTCGCGCAGCGGCGGTGATCTCGTGGACCAGCTCGATACCGAGGCCGTCCGGCAAGCGCATGTCGGTCAGCACCAGCGCGTAATCGCGTTGTGCCAGAAAGGCACGCGCTTGCGTCAGCGTCTCGGCACTATCGACATCCAGGCCCATCTTGAGCAGCGTGATTTCCAGCAGTTCGCGCAGATCGGCTTCGTCATCGACGACCAGGATACGAGGTGAACTCATCAGTGGTTTCCCGTTAAAGAATAGTAGCCGTGGCGAAGGTGATTACGAAGCGCCCGCTGGATTCGGAGGCGTCGTCCGCCTCGCGCCGGTACTCGTAGTCCAGCATCGCTTCGTTGTTGAGGCACAGTTCCCGCGCCAGATAAAGACCCAGTCCCGTGCCTCTGCTGGAGGTCGTGTAAAAAGGCTCGAACAGGTGTGCGCGCACCGCCGGCGTGATCGGCACGCCATCATCCTGTACATGCAGTTCGATGCGCTTGCCGGCCAGAGCAATCACATCGAGGCGAATACTGCCGCTGCGTCCGCTGGCATAGCGCAACGCGTTCGACAGCAGGTTCACGATCACTTCGCGCAAATGCAGCGGGTCAAATCGCACCCGGTGACCCGCTGTGCCGGAAGCGACAATGACTTGCTCCGGCAAGCCGTGGATATCCACGAATTCCGCCAGCAAGCCGGTCAGAAACGCCGACAGCGGCAAGGGCTCGCCCAGTGCTTGCGCCTTGCGCGAGAGCTTCAGGATATCTTCGATCATGCGGTTGAGGCGCGCCACGTTGTCTTCGATGATGGCCAGCAAGCGAACCCGCGTCGGGTCGGGTGCCTCTTCTTCGAGCAAGGACGCGGCATGCGAAATCGCCGACAGCGGATTGCGTACTTCGTGGGCAATGCTGGCAGTCAGGCGTCCCATCGATGCCAGCTTCAGCTCCTGCGCGCGGTTTTCGATTTCGGTGACATCCTGCAAAAAGATCACGGTACGTTCACGATCCAGACCGGGTGCCTGCACCGTCGCAAAACGTAGCTTCAGGTGCGCTGCCAGATCACGCCGCCCGGCCGGCTTGAGCATCACGTAGATGCCAAAGCCGTCATCGCCGGCGACACGGCGGGTCCATGCCAGCCGGGCCTCATCGATCGGTGCCAGCGCCAGGCTGTCGGCCAGTCGCACGAGGGCATGTTCGCCCGTCAGCGCAACGCCGAGCATCGTTTGTGCCGCCGGATTGCCGGTCACGATGGTGGTGTCTTCATCGAGCACGAGGATGCCATCGCCCATGTCGGCGATGATCAGCGTGTTGATCGCCTCCTGCAATTGCAGGGACTGCCCGCGCTGCGCGGCGAGACTCTCCTGCTTGATCAGCTTGGAGGCCAGCCGGTTGAGCAATACCGCTGCGGCGAAGAAGGCCATGCCGTACAAGCCGGCCGCAGAAATCGACACATCCGGCATCATCCGCAACGATTGCCAGACGCTGTCGAACAGCAGCACCAGTGCCACTACCGACGTGTAGAACAGCGCAAGAATCAGGGGTGCGAGGATCGCCCCGCCGGCCAGCGGGAACAGGAACAGGATGGCCAGTCCGCTGCGGGCACCACCGGCCAGCACGAACAGCGTGGCAATGAGGACGATATCAACCGCGATCTGGGTCGATAGCTGCAACAGAAAGCGCTCGCGCGAGCGTGCTGCCAGCACCCAGAAAGCGGCTGAAGCGAACAGGTACACGCTGCACAACTGCAGATAGGGAGGCGCTACGTCGTCGCCGGCACTGCGCATCTCGAGCACGCCAAGATAGACCAGCAGCAGCAGGACAATCACGAAACGCGACAGATTGAAAGCTTGCAGCGTGCGCCACAAGGTACTGCTGGCACCGGCGTATTCTTCCCGTGCGGATCCGCCCCCGGGCTCCAGCGTGAGGCGGTGAGCGCGCCAGTGCTGCATCAGGACGGCGCGTGAAGAGCGCGGTGCTCCGGACTGCAATACAGCTGCCCCTGCGGTCCGGTCAGTGCTTCGGAAGCTGGAACATAAATACCGCAATGGGCACAGCTGACCATCGATTCG